>NZ_JBITDL010000010.1:164524-256656 GCF_044454225.1 Streptomyces sp. NPDC051563
CGCGCGCCCGGCGTTGGGCGTTCTCGCCACCCCACCCCCCCCCCCACCCCCCCCCCCCCCCCCCCCCCCCCCCCCCCCCCCCCCCCCCCCCCCCCCCCCCGCCGGTCCTGCGACACCCTCCAGGGCCTCTTCGTCGCGAGCGCGGGCCGGTACGGCCGGGTGTCCGTACCGGTGGATCCGCACACCGCCCACGCGGCGAAGGCCCTGGTGGCCGCGGCCCGCCAGGTGCACGCCGACGTGGGGCGGCCGAACCTGCTGACGCGCATTCCGGCGACCCGGGCCGGTCTCCTCGCGCTCGAGGACTGCCTGGCGCTGGGCATCAGCGTGGAGGTCTGCCTGGTCTTCTCGGCCGAGAGGTACGAGCAGGCCCTGGGCGCCTGCCTCTCCGGCATGGAGCGGGCGCTGGCCGCCGGACTGGACCTCCGGGGGATCATGGCCACGGCCTCGGTACCGGTGGGCGTGCTCGATGCCGAGGTCAACGCCCGGCTGGCAGCGCTGCCGGGCCCCGCCCCGCGCACGGCCCGGGCCCGCGACACGGCGGCGCTGGCGGTCGCGCGCGCGGTGTACCGGGTACGGGAGCAGCGGCTCACCACCAGCTGGTGGAAGGTGCTCCAGGCCGCCGGGGCCACACCTCCGGGGCTCCTGTGGACCACCGCGGGGCCCCGGCACGTCAGCGCGCTCATCGGGTGGAACACCGCCCAGGCGGTCTCCCCCAAGGTCCTGGAAACGGCCGCGCTGGACGGGGAGCTGCGCGGCGACACCCTCCTGGGCGCGCACGAGGAGGGCCGCCGCGCGCTGGAGGCCCTCGAAGGGCTCGGGATCCGGATGCCCGAGGTCGCGCGGGCCCTGGAGGCGGTGCACATCGCCCGCCTCCAGGACTCCTGGAGGCTCAGGTCCTGAGCCTCTCCCCCCGCCGGCCCGGGAAGCGGGCCTCGGCCAGCGACAGCAGCGGGGTGGCCTTGACCGCCGTCTCCTCGAACTCCGCCTCGGGGTCGGAGAGCGCGATGACGGCCCCGCCCACGCCGTAGCGGACCCGGTCCTCGGTGACCAGGGCCGTGCGGATCACGATGCTCAGATCGGCGGCGCCGCAGAGCGAGAAGTACCCGATCGCACCGGAGTACACCCCGCGCGGTCCTCCTTCGAGCCGGTCGATGATCCGCATGGTCCGGATCTTGGGCGCCCCGGTCATGGAACCCCCGGGGAACGCCGCGCGGACGCAGTCCACGGCGCTGCTGTCGGAGCGCAGGCGCGCCCGCACGGTGCTCACCAGCTGGTGGACGCTGGCGTAGCTCTCGACGCGGAATATCTCGTCGGCCTCCACGGAGCCCGGCTCGGCGCAGCGCCCGAGATCATTGCGGACCAGGTCCACGATCATCAGGTTCTCGGCCCGGTCCTTCTCGTTGCTCAGCAGGTCCGCCACCAGCTCGGCGTCCTCGGCGGCCGTGGCCCCGCGCGGGCGGGTTCCCTTGATCGGCTTCGATTCGACCAGGCCGTCCCGGGAGATCCGCAGGAACCGCTCGGGCGAGGAGCTCAGCACGCCGAGGCCCTCGAACTGGAGCAGCGCGCCGAACGGTGCCGGGCTGGTGCGGCGCAGGCGCAGGTATCCGGACCAGGGGTCCAGCCGTCCGTTCAGCTCCGCCATGTTGGTGAGGCAGACCTCGTAGGTCTCGCCCGCCGCTATCTGCTCCTGGCATTCGGCTATCAGGTCCAGATAGGCGTCGCGGTCGTGGCGCAGGCGGATCTCGCCCAGTCGCGCGGGCGCGGGTGCGGGCGCCGGCAGGGGCTCGCCCTGCGGCAGCCGGGCGAGCCGTCCGGCCATGGCGGCCAGCCGGCCCCGTGCCGCGGTCGAGGACCCGGGCACGTCCTCCTCCGCCAGTGCCAGCAGATGGGTGGTGCCGGTGAGGTGGTCGAGGACCAGCGCCCGGTCGGCGAAGACCATCGTCGCGTCGGGATCCTCCGACTGGTGGGCCAGGTCGCCGCCGCACTCGGCCTTGAGCTCGTAACCCAGGTAGCCGGTCCAGCCGAGGGCGAAGTCGAAGGGCAGCGCGGGGACCTCCGCGGTGGTGCCGCGCAGGTCCTGGTCGATCCAGTCCAGGAAGGCGCCCGCGACGATCTCGGTACCGGCCGCGGAGTCCACGCGGACCGTACCGCTCCACACGTCGGCGCGGGCCACCCGTGCCAGGGGTCCCCACGCGTCGCCCATCACCGAGAAGCGGCCCGCTCCGGCGTCCGGGCGGCTGCTGTCGAGCCAGAAGGCGTACGGATTGCCGCGGAACAGCGTGTCGTAGGCCGTCTCGTCGGCCCAGCCGGTGGGCAGCTCCTGTACGAGCACCCGCAGCCGGCGCGCACCGGGGACGGCTTCCGCCGGGACGGCTTCCGCCGGGACGGCGGGCGCGGGCCCGGGCGCGGCCGCCCGGACCGGCGCGGCGGACGCCCCCGGCCGGGTCCCGTGCCCGGTCCCGCGCCGGGTCCCGGTCAGCTCGGCGAAGTTCCGCAGGAGCTCCACGCCGTACTCACCGCAGATCGACTCGGGGTGGAACTGCAGTCCCCACATCGGCCGGTCCCGGTGCCGCAGCCCCATCAGGACCCCGTCCGGGGTCCACGCCGTGGCCTGCAGCTCGGGCGGCAGGTCGGTCACCGCGAGCGAGTGGTAGCGCACGACCTCCATGGGCGAGGGCACGCCGGTGAACAGGCCCTCGCCGTCGTGCAGGACCGGGGAGATCCGGCCGTGCCGGGGCTCGGGCGCCCGGCCCACCGTGGCGCCGTGCAGCAGTCCGATCGCCTGGTGCCCGAGGCAGATCCCGAGCAGCGGCAGATCGGCCTGCTCGATGATCTCGCGGGAGATCCCCAGGTCGGCCGCCCGGTGGGGCGTACCGGGGCCCGGAGAGATGATGACGTTGTCGAACTCCGCGAGCCGCCGCGTCCACCAGTGCGGATCGTCGTTGCGGACCACCTCGGGCTCCCGGCCGGCGACCTCGGTGATCTGGTGGAAGAGGTTGTAGGTGAACGAGTCGTAGTTGTCGATCAGGAGGGTGCGCACGTCGGTCTCTCGTCACTCCGCCGCGCGGGGCAGGATTTCCAGCAGCATGTGCTCGACCACGTCGTCCCCGTACTCGCCCTCGCGGACCCGGTGGGTGCGCAGGGTGCGCAGCTCCCGGCCGCACTCCTCGGCGATCCGGTGGAGGGCCGGCACGTCGCCCCGGTCGCTGAAGTGCAGCAGCCCGGAGCCGTTCGGGGTCAGCCAGCGCAGCACCTGTTCCATGTAGCGGCGGTGGGCCCGGTAGCCGGCGTCCACGTAGGCGCGCTCGTGGACCGACTGGTACTCGTAGGACTCCGGGGCCAGCACGTAGTTGGAGCTCCAGAAGATGGTGTCGAACCGGTCGCCCTCGGTCAGGCCGGAGAACAGGTCGCTGTGCACGGCGCTCATCCGCCCGTCCACCCCGTGCCGTTCGGCGTTGACCGCCGCGTTCTCCACCGCCCGCGGGTTGATGTCCGAGGCGACCACGTGCTCGTGCCCGGCGAGGGCGGCCATCACGGCCGTGACCCCGGTGCCGCATCCGATCTCCAGGAAGGACCCGCCGCGCGCGGGCCCCGGCCGCCCGTCCAGGTCCAGGAACTCCAGCGCGATCCCGGTCGACGGGGAGAAGACCGGCGCGAACACCTCGTCGAGCAGATCCCACTCGCGTCCGCACATGGAGAAGACCTCCGGCCTGTCCTCTCTCGTCAACGACATGCGACTGCGATGGAGCGAGCGTTCGAAACTCTGGACCTTCAACATCGGACCCCTCGTCGGCAACCGAACTGCGGCACCTGGTCACGGTGCTGAGTAAAGGTTTACCCAAGATGGAGCCCGGCCAGAAGGTGGTGCGGTAACCGCTTCGCTCACGAGGCGTGGTGATCCAGCCACACTCCACCCGCCTGACCTGGCACTATTGGCTTCAACGACTCGTTGAACAGCGGGATCGACCGCATTACGTTCACATGGGGTTATGCGCCAAGCCGCGCGTCGAGGGGGGACGAAGAGGATGCCGGAGATAAAAACGCCGCACCAGGACATGGCCGAGATGCTCGAACTGCTGGCCCGCGAGGCACCCGCCGAGGAGTTCGAGCGCATCGTGCGCGAGGCCCGCGAGGCCGGTGCCCACGAGGAGGAGCTCGCCCGCCTCACCCGGGCCAAGGACCTCTCGTTGAGCATCCGCGGGCTCTTCGCCCGACGCCAGCAGCGCGAAGCGGGGCTGAGCGCCCTGGTCGACACCGCCCGGGACCTCACCCTCCCCTACAACCTCGACACCCTGCTGAAGGTGATCACCCGGCGGGCCCGGCTGCTGCTGGGCCTCGACATGTCCTGGGTGACCTTCCACGCCTTCGAGGAGCGGCAGTCCTACGTCCGCGCCGCCGACGGCCACACCTCGGCGATCACCGTGGGGTTCGGTGTGCCCGTGACCGGCGGGGTCGGCAAGCAGGCGCGGCAGCGCTCCGCGCCCTTCTGGACGGCCGACTACCTCCAGGACGCCTCCTTCGCCCACTCCGACGTCATCGACAACGTGGTGCGGGCCGAGGGCCTCCACGCGCTGATGGCGGTCCCGCTGCGGCACGCGGAGTCCGACCTGGGCAACCTGTACGTCGCGGGCCGGCGCATCCGCCACTTCGAGCCGGACGAGATCTCGCTGATGAGCTCGCTGGCCGACCTCGCCGCGGTCGCCATCGAGAAGACCCGGCTGCTGGACCGGGTCCGGGACGAGGTCGCGGGGCTGGAGCTCAACACCTCGCGCGCCATGAGTTCCTCCTCAGCCGCCATCCACCTGCGGGACACCCACAGCCGCCTGGTCGAGCTGGTGCTGGGCGGCGGCGGCCTGCACGCCCTGACCTCCGAGGCCTCCACCCTGCTCGGCGGCACCCTGGTGATCCGCGACCAGGCCGGACGCAACCTCAACTCCCCCGGGGACCTTCCGGAGCTCGACGAGGGCGAGATCCGCGCCGCCTCCCTCGACGCCCACACCGAGCGCCGGCCCGTCCGGTCGTCGAGCGGCATCTGGACCGCCCCGGCCGTCGCGGGGCAGGAGATGCTCGGCACGCTCCTCCTGATCCCGTACGCCCGCGCCGAGGAGGAGGTGGCCGACACGGCCCACCGGATCCAGCTCCTCGCCCTGGTGGCCCAGGTCGCCGCCCTCCTGCTGATGATGCAGCGCAGCGCGGCCGCGGCCGAGGGCCAGGTCCGCGACGACCTGTTCAACGACCTGCTCAAGGGCGGGGAGCTGCAGACCGCCAAACTCGCCGAACGCGCCCAGCGGCTCGGCGTGGACCTCGACGGCCCCCATGTCCTGGTGGTCGCCCGCCCCGAAGGCGGCTCCCTGGGCCGGGCGGTCATCTGGGCCTCCTCCTACGCGCACCAGCTCTCCGGCCTCAAGAGCGTCGACGAGGGCTGCATCATCCTGATGCTCCCCGGAACCGACCCGGGGCCCGCGGCCCGGGCCGTGTCGCAGGAGCTGTCCTCGGCCCTCAACCACCCGGTGACCGTGGGCACGGCGGGACCGGTCACGGAACTGTCGGCCATCAGCCGCACCTACCAGGAGGCCCGTTGCTGCCTGGACGCCCTGACGGCGCTGGGCGGCACCGGCGGCACCGCGTCACCCCATGACCTGGGCTTCCTGGGGCTCCTGCTCTCCGACAACCCCAACACCGACGGGTTCGTGAACAGCACCATCGGCCCGGTGCTGGACTACGACGCCCAGCAGCGCACCGAGCTGACCCGCACCCTGGAGGCGTACTTCGACTCCGCCGGCAGCCCCACGCGGGCCGCGGAAGCCCTGCACGTCCACCCCAACACCGTCTCCCGCCGGCTGGAGCGCATCAGCGAACTGCTGGGACCGGACTGGCTGGAACCCCGGCAGGCCCTGGAGGTCCAGCTGGCCCTCCAGATGCAGCGCACCCGGCGGGCGCTGATGCGGGGCCGCCGCGATCAGGCGGGGCGCGCCACCGGCTGAGGCCGGTACCCGGCGGTCACCGCCTGCACGGCGTGCGCGGCCGAGGCCAGCGTCGTGTGGCGGTGCCAGCCGCCGAAGGACCTGCCCTCGAAGTCCACCATGCCCACGTCCAGGGAGATCGCGGAGAAGTCGGTGGCGACGCGGCGCGTCAGCTTCGCCAGCCGCAGCAGCGCCCCCCAGGAGATGTCGGTCAGGTCGGTGAGCCAGCAGTGCTGCGGCCACCCGTCCGGGCCGCTCCACTCCCCCAGCAGCAGCAGGCTCCGCCGGGTGCCCGGCAGCCGCACCGGAACGGCCGCCACCAGGCTCGTACGGGTCCCCCCGGTATCCGGGTCCGTCCAGGTCACGGGCCGCCGCAGGGTCCGTACCATCCTCAGCAGCTGGTGCGCGGGCAGCTCCCGGACCTCGTGGCCCGGCAGGGCCGAGGCCGTCGGAGCGACCCGCGCCGAGCCGCGTACGCCCGCCACGAAGGGCAGCCCCGCGGCCCCGAACCGCCGGGCGATCTCCGCCGGATCGCTGTCCGGAAGGTCGAGCACGACCGGGCGCGGCGCGCCGCCGGCCCAGGCCCGCGCCTCCGTCGCCGCCCCGGCCACGCACTCCACCGGGGTCCCGGCCAGACTCGGCTCCGCCGGCCCCGGCCGCCCGAGCCGGGGGCCGTCGCGCCAGTCGTCGGACAGCGTGAGCCGCCAGTTGACCGGGGCGCTCGTCTCCTCGCCGGCGGCCCAGATCCCGTACGCCTCCTGGCTGTTGACCACCTGCCCGAGGCTGGGCACGAACCGCCGCCCGACGCCCACCGAGTGGCGTCCCGCCTTGGGGATGATCACCGGGTGGACCACCCAGGCACGGGGCCCCATCGACCGCTCCAGGTACCGTGCCAGCGCCGCGCGTACCGGATCCCAGTCCCAGGTGGAGGAGGAGATGAAGTGGTGCAGGCTCTGCTCGGCCGCCCGGTCCCCCACACAGGCCGCGATGTTCCGCATCGACTTCCGGCCCCCGGCGGACAGCAGACCGCGCAGGTACATCTCGCCCTTGCTCCGCTGATCACTGCGCGACAGCGGCGCGAAGATCTCCGCGCACAGTTCACCCAGGGCGCTGTCCGGCACCCGGTGGCTGTCCTGTTCTTCCCAAACGAGCTGCATCCCCACGACGTCTTCCCCACCCTCGGCATCCCGCGACTCTCTACGGGACCCCTACCGTGTCCCGCAGCCCGCGGCCTTGCCCAGGTGCGCCGATCACACACCTGCCCCCGCCGGTGCACCCCCGCCCACCCCCCGGCCCCCCGGCCCGCCACCCCGCCGGAACCCCCCGCGCAGAGCCACCTCCACCCCCGGTGCCGCGGCCACCACGGCCTGCGCGGCACGCCGGTTCAGCACGAAACGGGGGATCACCGACCAGCCCCACGAGCACCCCCGCCGCAGGCCCGACTCGAGAGCGGTCGCGGCGGTCACATCAGTCGATCGCCCCGACCGGCCGACCCCGGAAACGACGAAGATCCCGCCCGATCTTTCGATCGGACGGGATCTCGTCACCGTTCTCGGGAGCAACCCGTGAACTGTCGTTTGTGGACCTGTGGGGATTTGAACCCCAGACCCCCTCGATGCGAACGAGGTGCGCTACCAGACTGCGCCACAGGCCCTTGCGACGTGTGAAACATTAGCATCCCCTCGCGGGTGCTCCAAAACCGGTATCGGGGAGCGTCCGCGCAGGTCATCGATCACTCGTTCGCGGCGCGCGGGCGCTCGTCGCCCTCGTACTGGTCGAAGAGCGGCGTACGGGCCGCGTCGCGCGAGCGGGGGCGGGGCGACGGGGTCGACGGCTGGGCGCGCAGGCGGGGTTCCGTCGGCTCGGCCGTGCTGGAGCGGGTCGCGCTCCAGGGGTCCGGGGTCGCCGGGCCGGTGGCGCGCGGGGCGACCGGGGCCGTCACGTACGTCGGGAGCGGCACCGGGACGGGCTCCCAGCTGTCACCGCGGGCGGGGCCGCGCTCGCGTTCGCGCTGCTGGTCCACCCACTCGGCGTGGTCGGTCTGCTCGACCAGGGCGCGCCGGCCGGCCTCCTGCGGGGAGACGGGTGGCGCGGGGTCCGGGTCGGAGCCGGCCGACGCCTCGGACTCGCGGCGGCGCGGGCGGTTCTCGCGGAGGTGGCGGGCGGCCGCCTCGGCGCGGCGCCGGTCCATGGTGAACTCGTAGCGGCGGCGCTCCTGGACCCGCAGGTGCACGATGTACGTGCTCAGCAACAGGGCGGGGACGGCCGGGGCCCAGAGGTACTGGAGTCCGCCGACGGCGGCGGCGACCGCGCCGAGGGTGAAGATCAGGAAGAGCAGCGCGGTGGTGCGCCGGCGGCGGGCCAGGACGACGAGGCGCTGCTCGCGGCGGGCCCGCTCCGCGCGGTCGGCCCGCTGGGAGGCGGCCGATCGCGGCTCGGACCGGGTGGGCGGGGGCACGACGACGGCCCGGGCGTCGGCGGCGTCCACGGATTTCACCGTTTCCGTCGCGGCGTCCGGGTCCGCGGGGGGCTGGGGTCCCGCCTCCTCGTCACCGCGCTCACGCAGCCCCTTGGCGTAACGGCGCTCCATTCCCGCCCGGCCGGAAAGCAGCCGGATGGCGGTGGAGAAGCGTTCCGTCGGACGGGCTTCGTTCAGCTCGTCCTGCCTCCGGAGCCACATGGGCACCAAGTAGGCGGCCCAGGCCCCGACGATGACTGCGTAGATGAGGCCGCTGCTGCTCACACCCCACACCGTAGAGGGGCGCGGCCGGGCGGATCCGCCAATTGGGACGGCGTGTCGCACGATCTCGCTGATATCACGGACTTTTTTTGTGATTCTTCGGATCAGGTTATGGGCGAATCGGTCATTGAGCGAAGAAATTCGAACAGATATCGGATTTCTATTGTTCCGGCGGCTTGCCCGGCGCCGCGGGACCGTGCGGATGGTGTTCCCGGTGCCAGCGGCGCAGCAAACCCTCCCGGGCCTCCTCCGCGGTCAGCGCGTAGACGAGGTGGTCGCGCCAGGCCCCGTCGATGTGCAGGTACCGCGGGCGCAAGCCCTCCTCGCGGAAGCCGAGCTTCTCCACCACACGGCGGCTCGGACCGTTCTCCGGGCGGATGCACACCTCGATCCGGTGCAGCCCGACCTTGCCGAAGCAGTGGTCGACCGCGAGCGCGACCGCCGTCGGCATCACTCCGCGGCCCGCCACGTCCCGGTCCACCCAGTAGCCGACGTGGCCCGCGCACATCGAGCCCCAGGTGATCCCGGCGACCGTCAACTGGCCCACCAGGCGGCCCTGGTACTCGACGACGAACGGCAGCATGCGCCCCGCGTTAGCCTCCGCCCGCAGGTGGCGCACCATCTGGCGGTACGTCGGCCGCTGGATCACCGGCCCCCAGGGCGCGGGCGGCGGGATCGTCGCCTCCCACGGCCGGAGCCAGTCGCGGTTGCGGCGGTTGACCTCGCGCCAGGCGGACTGGTCCCGCAGCTTTATCGGCCGGAGCGATACGTCGCCGTCCGTCAGCACCACCGGCCAGGTGGGGCCGTTCAGCTCGTGCTCCCGGGCGGTCTGGCCTCGGGGCGGGGGTGGTCGCCGCCCCGGATCTGGTCGACGGCGTGCAGCAGGACCCGGGACAGGACCGCGATCCCGTCGCGGACCCCGCCCGTGGAGCCGGGCAGGTTCACGATCAGGGTGCGTCCGGCCACGCCCGCCAGGCCCCGGGACAGGGCCGCGGTGGGCACCTTCGCCAACGACTCGGCGCGGATCGCCTGCGGGATGCCCGGGATCTCGTAGTCCAGGATCCGCGCGGTGGCGTCGGGGGTCCGGTCGGTCGGCGAGATGCCGGTGCCGCCGGTGGTCAGGATGACGTCGTACCCGGCGGCCACGCCCTCGCGCAGGGCCGCCTCCACAGGATCCCCGTCGGGGACCACGCGCGGGCCGTCCACCGCGAAGCCGAGCGCGCGCAGGCCCTCGGCGAGCACCGGGCCGCCCTTGTCCGCGTACACGCCCTGCGAGGCCCGGTTGGAGGCCGTGACGACCAGCGCGCGCAGTGCGGGGGTCGCGGGCGCCATCGGCTGCGCCTCGGGCGCATGGGCGTGGCTGTGGACCTCACCGCCGCGCGGGGCGTTCACGAGCGCGCCCAGTCGCCGGACTTGCCGCCCGTCTTCTCCTCGACCCGCACGTCGGTGATGACCGCGCCCTTGTCGACGGCCTTGACCATGTCGATGACGGTGAGCCCGGCGACCGCGACGGCGGTCAGCGCCTCCATCTCGACGCCCGTGCGGTCGGTGGTCTTGACGGTGGCGAGGATCTCGACGGCGTCGTCGGTGACCTTCAGGTCCACCTTGACCCCGGAGACGGCCAGCGGGTGGCACAGCGGGATCAGGTCGGGGGTCTTCTTCGCCCCCATGATCCCGGCGATCCGCGCGGTGGCGAGGGCGTCGCCCTTGGGCACGCCCTCGCCCCGCAGCAGTTCGATGACCCGGGGGGAGACGAGCACGCGCCCGCTGGCCCGCGCCGTCCGGGTGGTGACGTCCTTCGCCGAGACGTCGACCATCCGGGCCGCGCCGGCCTCGTCGATGTGCGTCAGCCTGGTGCCGGCGGCGCCGTCGGCGCTGCTCTGCTGAGGGGGTCCGGGGGTTTCTCCCCGGGAAGTCGCTGCCATGTCTGCGTGCCGCTCCCGTCCGGGCCCCGCAAGGGCCTGTGTGGTGCAACACGCTACCCGCATCCGCGGGGCCTCAGCCGAGCAGGATCACTTCCAGCTCGGCCCCGGGCTCCACCGAGGTCACGTCCTCCGGTACGACCATCAGCGAGTCGGCGTGCGCCAGTGCGGCGATCAGGTGCGAGCCCGCTCCGCCGACCGGGCTGACCGTGCCGCCGACCGCGTCGTACTTGCCGCGCAGGAACTGCCGGCGGCCCGCCGGGGAGCCGATCGCCTTGTCCGCCTCCAGCACCGCGCGCACGCTCGGCCGGCTGACCTCGGAGGCGGGCAGGCCCATGAGGGCGCGGATCGCGGGGCGCACGAACAGCTCGAAGGAGACGTAGGAGGAGACCGGGTTGCCGGGCAGGGCCAGCAGCGGGGTGTGGTCGGGGCCGATGGTGCCGAAGCCCTGCGGCTTGCCGGGCTGCATGGCCAGCTTGCGGAAGTCGATGCCCGCGCCGTCCACGTCGTCATCGCCGGTGGCGACGGCGGTGAGGGCCTCCTTGACCACGTCGTACGCGCCGACGCTGACCCCGCCCGTGGTGACGAGCAGGTCGGCCCGGATGAGCTGGTCCTCGATGGTGGAGCGCAGGGTGTCGGCGTCGTCGGCGACGGCTCCGACCCGGTAGGCGATGGCTCCGGCGTCCCGTGCGGCGGCGGCCAGGGCGAAGCTGTTGGAGTCGTAGATCGTGCCGGGCGCCAGGGCTTCGCCGGGCTGGACCAGTTCACTGCCGGTGGACAGGACGACCACGCGCGGGCGCGGACGCACCCGGACGGTGCCGCGCCCGATGGCGGCCAGCAGGGCGATCTGCGGCGGCCCGAGGACCGTGCCCGCGGCGAGCGCCAGGTCTCCGGCCTGTACGTCGCTGCCGCGCGAGCGGACGTGCGCCCGCGCCTCGGCGGCGCGGTGGACCCGTACCTCGCCCGCGGCGCCCTCGGGCGCCTCGCTGGCGGGGGTCATCCCGGAGGCGGCGCCGCCGCCGGTGCCGCCGTCGGTCCACTCGACCGGTACGACGGCTTCCGCGCCGGGGGGCAGCGGGGCGCCGGTCATGATGCGGGCGGCCTGGCCGGGGCCCACGGTCGGCAGCTCGCCGCTGCCGGCCGCCACGTCCCCGATGACCGTCAGCACCGCGGGGAACTCCTCGCTGGCGCCCTGGACATCGGCGGTCCGGACGGCATAGCCGTCCATCGAGCTGTTGTCGAAGGGCGGCAGGGCGACGGGCACGGTGACGTCCTCGACGAGGACGCAGCCCTGGGCGTCCAGCAGCTGGAGCTCGATGGGCTCCAGCGGCCGGACCGTACCGAGGACGTCGGCCAGGTGCTCGTCCACCGACCAGAGGCGCTGGGAGTGACTGTCCTGCGGTGCGTCGGGCTTGCTCAAGGTCCTACATCTCCTCCGTGACGTAATGGTGAAGCCAGGTGCGGAACTCCGGGCCCAGGTCCTCACGCTCGCACGCGAGTCGGACGATGGCCCGCAGGTAGTCCCCGCGGTCCCCGGTGTCGTAGCGGCGGCCCCGGAAGACCACGCCGTGCACCGGGCCTCCGACGGTCTCGTCGGCGGCCAGCTTCTGCAGGGCGTCGGTCAGCTGGATCTCACCGCCGCGGCCCGGCTCGGTCTCCCGCAGTATGCCGAAGATCGCCGGATCGAGTACGTATCGTCCGATGACCGCGTAATTGCTGGGCGCGTCAGCGGCGTCCGGCTTCTCCACGAGACCGGTGATGCGGACCACGTCCGCCTCGTCGGTGGGCTCGACCGCGGCGCAGCCGTACAGGTGCACCTGGGAGGGGTCGACCTCCATGAGCGCGACGACGGTGCCGCCCGCGCTCTGCTGGATCTCGGTCATGCGGCGCAGCAGCGGATCGCGGGGGTCGATGAGGTCGTCGCCGAGGAGGACGGCGAAGGGCTCGTCGCCGACGTGCGGCTCCGCGCACAGCACGGCGTGGCCCAGGCCCCGGGGGTCGCCCTGGCGGACGTAGTGCATGGTGGCCAGGTCGCTGGACTCCTGGACCTTCTTGAGCCGGTCGTCGTCGCCCTTGGCGATGAGCGCCGACTCCAGCTCGTAGTTGCGGTCGAAGTGGTCTTCGAGAGCCCGCTTGTTACGGCCCGTGATCATGAGAATGTCGTCGAGGCCGGCCGACACGGCCTCCTCGACTACGTACTGGATGGCCGGCTTGTCCACCACAGGAAGCATTTCCTTGGGTGTCGCCTTGGTTGCGGGAAGGAACCGAGTGCCGAGGCCCGCGGCCGGGATGACGGCCTTTTTGATCACGGGGTGCAACTGAGTCATGAGCGGAACGATAGTCGCTCGTGCTGTGGGCCACGTGTGCTTCAGATGAACATGATCAGGTTTACCCCGATAGAAAGCGATACGAGCCAACCGTGACAGAGAACCAGCCTCCGAGGGCCAAGGCGGACCTGCGCCGGGAACTCCTCGCGGCCCGCCGCGCCTTGTCCGCCGACGCCCTGCGCAAGGCGGCCGGCGCCCTCGCCCGCTCCGCCCTGCACCTCCCCGAACTCGGCTCCGCCCGCACCGTGGCCGCCTACGTCTCCATCGGCTCGGAGCCCGGCACCCGCGAGCTGCTCGACGCCCTGCGGGCGGCCGGCATCCGCGTGCTGCTGCCCGTCCTGCTGCCCGACAACGACCTCGACTGGGCGGCGTACGAAGGCCCCGGCAGCCTGGCCGAGGCCGCGCATCCGGGGAAGATGCGGCTCCTGGAGCCCGCCGGTCCCCGGCTCGGACCGGACGCGGTGACCGGGGCCGACGCCGTGCTGCTGCCCGGACTGGCCGTGGACCGGCGGGGGATGCGGCTCGGCCGGGGCGGCGGCTCGTACGACCGGGTGCTGGAGCGGCTGGAGCGCGCCGGGGCGCATCCCGCGCTCATCGTGCTGCTCTACGACGACGAGGTGGTCGCGCGGGTCCCGGAGGAACCGCACGACCACCCCGTCCGGGCGGTGGCCACCCCGTCGGGGGTGCTCCGCTTCAGCTCTTAGGCCCCGCTCCTGGGCCCCGCGGTCACGAACCCTCGGGCTGGAGGGTCAGGGTGTCGACGGTGGCCTTCTCCACGGCGTCCTTCCCGAAGGCCCAGTCCAGCAGTTCGCCCTTGGCCCACAGGGACGTCTGGTCCGTGTAGTGGTCGTGGTACGCGTGCCCCGAGGCGCCCGTCAGGTTGATCCAGCGGGACTTGTCGAAGTCGGCGAGGTTCACGACCATCCGCATCGACGGCACCCAGGTGACCCCGTAGCCGCTGGAGGCGTTCCAGCCGGTCGCGTTGACGGTGGCCTCGCCGCCGCCCAGGTTCCAGGGGCCGCGGTTGAGGAGCCACTGGAGGTAGCCGGGGCCCTCGGTGCCGATCGTCTGGTTCTTCAGCATCAGCTGGTGCATGCGGCCCCAGCTCCAGGTCGACTGGTCCTTGCCGAGCTTGGCGGTCAGCTCCCAGCGGGCGTCCTTCATGGCCCGGGCGAAGAGCTGGTCGCGGCTGGTGGTGGCGGCCACGGTGCGGCCGACGGCGGGCGACTGCCACCAGGCCGAGTTCTCGTCCTTGACCAGGCGGCGGACCACCTCGAACCAGCGGTCCCCGCCGTCCGGCTGCGCCGAGTCGGAGCCGCGCTCGCCGCATTCGCGGACCATCTTGACGAGGTCGTCGGCGGGGCCGGTGGTCGACTCGGGGACGTTCATGCAGCTGCCCTCGACCCGCAGCTCCTTGGGCATCTTGTCGCCGAAGGCCAGCTTGAGGATGTTGCGCCAGACCGCGTTGAAGTACGCGGCGGCCGCCGAGTCGGGCTCCTGCGTGTAGTTCCAGCCGTCCAGCAGCTTCTGCGCGGAGCGGACGTCCGGG
The DNA here is from genome assembly GCF_044454225.1 of Streptomyces sp. NPDC051563. NCBI lineage: Bacteria > Bacillati > Actinomycetota > Actinomycetes > Kitasatosporales > Streptomycetaceae > Streptomyces > Streptomyces sp. NPDC051563. Next base: position 179,026 of record NZ_JBITDL010000010.1, read on the forward strand.
TCCGAGACGTCGATCTTCGCCAGCATCGGGGTCAGCAGCGCTGCGATCTCGCTGCTGTTGTCCATCTGCATGGTGCGCATGTCGTCGGTGGAGATCTTCCCGCTGTCCTTGATCTTCGCCTCGATGAGGTCGTTGATCCGCTGACTGCGGGCGCCGTAGACCCAGTCGGTGGTCAGGACGTACGGGTACTTGCCCTGGCCGGTCTCGGTGACGGCCTGGTTGGCGGTCACGATGAAGCCGCGCTCGGGGTTGTACACCCAGGGCATCTCGTCCTGCGGGACGTAGCCGGCGTTGCCGTCCTTGCCGCCCTTCCAGGCGTACTTGGAGTCCCAGCCGGGGGCGGGCATCTTGCCGTCGCCGGTGGTGCGCATCGGGATGCGGCCGGGGGCCTGGTAGCCGATGTTGCCGTTGGGGCCCTTGTTGTCGGCGTAGATCAGGTTCTGCGAGGGGACCTCGAAGTCGCGGGCCGCGATGCGGAAGTCCTGGAAGTTCTTGGCCCGGTTGAGCTTGAAGACGGCTTCCATCGACTTGCCCGGGTCCAGCGCGGTCCAGCGCAGGGAGACTCCGTAGCCGTTGCCGCGGTCGGGGGCGGCGCTGCTCACGGGGGCGCGGGCGCCGACCGTGGTGATCTCGTCGCTGCGGTCGGAGATCAGCGGGCCGTTGTTGGTGGACCGGACGGTGATCTTCTTCTCACCGCCGCCGGCGATCTTGATGACCTCTTCGCGGGTGGTGAAGGGGAGCGTCTTGCCGTCGTAGACGTAGCCCTCGGGCTTGACCTGCTCCAGGTAGAGGTCGGTGACGTCGGCGCCGAGGTTGGTCATGCCCCAGGCGATGTCGGCGTTGTGGCCGATGACCACGCCCGGCATGCCGGAGAAGGTGTAGCCGGCCACGTCGTACTGGCACGAGGACGAGACCGCCCGGCAGTGCAGGCCCATCTGGTACCAGACCGAGGGCAGCTGCGGGGAGAGGTGCGGGTCGTTCGCGAGGAGCGGCTTCCCGGTGGTCGTGTACTTGCCGGCGACGACCCAGGAGTTCGATCCGATGCCGCTGCCGGCCGGGCCGAGGATCGCGGGGATCTCGTCGAGGGTCTTGGCCAGCGCGCCGAGCTGCGTGCGCAGGCCGACGGTGGCGCCCTGGGCGGTGGCGTTGCCGGCCAGCCCGGTCTCGCCGACGGTCTGGGTGGACGCCTGCGAGCCGGTCGTGGAGCCCTGGCCGCCGGAGCTCACGGGGCTGCCGGAGCCGGGTCCGGCCGCGGGGGCGTACTTGCCGCCCTTGACGGTGCCGCCCTCGACGATCGGACGGTTCCGGTCGAAGGGGTACGGCGGGTAGAGGTCGTCGATCTGCGCCTGCGAGAGCTTGCCCGTCATCAGCGCGCGGTCGATCTCGTCCTGCATGTTGCCGCGCAGGTCCCAGGCCATCGCCTTGAGCCAGGCCACCGAGTCCACCGGGGTCCACTGCTCGGGCGCGTAGTCGTCGCTGAGCTTGAGGGCGGCGTGCTCGACGGAGAGGTCCTTGCCGGACTTCCCCTTCAGGTACGCGTTGACCCCGTCGGCGTAGGCCTGCAGGTACTTCTTGGTCTCGGCCGACAGCTTGGTGTCGTACTCCTGCTGCGCGACCTGGCGCCAGCCGAGGGTGCGCAGGAAGGCGTCCGTCTCGACCTGGCCGGAGCCGAACATCTCCGAGAGCCGCCCGGAGGTCATGTGGCGGCGGACGTCCATCTCCCAGAACCGGTCCTGCGCGTGCACGAAGCCCTGCGCGCGGAAGAGGTCCTCGTCGGAGTCGGCGTACAGCTGGGGGATTCCGTTGGCATCGCGCTTGACGTCGACGGTCCCGGCCAGGCCGGGCACCTTGAGGGAGCCGGTGGTCTGCGGGAACGAGGCCCGCACGCTGTCCACGCTCCAGTACGCCCCGTAGCCGAGGCCAGCGAAGAGCGCCAGCACCAGGACGAGCACGATCAGACGGGCGCGTCGTCCCTTCTTCTTGACGGAAGGGGCGGTTTCGTTGGCGGGCATCGCTGTCCTTAGAGGGGCAGGGTGGTCCTGGGAGTGCTGGGAGCAACCATAGGCGCAGGACCGGGTGCGTTGATCCGCCAGGGGTCGAGCTCATGACGACAGGTCATGAGGACAGAGGCCCTCAGGCGTTTCACAATGTGGCTATCGAGTAAAGGGCGCGTCAAAGATTAGGTAAGGTAACGAAGTACTTGCCGTCCGTGCCCGTGCCGGAACGATCCGTCAGTCCGACGTCCCCCGTTCCGTCATCGTCAGGCACGTCGAGGAAAGGGCCGCCCGCTGACTGTCCACACGCTCAATGAGCTCCTGCTGGTCTGCTCGCTCGTACTGCTCGTCGCCGTGGCGGCGGTGCGCGTCTCTTCGCGCAGCGGACTCCCCAGCCTGCTCATTTACCTCGGCATAGGCATCGCCATAGGCCAGGACGGCATCGGCAACGTCGTGTTCGACAACGCCGAGCTGACCCAGGTGATCGGCTATGCCGCGCTCGTGGTGATCCTCGCCGAGGGCGGTCTGGGCACGAAGTGGAAAGAGATCAAGCCGGCCCTGCCGGCCGCGATCGTGCTGTCGCTGGTCGGCGTCGCCGTCAGCGTGAGCGTGACCGCGGCGGGCGCGCACTACCTGGTCGGACTCGAATGGCGGCAAGCCCTGCTGATCGGTGCGGTCGTCTCCTCGACCGACGCGGCGGCCGTCTTCTCGGTCCTGCGCAAGGTCCCGCTCCCCTCCCGGATCACGGGTGTGCTGGAGGCCGAGTCCGGCTTCAACGACGCCCCCGTCGTCATCCTGGTCGTGGCCTTCGCCACCGTCGGACCGGTCGACCAGTGGTACGTCCTCATAGGCAAGATCGCGCTGGAGCTGGCGATCGGCGTCGCCATCGGCCTCACCGTGGGCTTCCTGGGCTCCTACGGGCTGCGGCACGTGGCGCTGCCCGCCTCGGGCCTCTACCCGATCGCGGTGATGGCGATCGCGATCACCGCCTACGCGGCCGGCGCGATGGCGCACGGCTCCGGCTTCCTCGCGGTGTACCTGGCGGCGATGGTGCTCGGGAACGCCAAGCTCCCCCACTGGCCGGCCACCCGGGGCTTCGCGGACGGGCTCGGCTGGATCGCCCAGATCGGCATGTTCGTCCTGCTCGGCCTGCTGGTCACCCCGCACGAGCTGGTCCACGACTTCTGGCCGGCGGTGATCATCGGGCTGGTGCTGACGATGGTGGCCCGGCCGCTGGAGGTCTTCGTCTCCCTGCTGCCCTTCCGGCTGCCCTGGCAGGAGCAGGCGCTCATGTCCTGGGCGGGCCTGCGCGGGGCCGTGCCCATCATCCTGGCGACCATTCCCATGGTGTCCGGGATCGAGGGCAGCGAGCGGGTCTTCAACATCGTCTTCGTCCTGGTCGTCGTCTACACCCTGGTCCAGGGCCCGACCCTGCCGTGGCTCGCGCGCAAGCTGAAGCTGGGCAACAGCGACGAGACAGCCTCCGACCTGGGAATCGAGTCGGCGCCGCTGGAGAAGCTGCGCGGGCATCTGCTGTCCTTCGCGATCCCGCCCGCCTCACGGATGCACGGGGTCGAGGTGAGCGAGCTGCGGCTGCCGCCGGGGGCTTCCGTCACGCTGGTCGTGAGGGATGCGCGCAGCTTCGTACCTGCGCCGTCGACCGTGCTGCGGCGCGGGGACGAGCTGCTGGTGGTGGCCACGGACCCGGTGCGGGACGCGGCGGAGGCGCGGCTTCGGGCGGTGGCCCGGGGCGGCAAGCTGGCGGGCTGGCTGGGGACCGGCGGGGAGGAGGGCGCAGGAGGAGCCGCAGGCGGGAAGGCCCGGGCCAAGGGCGCCGGGAAGGGCTCCGGAAAGCGCTCCGGCACGGGTTAGAGCGGCGCTCTAATTCAACATTTTCGATGCTCTATGTCTGGATTCACCCCCGTTTAGGCGGGGCTTGAATGCGAAGTTCCAGTTAATCGCAGGTGAAGACACGCCCTGTAGCCCGAATCACAGGGCGTATCGGCCGATCTGCCTGTACGATTAAGGAACAACACATCGAACCAACTCTGCCTGACGCAGAGCTGGCGCGACCGCAAAGCGGCCGTGGCACCCTCCCGCAGTGGGCGCCCAGGTATCACTCGGTTCGGCGCAAGAGGACAGCTCTCGGGGCTCCCACATGTACGGGTGCGATTCGCTCACAAGGCGCCGCATCGTCCGCAGACGGGGAGTTCTACCAGGCAGCGGAAAGGCCAGGCCGTGACATCCGCGGTCACGACCGACAAGTCCGCCACGTCCACCCGACCCGGCTACGGGCAGCTCCTGCGCACGCCCGGCGCCCTCGGCTTCGTTCTCCCGGGATTCGCCGCGCGACTCCCCTTCGGCATGCTGACGATCAGCATCCTGCTGCTCGTCCAGCACACCACCGGTTCCTACGGAAGCGCCGGCATCGTCGCCGCCTTCACCGGTATCTCCATGGCCGTGTTCGCCCCGGTCATGGGCAAGCTCATCGACCGCCACGGCCAGAGCGCCGTCCTGGTCCCGGTGGCCCTCGTACACGCCACCGCCGTCAGCTCCCTGGTGGCGTTCGCGCTGCTGGGTGCGCCCGTCTGGGCGCTCGCACTGGCGGCCGTCCCCGCCGGTGCCTCCGTCCCGCAGGTCGGACCCATGGTCCGGTCCCGCTGGGCGGCCAAGCTCGAAGGCTCCCCGCTGCTGCCCACGGCCGCCGCGTTCGAGTCCGTCACCGACGAGTTCACCTTCGTCGTCGGCCCGGTGCTCGCCACCGCGCTGTGCACCGGCATCAACCCGGCGGCCGGCCTGGTCACCGAGGCCGCGCTGACCCTGATCGGCGGCCTGCTCTTCGCCGCCCAGCGCGCCACGCAGCCCAAGCCCGTCGCCCGCCCGGCGCACGGTGAGAAGCACGCACCGGCCCTGTCGTTCCACGGCCTGCGCGTCCTGATCGTCGCCTTCATCGGCATCGGCGCCGTCTTCGGCGGCATGCAGGTCTCGCTCGCCGCCTTCTCCGAGGAGATCGGCAACCCGGGAGCCAACGGTCTGCTCTACGGCGTCTTCGCCGCGGGCAACATGATCGCCGGCATCGCCTGCGGCGCCATCGCCTGGAAGATCGGCCCGCGCCGCCGCCTGATCCTCGGCTACATCGGCCTCACCGCGGCCGCCTCGGTGCTGTGGGCCGCGAACTCGATGATCCTGCTGGGCGCGCTCGGCCTGGTCGTCGGCCTGTGCATCGCCCCGGCGCTGATCACCGGCTACACCATGATCGAGAAGCTGATCCCGGCCACCTCGCGGACCGAGGCCTTCACCTGGCTCACCGGAGGCGTCGCCTTCGGTCAGGCCGGCGCCGTGACCCTGGCCGGCCGCCTGACGGACGCGCACGGGTCCTCGTACGGGTTCCTCGTGCCGATGGTGGCCACCATGCTCGCCCTGGCGATCCTGCTGGCGCTGCGTGCGAAGCTGGCCCCGAAGGCCCCGAGCCGGATCGTCAGCTCGTCCAAGCCGACCGCACAGACCGCTCAGACCACCTCCGCGGCACCCGCCGCGGGTGTGAACGAGCGTGGTCTGGGTCACCGCGTGCCGGTGACGGTGGACTGATCCGCCGGAATACGTCACCATGGAGCGTCGTTAGCACTCATTGAGTGAGAGTGCCAGGAGGAAATTCGTGCCGACCTACCAGTACCAGTGCACCGAGTGCGGTGAGGGCCTTGAGGCCGTGCAGAAGTTCACCGATGACGCACTGACCGTGTGCCCGAGCTGCGACGGACGCCTGAAGAAGGTGTTCTCCGCGGTCGGCATCGTCTTCAAGGGATCCGGTTTCTACCGGAACGACAGCCGCGGTTCTTCGTCGAGCAGCACGCCTGCCTCGAAGCCCGCGTCGGCGCCGGCGTCCACCCCGGCCGCGTCGTCTTCGTCGTCCTCGTCCTCGGCTTCTTCGTCCTCGGCTTCTTCGTCCTCGACCTCGACCTCCTCGTCGTCGTCGAGCACGTCGGCCGCCTGACGCGCTCCAAGGCCCCACCGGTTTCCACCGCAGGCCCTGCCGCCCCTACGGGCAGCGGGGCCTTCGGCATGCCCCGTTAGGGTGGCCGCATGGCTAATGCAGAGATCGGCGTCATCGGCGGATCGGGCTTCTACTCCTTCCTGGAGGACGTGACCGAGATCCAGGTGGAGACGCCTTACGGACCCCCCAGCGACTCCCTCTACCTCGGCGAGCTGGCCGGCCGGACCGTGGCCTTCCTGCCCCGGCACGGCCGCGGCCACACCGTGCCCCCGAACAAGATCAACTACCGGGCCAACCTGTGGGCCCTGCGCTCCGTGGGCGTCCGCCAGGTGCTCGGCCCCTGCGCGGTGGGCGGCCTGCGCACCGAGTACGGCCCGGGCACCCTGCTCGTTCCCGACCAGCTGGTCGACCGTACGAAGTCCCGCGCCCAGACCTTCTTCGACGGGGAGCCGCTCCCGGACGGCTCGGTCCCCAACGTCGTGCACACCACCTTCGCCGACCCGTACTGCCCGGTGGGCCGCTCGGTGGCGCTGGCGGCGGCGCGCGGGCGGGACTGGGAGCCGGTGGACGGCGGCACCATGGTCGTCATCGAAGGGCCGCGCTTCTCCACGCGCGCCGAATCGCAGTGGCACGCGGCGGCCGGCTGGTCGGTGGTCGGCATGACGGGCCACCCCGAGGCGGTCCTCGCGCGCGAGCTGGGGCTCTGCTACACCTCGATGGCGCTGGTCACGGACCTGGACGCGGGCGCGGAGACGGGCGAGGGGGTCTCCCACACTGAGGTCCTCAAGGTCTTCGGCGAGAACGTCGGCCGGCTGCGCGAGGTCCTCTTCGACGCGGTGGCCGCCCTGCCCCCGACGGAATCCCGCGCCTGCCTGTGCACCCACGCCCACGACGGCTGGGACCTGGGCATCGAGCTGCCGTAGCCGGGAACGTGTCCGCTCCACCGGGAACGCGGACCGCCCCGCCCCACGAGAGCGTGGGGCGGGGCGGGGCGGAGCGGGTCTGGGCTGGGCTTTCAGGTTCGGCCCGGCTCTAGCGCACGGTGAAGCGGGTCTTGATCACCTTGCCGTTGACCAGGACCTCGGAGGCCATGATCGAGGTGGTGGCCGGGTCCCGGACGGTGAAGTTCAGCGCGAACGTGCCGTCCAGGCCGATGATGCGGGTGACACAGGCGTCGGAGGTCTTCGAACCGTCCGCCTTGCGGCCGCTCACCACCACCGTCGCCACCGGGGCGAAGCTGCGCCCGGTGACCTGCACGACCGTGCCCACGGGACCGCTGTCGGGAGACAGGGCGTACGAGGGCGCGGGCGGCGGCGGGGTGCCGCCGACGGTGAACCGGGCCAGTGCCTTCTTCCCGTTCACGAGCCACTCGTGCGCCTGGAGGGCGACGGTGGCGGGGTCGTTGACCGTGAAGGTCTGGGAGAAGCTGCCGTCCAGGCCGACCACCTTGGTCTTGTAGCTGTCACCGGTCTTGTTGCCGTCCGCCTTCAGGCCGTCGATCTGGACGGTGCTGACCGGGGCGAACCCCTGACCCACGACGGTGACCTTCGTACCGGTCGGACCTGTGGACGGGGAGAGCGTGATGAACGTCTTGGCCACCGTGAGCGGGGCCGTGACGTGCAGCCCGCCTGAGGCGACCTGTACCTGGTAGGCCCCTTCGCCCACCGAGGAGGCGAGCGTGACCGTACCGGAGAGCGCCCCCGAGGCGCTGACGCCCAGGTTCACCTTCGCGATCTTCGCCGGGTCGCAGCCGGTGCCGTCCGCCGCGCACAGGGCTGCCGAGGTGGCGGCGCCGGCGGGCCAGCCGGTGCCGGAGAGGGAGAGCGTGGCGCCCGGTTTCACCGTGGCCGCGCCGGTGGCGAGGGTGACGGCGTTGGTGGTGACGGTGAAGGGGACGTTGGTCTCGGTGCCGGCCACGGCGCCTTCGTCGGTGTGGATGAAGGCGATGGCCGGGTCACTGATGGTGAACTCGGTGCTGAACGTGCCGTCGGTGGTGGTGCTCGGATAGACGGCGGTGTCGTCGAGCGTGTTCCCGTCGGCGTCCAGTGCGACCACGTTGAGCTGCTGGTCCTGGTGGTAGTTCTTCCCCGACACCGTGATCACGGAGCCGACCGGACCGTGATCGGGGCTCGCGGTCAGCTCGTACGGGCCCGCCGGGACGTACGCCTTCACCTGGAGCGGAGCCTTGGCCTGCTTCGTACCGTCGCTCACCTGGACGGAGTACGAGCCATCGGGGAGCGTCCAGGAACTCGCGAGGCCGATGCTGCCGCTCAGCCCGCCCGAGGCGTCGATGGCCAGGGTGCTCGACGCGATCATGGCCGCGTCGCAGTTGCCGCCCGCCGCGTCACACAGCGTCGGGGTCGCGGTGGCGCCCGGGGTCCAGCCGCCGCCCGACAGCGTCACGGAGGTACTGGGCTTCACCGGACCGGCCGGGGCCGAGACCGTCGCCTCCGTGCTCCCGCCGCCCTGCGCCGTCACCGTCGCCACGGTCCCGCCGCCGGCGGTCACGTCGCAGGGGGTCTGGTAGGTGCCGCCGAAGACCACGGTGGTGGTGCGGGTCCGCACGGGGGCCAGGTTGACCGCTCCGGAGGCGTTGGCCGGGAGGAAGAAGTCCCCTTCGAAGGGCGGGAGGACGACGGACTGGCCGCTGGTGTAGTCGAGGTTGACCGTCGGCCCCTGGATGGTGACCGTACCCGTGGCCCCGCCGGACAGCGCGAGTTCGATCGCCGGGGTGGTCGGGATGTTGCTGAGGTTGGTGGTGCTCTTCGCCGGGCTGACGCCGAGGGTGATCCTGGCGTGGACCTTGCCGCCCGGCGGGACGCTCGTGGTGCTCAGGTCCACGGTCATGCTCTGCGGACCGGTGGCCTCGCCCTGTCCGGCGGGGAGCGAGCAGTGCACGGTGGGGCTGACGGTGCCGGCCTGGGCCACGGGGGCGAGGGCCAGACCGCCCGCGGCCAGGATCAGGGCGATACCGCCCGTGACCATCGGCGTTCGCCGCGGCAGTCTTCGGTGCGAGAGCATCCGGTCTCCCTTTGTCGGTGGGGGCGTGGGGTGGTGGGGGTGCGGGCCGGGATCCCGCGCGGGTGCGCGGAAGCCCGGCCCGGTGGTGCGTGGTGTGTGGTGCGTGGTGTGTGAGTGCGTGGTGCTTGGTGCGTGGTGCGTGGTGCGGTCCGCGCCGGGACACGGTCGTGCGTGCGCCGGGTCCCGGTGCGGGCTCAGGACAGCGAGAGCGTGAGCGTCGCCGCGTAGTTCCCGCCGGGGACCACCGCCGGTACGTGGAGCTTCAGCCCGGCAGAGGCGTCGTAGACGCCGCCGACCACGCTGCCGCCCGCCTGGACCTGGCAGAGGCCGGCCGGGGTGGCGCCGAGCGCCGCGGGCGCTCCCGCGGTCGGGGTGCCGATCGCGTCGGCGTGCGCCGAGCAGGACGGGGTCCAGCTCACGGCGCCGGCCGGGATCACGGCCGTACCGCCGCCGGCGGCGGTGAAGTCGCCGAGCGTGCCGGTCAGCGACCAGCCGGCGGTGCCGCCCCTCGCGTCCGATACCTGGATCGGGTTGAGGGCGCCCGGGACCTCGTGGCTCGAACCGTCCAGCTGGACGGTTCCGAAGTTCACTTCCCCGCCGGCCTGGCTCATCGAGAGCGGGCCGGGCGTGACGGAGAAGGTGAACTTCTGCGTGCCGGTGCCGCCTTCGCCCGGTTCTCCGCCGGTGGTGACGGTGAAGGGGATCTTGGTGTCGGTCCCTTCCACGCCTCCCTCGTCGGTGTGGATGAAGGCGATCGCCGGGTCGCTGATGGTGAACTCGGTGCTGAACGTGCCGTCGGTGGTCGTGTTCGGATAGACGGCGGTGTCGTCGAGCGTGTTGCCGTCGGCGTCCAGTGCGACCACGTTGAGCTGCTGGTCCTGGTGGTAGTTCTTCCCGGACACCGTGATGACCGTGCCCACCGCGGCCCGGTCCGGGTAGGCCCTCAGCTCGTACGGGCCCGCCGGGACGTACGCCTTCACCTGGAGCGGAGCCTTGGCCTGCTTCGTGCCGTCGCTCACCTGGACGGAGTACGAACCGTCGGGGACCGTCCAGGAGTCGGCGAGGGTGATGCTGCCGCCGAGTGCGCCCGCGGCGTCGATGCTCAGCGAACCGCCGACCAGCTTCGTCGCGTCGCAGCCGCCTCCGCCCGCATCGCACAGGGTCGGGGTCGCGGTGGCGCCGGGGGTCCAGCCGGCACCCGACAGGGTCACGGACGTGCTCGGCTTCACCGGACCGGCCGGCACCGACACGGTCGCCTCTGCGCCGCCGCCGCCCTGTGCGGTGACCGTGGCGACCACGCCACCGCCGCTGACGACCTCGCAGGGGGTGTTGTAGTTGCCGCCGAAGACCACGGTGGCCGTGTTCATCTTGACGGGGGTGAACTGGATCGGCCCGGAGGCGTTCGCCGGGACGAAGAAGTCGCCCTCGTAGGGCGGGATCACGATCGGGGCGGGCGCCGCCGGGACGTCCACCGGGACCGTCGGCCCCTGCACGGTCACCTTGCCCGTGGCCCCGCCGGACATCACGAGGTCGATCGAGGGGGTGGACGGCACGTCGTCGAGTTTGAACGGGCTGGTCGCAGGGCCGGGGCCGAGGGTGACCTTGGCGTGCACCTTGCCGCCCGGCTGCACCGTGGCCGGGGTGAGATCGACGGTGATGTCCTGAGGGCCGGAGGGTTCGCCCTGGCCGGCGGGCAGGACGCAGTGCACGGTGGGGTGAATCGTTCCCGCCTGTGCCGTGGGCGCCAGGACCGCGCCCGCCAGGGCCAGGGCGGTGGTCACACCGCCGGCCAACAGCGCCGATCTACGGGCCACCGGACTTCGCTGGAAGAACACCTGATCTCCTCATTCCCGAGTAGGAGTTCCGGCCTGCTCGTGGATGAGCCGGCCGGCGGTCCGAGCGGCCGGCTGCGAACGGTTTCCCTTTCGGTCACTTTCCGCATCCATCACACGGAATGCCTACGGTGTGTCGAAATGGACGAGGGAATGCCCGCGGGCGGAAGCATGACTCTGTAACGCCCACTCCCCTTTTGATACAGCCCGCCCGGACGGCCGTCCGACCTGATCACAATGCATACGGTCCGGTTGGTCGGCGTGCGCCCGGGCCACTCGGAGCGACAGCGTCGCGCAGCGCGGCAGAGAAGGGAATAGGCAAGTTGACGGTACGTCAGATGAAATTTACGGAGCCACCCGTAAAGTCAACCGCGGCGTGGTGAGTCACGCGGACTTTACACCGCCGACTCACCTCCGTAATCAAAAAGAATTTGACGAAACCGCTTGACTGCCACCCGAAAGCACGGCTTCACTGCAATTCGGGATACCGGATCCAGCCAGAACGGGGCGTCGTCGAACCGGGCGCCTCCGAGCCTCGGCCGCCGTCCTCCCGGGAATTCCCGTCACCAAGCGGCACGCTTCCGCTCCGGCGTGCCCGCGTTCCTGCGACACCCTCATGTCCGCCAGGTCCCCGAAGGGAGCACCACCATGTCCCGCCTCAAGATCGCCGCCATCGCAACGGTCGGCGCGGCCGCCTTAGCGGCCTCGGTCGCACTGTCGACCAGCGCCTACGCCGTCGCCCCGGCCACTACGACCGCCACGTTCAACTGCGCCACCTGGGGAAGCGGCAGCGTGACCCTCACCGCCACCGACTCGGGCGGCGTCAAGAAGATCAAGCTCGCGTCGACCGCCATCAAGGTGCCCGCGGGCACGGCCCCGATCGGTGCCAACACCATCGCGACCGTCGTCAAGGTCACGAAGAACGGCGTCGCCGGAACCACCCAGTTCTCCGGCACCGTCAACCCGCCCATGGTCGCGGGCGGTTCGGTCACCGTCGGCCCGCTCCCGCTCACCACGGGCACCCTGGTCGCCGGCAACACGACCAATGTCGCGCCGCTGGCCGGGGCTCCCGGCGCGGGCAACTTCACCGTCTCGATCACCCCGCCGGGCGTTCCGAGCATCTACTGCACCGCAACCAGCGCGCAGGCTTCCAACTTCACCTGGTAGCACCGGCCCTCACCCGAGGGCACACAACCGGCCGCAAGGACCGGAGGGTGGCGGGCCGGAACCTCGACCCGCCACCCGTTGCCGTGCCGTGCCGTGCCTCATTCGGGCTCACCCGGGACGCGCCCGGGTCCGCCGGAACCCGGCGGAAGGCCCGCCGGATTCCCTCCGAGCGCCGCCGAGCACACTGACGGGGTGAACACCAGCGCCGACCACCAGGTCATCGTCGCCCTCGACTTCGCCGACCGGTCCGCCGCCGAGGCCCTCGTGGCACGCCTCGGGGGCGCCTGCGGGTTCTACAAGGTCGGGCTGGAGCTGCTGACCGCCGCCGGACCGGACCTGGTGCGCGGGCTCGTCGACCGGGGCCACGAGGTCTTCCTCGACCTGAAGCTCTTCGAGATCCCGAACTCCGTGGCCGGCGCCGTCCGCGCCGCGGGCGCCCTCGGCGCGTCCATGGTCACCGTGCACTCCATGGGCGGTACGGGCATCATGACCGCCGCCGTGGACGCCGCGCGGGAGTTCCCCGGGCTACGGGTGCTCGCGCTGACGGTGGTCACCAGCATGACGGGGAGCGACCTCACGGACATCGGCATCGGCAGCGGTCGCGGCGGCAGCGGCAGCGGCAGCGGCGTGAGCACTGACGAACAGGTGCTGCGGCTGGCCCGGCTGGCGGCGGAGGCCGGATGTGACGGGGTCGTCGGGTCACCCCGGGAGGCCGGCCCGCTGCGGAGGCTGCTGGGGCCCGACCGGCTGATCGTCACGCCGGGCGTGACCCTGCCGGGCGGGGAGACGGGCGGGGAGGCGGGCGGGCACGCCCGCTCCGATCACGCCCGCTCCGACACCCCGTGGGCCGCCTTCGCGGCCGGAGCCTCGCACGTCGTGGTGGGGCGGTCGGTGACGCGGGCCACAGATCCGGTGGCGGCGCTGCGGAGGGTCGCGGCGGGGCCGAGGGGTGCGGCGGGGCGGTAGCTCCTGCGGGTGACGGGGATTTCCACAAGCTGGGGACGGTCCACAGGGGCGAGCGGGATCCGGCGGGGCGGCGGATCGTGTGGGGTGTCCGGGCGCTGGGTCCGGGCACCGGACTCCGCTCCCCGGACTCCGGGTTCACTCCGTCAGGTGGTGGCCTTCCATGACCGCGAACTCCCGCGTCCCTTCCCGCTCCGCACCCCACGTCCACACCCCGGTGCGCCCCTCCCCCGTCCCCCGTTCCCCCTCGTCCGGTACGTGTCCCCCCGCGCGCTCCGTTCCCCTCTTCGCCCCGCTCCGCGTGGGGCGGGCCGGGGACCGGCTGCGCCGGGCGGTACGGCGCCGGCGGCGCGGGGCCGCGGCCGGGCTGGCCGTCGTGGCGGCCGTGCTGGCGGTGGGCGGCACCGAGGCACGGGCCTCGCGGGGCTCCGCGCCGCCCTCGGCGCAGCCCCCTCCGGCGGCGGTGCGGCTGGTGTCGGCGCCGGTGCGCATCGCGGACGCGGCGACGGTGCGGCTGCTGCGGCCCGGGGACCGGGTGGACGTGGTCGCGGCGGAGCGCGGCGGGCCGCCCCGGGTGGTGGCGGCGGGGGCCCGGGTCACCGAAGTGCCCGCTCCGGAGCAGGGCGTCGGGGACGGCGGGGCGCTGGTGGTGCTGTCCGTTCCCCGGGACACCGCGCGGGCCCTCGTGGGGGCGGGGACCGTGTCCCGACTGGCGGTGACCTTGTGTTGAATCGCACGAACGTGCAGTCAAGTCACCGTGGGGTGTGGGTCGATTGGACACCCCCGGACCAAACTGCCGTAGCTTTCGGAACCGTTGGCTCCATGTTCGGCAGATACGAAGAAGGGCTCAGTGGTGAGCGAGAAGAAGAAGGTGAGCGTGCTGGCAGGCTTCAAGGCCTTCCTGATGCGCGGCAACGTGGTCGACCTGGCGGTGGCCGTGGTCATCGGCGCCGCGTTCACGAACATCGTGAACTCGGTCGTGAAGGGCTTGATCAGCCCGGTGATCGGCCTCGTCGGCACGCAGAGTCTGGACGCCTACAAGAGCTGCATCAAGGACCCCTGCGGAGTCGGCGCCGACGGCAAGCCGACGGGCGTGGAGCTCCTCTGGGGCTCGGTGCTCAACGCCGCGCTGACCTTCCTGATCACCGCCGCGGTCGTGTACTTCCTCATGGTGCTGCCGATGTCGAAGTACCTCGCCCGGCAGGAGGCGCGCCGCAAGGCGAAGGAAGGCGTCCAGGAGACCATGGAGATCACCGAGCTGGAGGTCCTCAAGGAGATCCGCGACACCCTGGTCGCCCAGCGCGGCGCGGGCGGCGGGCAGGTCCAGTCGGACTCCCCGGGCCCCCGGCTCTAGGCGGGCCCTGCGGTCAGACGTGGTGCGGCGGCTTCTCGTCGAGGAAGCGGGCCAGGTCGGCCGCACTTCCGCCGGCGGGCGGCCGCTCGCCCCAGCCCCGGTCGGTGTCGTCCGAAGACTGCTGGTCCAGCGGGTCTCCGAAGTCCAGGCGCGGCTTCGGCCGGGACTTCGGTTCGGGCTTCGGGACGGTTTGCGGGGCGGGCTTCGGGGTGTGCGGGTCGGTGGCGGGGGCGTCGCTCATGCCTCCAGGGTACGGCCGCCCCCGCCGCCGGCCCCGCTCAGCTGGGGGCCTCGGCGCCCTTGCGGGCGTAGAACCAGTAGCAGACCACCAGGCACGTGGCGTAGAAGCCGATGAAGATCCACAGTGCGTTGGTGACGGCCATGGCCGCGAACATCGCGGGGATGAAGAAGAAGCCGTAGGCCGCGATGGCCGAGGAGAAGCCGGTGACGGCGCCCGACTCCATCTCCGATTGCTTCAGCGCCGCGGCCTGCGCCTCGGGCCCCTTGCCCTCGGCCGCCTTCATGTGGCTGTCCCGGAAGATCACCGGGATCTGCCGGAAGGTCGAGCCGTTGCCCAGGCCGGAGAAGGCGAAGGCCACCAGGAAGCCGATGTAGAAGGGCCAGAAGTTGCCCTCCTGGCCTCCGGACGGGAGCGCGAAGATCACCACGACGAGGGCCGCCGCCATGCCGATGAAGGACAGGATGGTGACCCTGGCTCCGCCGATCTTGTCCGAGAGCCAGCCGCCGCCCCAGCGCGTGAGGGCCCCGATGAACGGGCCGATCCAGGCGTAGGTGGTGGCCTGGTAGCCCTGCCCCTCGAAGTTGTTCTTGATCAGCAGCGGCAGCGCGGCCGCGAAGCCGATGAAGGAGCCGAAGGTGCCGACGTAGAGCCAGGTCATCAGCCAGTTGTGCTTGCGCTTGAAGATGATCTTCTGCTGGCTGAAGGGGGCCGCGGCCACCTTGAGGTCGTTCATCAGGAACCAGGCGGCCAGCGCCATGATGACCAGCAGCGGCACCCAGAGGAAGGCGCCGTTCTGCAGCCAGATGTCGGTGTTCTTCTTCGCGTCGTGCTGGGGTCCGCCCGCCGGGGCGCCCAGGACGGCCGCCGTGACCACCAGCGGGGCGACCAGCTGGACCACGCTCACGCCGAGGTTGCCGAGGCCGCCGTTGAGGCCGTTGGCGCTGCCCTTCTCCCGCTTGGGGAAGAAGAAGCCGATGTTCGCCATCGAGGAGGCGAAGTTCGCGCCGCCGATGCCGCACACGGCCGCGATCAGGGCCAGCTCCCAGTACGGCGTACCGGTGTCCTGGAGCGCGAAGCCCAGCCACAGCATCGGCGCGACCAGGATGATCGTGCTGAAGGCGGTGAACTTCCGCTCGCCGAACATCGGCCCGATGAAGGTGTAGAGGATCCGGAAGGTGCCGCCGGTGATGCCGGGGATGGCGGTCAGCCAGAACAGCTGCGACTTCGAGAACCCGAATCCGACGTCGTTCAGCCTGACCACGGTCACCGACCAGACCTGCCAGACCACGAAGCCGAGCATGAGCGCCGGGATCGAGACCCAGAGGTTGCGCTGGGCGACCCGGTGCCCCTTGGAGTTCCAGAAACCGTCGTCCTCCGGCCGCCAGTCGGCGATGGTGGCCCCGGGCTTGTAGCTTTCCGCGCGGTGGCTGCGGGATGCCGACGGAGTCGGCGTGGGAATCGACATGGTCATCGGTCCTTCGGGTCGAGGAGCCACAGTCCGATCACGACGAGGAAGGACAGGATCAGGAATCCCGCCCCCCACCAGGCCGTACCGGTGTTTCCCTTCATCCACTCGTTGACGGTCACGGTGAGCGCCCAGAGCTGGCCGATCACGACCGTGAGGGCCAGGAGGAGGCGCGCGTTGAGCCGGGAGGAGCGCTCGGGTTCCTGCTCGGTGCCGGCTCCCGGGCCCGGGCCCGTGTGCCGGATCCGGGGGTCCCCGTATCCGCTGGTGGAGCGGATCTGCGGGTACCGCTCGCGCACCGGGCGGTTGAGCCGTGGCTCGGCACTGCCCGGGTGGTACTCCGCGCGGGGCGGCAGCGGTGGCTCGCTCATGTGGCCCTCCTCTGCGTGGTGCCCGCCTGTGCGGCGCCGGGGCAGCCCAGACGGGCCGACTCCACCGGGTGGGAGTCGCCGAACTGCCGGCAGAGCGCGTCCTTGGCCGGCTCCCCCGACCGGGCGGTGGCGACGGCCCAGACGCTGCCGTCGGCCTGCTCGGTCAGGTAGATCCTCGGCAGCGGGCGCGGCGGCGGACCGGCCGTCACCTCGCCGGTGCGGGCGTCGAAGACACCCTCGTGACAGGGGCAGTACAGCTCCCCGTCGGGGCCCCGGTCCTTGCGCCACAGCACGCCGCAGGCCAGGTGGGTGCAGACGGCGGAGTAGCCCACGAGGGAGCCGTCGCCCAGGCGCACGGCCAGGGCCCGGTCGTCCTCGCCGGGGAACCGGAAGGCGACGGACTGGCCGGGAGCCAGCCGGTCGGCGACCTTCTTCGGATCGGGCAGGCCCTCGTTGTCCCCGTGCCGGTGCAGGATGCCCGCGGCGACGCCGACACCGCCGATGGCCAGGCCTCCGGAAACGGTGGCGACGATCCGCAGGTAGTCCCGGCGGGTGGTGAGGGAGTCGGCGCTGATCCGGTCGCGCAGCTGCTCGATCGCGGCGTCGGCGGCCGCCCCGCCGTCGGAGGCCGGACCTGGGTGCGGAGGTGGCTGCTCGGTGACGCTCATCGGACGTCCCTTCCGTTGATCTCGACGACGGGCAGGCCGCCGGGGACGGGCCACTGGACCTTGTCGGCGGGGACGACCATGGCCACGCCGGTCTGGACGACGACGTCGCCGAAGACGAAGGAGTCGGCCACCTGGACGCCGGGGCGCTCCGCCTGGAGCTCTTCGAGGGTTCCGTAGAAGAGGGCCCCGGTCGGGCAGACCGTCGCGCACATGGGGGCGAGGCCGTAGGCGGTGCGGTCGTAGCAGAGGTTGCACTTCATCTGCAGCTTCGCCTGGAGGTCGATCTTCGGGATGCCGAAGGGGCAGGCGTTGACGCAGTTGGAGCAGCCGATGCAGCGGGTGGTGTCGGCCTGCTGGACCACGCCGTCGGCGGTCACCAGGATCGCGTCGGCGGGACAGACCTCGGCGCAGGGGGCGACCGGGTCCTCGCAGTGCATGCAGACGCTCGGGAGGGAGGCGACGGACATGCCCGGTTCGGTGTAGTCCAGGTGGATCATCGACTTCCCGCGGTGCGAATCGCACTCGCGGCAGGCCGAGACGCACGCCTGGCAGCCGATGCAGCGACCCGGGTCGATGAAGATCGTGCGGCCCATCATGGCGGGTCAGCTCCTCTCCGCCGTGCCACGGCCCTGGGGGGACGTGGGCGGCAGGGGGTCGGTGCGGGACACCTGGGTCTCCGGATAGGCCTCACGTCCCGGCGCGGTGGGCGGGGCGGGTACCTCGTCGACGCGTTCGGCGGCCTCGATCCGGGCGGCGCAGACCTTGTACTCGGGGATCTTCGAGCGGGGGTCGAGGGCGTCGATGGTCAGGGCGTTCGCGGAGGTCGGGACGGGCCAGTGGTACGGGATGAAGACGGTGTCGGGGCGGATCGCCTCGGTGACCAGGGCCGGGAACACCTCGCTGCCGCGCCGGGTGACCACCCGTACCGGATCGCCGTTGCGGAAGCCGTGCGAGGGGTGGACCTCCACCCAGGGGCGGGGGGTCTGCTCGACGAGGGCGCCGAGGCGGCGGGTCTGGTTGCCGGAGAGGAAGTGCGCGACGGTGCGGCCGGTGGTGAGGGAGAGGGGGTACTCCTCGGTGTAGGCGTCCATGGGCGGATGCCATTCCACGACCTGCATGTGGATCTTGCCGTCGGGGTGGTAGGTCCGGCCGTCCTCGAACAGCCGGGGGGTACCGGGGTGCTCGGTGGAGGGGCAGGGCCAGGCGATCCCGCCGGTCTCGTCGAGGCGTTCGTAGGTGATGCCGTAGTAGTCGTTGACCGTGCCGGCGGAGGCGACACGCAGCTCCTCGAACACTTCGCGGGAGCCGGGGAAGTCGAAGTGCTTCCCGGCGCCGAGCCGCCTGGCGAGCTCGCAGATGACCCAGGTGTCGGTGCGCACCCCGGCGGGGGGCTCCTGGGCCTTGTTGTGCTTGACCACGCGGGCCTCGGCGTTGGCCATCACGCCCTCGTCCTCGGCCCAGGTGGTGACAGGGAAGACCACGTGGGCGTTGGCCGCGGTCTCGGAGAGGAAGAAGTCGAACTGGGCGTGGAACTCGGCGGTGTCGTAGCCGTCCTTGACCACCGCGTAGTTGGGGAGGGAGACGAAGGGGTTGTTGCAGATGCCGATGAGGCCGCGGATCTCCTTGCGCTGCATCTGCCAGACCATCTCCATCATGGAGGTGCCGGCGGTGGGGAGCTCGGACTCCTCGATGCCCCAGATCCGGCAGATCTGCTTGCGGTGCTCCGGGTTGGTGATGGAACGGCCGCCGGGCAGCAGGTCGGACTTCTGGCCGTGCTCGCGGCCGCCCTGACCGTTGCCCTGCCCGGTGATGGTGCCGTAGCCGGCGCCGGGCTTGCCGATGTGGCCGGTGGCCACACACAGGTTGATCACGGACAGGCAGTTCTCGACGCCCTGGGAGTGGTGCTCGATTCCGCGGGCGTGCCAGGCCATGGCCTTGTCCGCGCCGGCGAAGACGCGTGCCACCTGGACGATCTGCGAGGCCGGCACCCCGCAGATCTCCGCGGAGCGCGACGGCGGGTACGCGGCGACGGTCTTCTTGACCTCTTCCCAGCCGGTGGTGTGCGCGGCGATGTAGGCCTCGTCGGTGAGGCCCTCGGCGATGACCACGTTGAGCACGGCGTTGAAGAAGGCCGAGTCGGTGCCGGGCTTGAGCGCGACGTGGATGTCGGCGGTGCGGGCGATGGCCGTCTCGCGCGGGTCGATCACGATGAGCGAGGCTCCGCGGTCCCGGGCGCCCCACAGGTACTGGGTCATCACGGGGAAGCACTCCCCCACGTTCGACCCGGCGATGAGCAGGCAGTCGCTGAGGAGGATGTCGGAGAAGGGGTTGCCGGCCCGGTCGATGCCGAAGGCGAGCTTGTTGGCTCCGGCGGCGCTGACCATGCACAGGCGGCCGTTGTAGTCCACGTGCTTGGTCTTCAGCGCGACCCGGGCGAACTTGCCGACGAGGTAGGTCTTCTCGGAGAAGAGGCTGGCCCCGCCGAGCAGCCCGAAGGCGTCGTTGCCGTGGGCCTCCTGGATGCGCCGGATCTCGGAGACGGTGAAGTCCAGGGCCTCGTCCCAGGAGCACTCCCGGAACTCCTCGTCCCGGGAGTGCCGCATCAGCGGGGCGGTCAGCCGGTCGGGGTGGTTGACCTGCTGGTAGGCGTTGATGCCCTTGGGGCACAGCCGCATCCGGTTGATGTCGTGGTTGCGGGGCTCCACGCCGAAGACCTTGCCGCCCTTGTCCACGCGCAGGTACATCCCGCACTGCACCCCGCAGAAGCAGCAGTGGGTGGGAACCAGGGTTTCGCCGTTCTGGTCGGCGTGCCACTGGTCCGCGGGGATGCCGCCGGCGTCGCGGAAGTTGCGGGTGCCGGGCGGTGCGATGGAGGGGTCGAGGGAGAGGGGTACGGGCCGGGACGCGGCCTTGATGGGGTCGGTCGCGGTCACTTGAAGCCCTTCTTGACGTGGCTCAGGTAGGCGTTGCCGCGCAGGACCCGCTTGCAGCGCGGGCAGTATTCGGCCCAGGCGTCGAAGTCGAGCTTCAGGTCCTTCATCGTGCCGCGCAGGTTCTCCACGTAGGGCGCGGTGTCGATGGGCTCGGCGCAGCGCTTGCAGAGGAAGATCTGCTCGTCCTGGCGGGCCGTGTACTTGAAGAGCTGCATGCCGACGGCGGCCGGGCGCTGGACGATGTGGAAGAACTTCCCGAACGGGATGTAGATGAGGGTGAACACCACCGACACCATGTGCAGGATCGCGAGGAACTCGTATCCGCCGCCGTGCAGGAAGATCGAGGAGAAGGTCAGCAGCAGACCCGTCACGGAGATCACGATCAGGCAGATGAGCGGCAGCAGGTCGTAGGCGAAGCGCTGGCCGGTCATCGCGCCGCGGTCCCTCATCCGCCGGTACAGGAAGTACGAGGCTCCGGGGATGACGAGGACGGCGGCGATGTCCAGGCCGTGGAACATCAGCCAGCCCAGGACGCTGAGCGCGTCGAAACCGAGGACCTTGATGCCCCAGACCCGCATGTCGTAGCCGGGGCCCGCGCCGCTCTCCGAGGTGAAGGTGAACCAGCCCCAGGTCAGCGGGAAGGTGATCGCCGCGGCGAGGAGGCAGCCCCAGAACATCAGCTGGTGGGCGATCCAGCGGGGGCGCGAGCGGGCGCCGAGGAACTTCTGGAAGCCGAGGTAGGTGGCGATCATCTTCGGCAGGGCGGTGGGCGCCTTGCGGAAGTTCTCCACCGACCAGAAGCTGCCGATGCCCTTTTTGAAGAGGCGCCGCGCGCCGGGGGCCGAGACCCACACGGTGTACCGGTAGGCCACGCCGAAGGCCAGGAAGACGGTGGCGACGGCGTAGGGCAGCAGGGCGGAGTCGAAGTCCCGCAGCAGCCGGCTGCCGAGCACGATCGCCACGATGAGCAGGAGCGAGACGACGGTGCCGGCCAGGGTGGCCCGTGCGGTGACGGACCGCCCGGCCGGCGGCGGGGTCTCGGGCGCCGGTGGGGGCGGCGCGGCTTCGATGACATCTGAGGGCTCGGACACAGCACCACGCTAGGTGGTATGTACCGTTTCAGCCCGTTATGCGGAGCTTATGGATGGGCTGTTCGAGTGAGGACCCGAGTGGACCCGCGCGCGGGCCCCGCACCTCAGACCGCGTTCAGTCCCTGCGCGGCGAAGATCGCCTTCGCCTCGGCGACCTGTGCGGCGGTCGGGGACGGCGTGTCGTGGAGGGTGAACTTCATGTCGAGCGCTTCCCACTTGCTCTCGCCGAGCTTGTGGAAGGGCAGGACGTCGACCCGCGAGATGTTGTCGAGGCCGCCGGCGAAGGCGGCGACGCCCTCGATGTTCTCCCGGGCGTCGGTCAGGCCGGGCACCAGCACGAACCGCAGGTGCACCTCCTTGTCGAGGTCGGCGAGGCGGCGGGCGAAGTCCAGGGTCGGCTCCAGCGGGCGGCCGGTCACCTTCTTGTACGTCTCGCGGTCCCAGGACTTGATGTCCAGCAGGACCAGGTCCACGTCGCGCAGCAGCGCGTCGGTGGCGCGGGCCCCGAGGAAGCCCGAGGTGTCCAGTGCGGTGTGCAGGCCGAGGTCGTTCTTCATCCGGTGCAGCAGTTCGCCCGCGAAGACGGGCTGGAGCAGCGGTTCGCCGCCGGAGATGGTGGCGCCGCCGCCGGAGGCGGAGATGAACTTGGTGTACTTGCGGGCCTCGGCGATGACGTCGTCGGCCGAGGTGCGCTTGCCGTTGCGCATCCGCATGGTGTCGGGGTTGTGGCAGTACAGGCAGGTCAGCGGGCAGCCGGACAGGAAGGTCACGAACCTGGTGCCGGGGCCGTCGACCCCGGTGGACAGGTCCCAGGAGTGCACCGTTCCCTCGCTCGGCCGCTGGGTCGCGGCGGCCGCGGGCGTCTGGCCGGCGCTCAGCTGGCCGGGGCCCACGCTGATCGCGTTGGCGTGGCCGACGGGGAGGCTCGTACCGAAGAGGACGGTCATGGCAGGTGCTCCAGCTTCCAGATTCCGTGGACTGATCTGGTGACGCGCGGTCCCGGGGCCGGGTGAGGGCCGGCCCCGGGCCGCGCGTGCTCGTGGGCTCTCGTAGGGGTCAGAGAGAGCCGTGGAAGGTGCGGTTCAGCACGTCGAGCTGCTGAGCGCGCGTGAGGCGGACGAAGTTCACCGCGTATCCGCTGACGCGGATGGTGAGCTGCGGGTAGTTCTCCGGGTGCTCCATGGCGTCCATGAGCGTGTCGCGGTTGAGCACGTTCACGTTCATGTGGAA
This sequence comes from Streptomyces sp. NPDC051563, assembly GCF_044454225.1. Lineage (NCBI taxonomy): Bacteria > Bacillati > Actinomycetota > Actinomycetes > Kitasatosporales > Streptomycetaceae > Streptomyces > Streptomyces sp. NPDC051563. Next base: position 201,347 of record NZ_JBITDL010000010.1, read on the forward strand.
TCCGTCGACCGACATGTAGCCGTCGAGGACGCCCGCCAGGTTCTTGATCCGCTCCTCGGGGGTGCGGCCCAGGCCGTCGGGGGTGACGGTGTTGGTCAGCGAGATGCCGTCCTCGGCGTCCTCGTACGGGAGCTTCGCGACCGACAGCGCCGAGGTGACGTAGCCGTGGGTGTCGCGGCCGTTCATCGGGTTGGCGCCCGGGGAGAACGGCTCGCCGGCGCGGCGTCCGTCCGGCGTGTTGCCGGTCTTCTTGCCGTAGACCACGTTCGAGGTGATGGTCAGGACCGACTGGGTGTGCTCGGCTCCGCGGTACGTCGGGTGCTTGCGGATCTTCTTCATGAACTCCTCGACCAGCCAGACGGCGATCGAGTCGACACGGTCGTCGTTGTTGCCGTACGCCGGGTAGTCGCCCTCGATGGTGTAGTCCGTGACGAGGCCCGTCTCGTCGCGCACCGCGGTGACCTTGGCGTACTTGATGGCGGCCAGCGAGTCGGCGGCGACCGAGAGGCCGGCGATGCCGCAGGCCATGGTGCGGCGCACGTCGCGGTCGTGGAGCGCCATCTCGATGCGCTCGTAGGCGTACTTGTCGTGCATGTAATGGATGACGTTGAGGGCGTGGACGTAGGTGTCGGCGAGCCATTCCATCTGCTCGTCGAACTTCGCCATGACCTCGTCGTAGTCCAGCACCTCGGAGGTGAGGGCGCCGGTGGACGGGCCGACCTGGGCGCCGGACTTCTCGTCGCGGCCACCGTTGATCGCGTAGAGCAGGGTCTTGGCGACGTTCACGCGGGCGCCGAAGTACTGCATCTGCTTGCCGACCGGCATCGCCGAGACGCAGCAGGCGATCGCGGTGTCATCGCCGAAGCGCGGGCGCATCAGCTCGTCGGACTCGTACTGCACCGAGGAGGTGTCGATCGAGACCCGGGCGCAGAACTCCTTGAAGCCCTGCGGGAGCTGGGGGGACCAGAAGACGGTCATGTTCGGCTCGGGGGCCGGGCCGAGGTTGTAGAGGGTGTGGAGGTAGCGGAACGAGGTCTTGGTGACCAGCGGACGGCCGTCCTCACCCATGCCGGCGATCGACTCGGTGACCCAGGTGGGGTCGCCGGAGAAGAGCTCGTCGTACTCCGGGGTGCGCAGGAAGCGGACGATGCGGAGCTTGATGATGAAGTCGTCGACCAGCTCCTGGGCCTGCTCCTCGGTGAGGATGCCGGCTTCGATGTCGCGCTGGAGGTAGACGTCGATGAAGGTGGAGGTGCGGCCGAGCGACATGGCCGCGCCGTTCTGCTCCTTCACGGCGGCCAGGTACGCGAAGTACAGCCACTGGATGGCCTCGCGGCCGGTGGTGGCCGGGCCGGAGATGTCGTACCCGTAGGAGGCGGCCATCGCCTTGAGCTCGGCGAGGGCGCGGATCTGCTCGGAGAGCTCCTCGCGCAGGCGGATCGTCTCCTCCAGCGAGCGGTTGCCCGCGGGGAGGGAGTTGATCTCCTCCTTCTCCTCCTTCTTGACGGCGATGAGGCGGTCGACACCGTAGAGCGACACGCGGCGGTAGTCGCCGATGATGCGGCCGCGGCCGTACGCGTCCGGCAGGCCGGTCACGATGCCGGCCTTGCGGGCGGCGCGGATGTCGGGGGTGTACGCGTCGAAGACACCGGCGTTGTGGGTCTTGCGGTACTCCGTGAAGACCTTCTCCAGGTCGTCGGAGACCGGGTAGCCGTAGGTCTCCAGGGCGCCGGCGACCATGCGCCAGCCGCCGTAGGGCATGATCGCGCGCTTGAGCGGGGCGTCCGTCTGGAGGCCGACGATCAGGTCCTTGTCGCGGTCGATGTAACCGGGGGCGTGCGCGGTGATCGACGACGGGATGTCGTACGCGACGTCGTAGACGCCCTTCTCGCGCTCCTCCGGGAACTTGTCCGTGATCGCCTTCCACACGGCGGTGGTGCGCTCGGTGGGGCCGGCGAGGAAGGTGTCGTCACCCTCGTACGGCGTGTAGTTCTGCTGGATGAAGTCGCGGACGTCGATGGCGTCGCGCCACAGACCGCCCTTGAAGCCGTTCCAGGCCTCGCCGTTCTTCGTGGTTTCCGCAGGGGTGGCAGTCATCGCCCGCACCTTCCGAGTCGCCTCATTGCTTGTATCCATTGCACGCCTTTTGATCGATCATTTGGCGCCGCGTTGGTCCCGAGCTGGGGCCCGAAAGTCCCCTGATCCCCAGCACCAAGGGTCTCCCATCCCGGCTGACCTGGCACTTTGAGCAGGTCAAAGGTCCATCGTGCGCTTGTGAAAACTTTCACAAAATTCTCGAACCGGTCTGGCGGAGGGAGCGGAAAGCCGCGAGAAGGAGCCGAGCCGGTCAGACAATCTGAACCAGAGCGAAGCCTGTGGATACCGCGACGCACGTGGTGATCAGACCGGGCAGCATGAAGGAGTGGTTGACGACGAAGCGGCCGACCCGGGTGGTGCCGGTCCTGTCGAAGTTGATCGCCGCGATGAAGGTGCCGTAGGTGGGGAGGAGGAAATAGCCGTTCACGGCGGGCCACATCGCGATGAGGAGGGGAGCCGGGATACCGAGGGCGAGCCCGAGGGGCATCAGCGCCTTGGTGGTCGTGGCCTGGCTGAACAGCAGCGCGGAGAGGAGCAGCAGCATGATCGCAAAGAACCAGGGGTGGTCCTGGGCGACCCCGCCGAGGGCGCCGGTGATCCGGGCCTCGTTGGCACCGATGAAGGACAGCCCCAGCCACGACAGCCCGAAGACCCCGATGACGGCGACGAGGCCGGACTTGGCCACGTCCGTGCCGGGTATCCGCTTGGCGTCGACCTTGCACAGCAGCAGGATCAGCGCGGCCACGGCCATCATCAGGATCTCGATGGTGGCCGGCATCGAGAGCGGCCCCTTGGCCGTCTCGGGGCGCAGCGCCGGGAAGAGCCCGCTGAGGACGACGCCGAGGGTCCCGCCGAGGAAGAGGTACGCGGACCAGCGCGCCCGCGGCCGCGGCGACGGGGCGGCTTCGGCCGGGGCCGGAGCCTCGATCTCTCCGGCGGCCAGCCGGCGCAGGTACTCGGTGTCCTTCCCGAGCTCCTTGCCGATCCGGGACTGCACGGTGGCCGCGACGAGCACGCCGAGCAGCGTGGAGGGCACGGCGACGGCCATGATCCGGGGCAGGTTCCAGCCGTCCCCGTCGAACATCACGATCATGGCGGCCATGGCCGCGGAGACGGGTGAGGCGGTGATACCGAAGGTGGCCGCGATGGAGGCGACCGCGATGGGCCGCTCGGGCCGGACGCCGCCCTCGCGGGCCACGTCGTGGATCACGGGGAGCAGGGGGTAGAAGACATGGGCGGTGCCGGCGCCCAGGGTGAAGGCCCAGGAGACGAGGGGAGCCACGTAGACCACCCGGCTGGGCTTGCGGCGGATCGCCTTCTCGGCCAGGGCGACGAGGTAGTCGATGCCGCCGGCCGCCTCCATCGCGGCGGCCGCCATGATCACCGCGAGGATGATCAGCATGACGTCGACGATCCCGGAGGTGTCGGCGGGGGTCACCCCGAAGAACGTCGCGAGCACGAAGACCCCGACGGCTCCCCAGAGCCCCATGGCCACTCCGCCCTTGCGGGACCCGAGCGCGATGGCCGCCACCATGACGGCGAGTTGCAGGAACATGCCGAGCACGGGCCTGGCCTTTCAGTCTGTGTGTATCGCAGCCGGGGGCAGAGCCCCGAAAGGCCCGGGCGGGGTCGGGCGACGCCGGTTCGGCGCCCCGCGACCACACCCGGGCCGGTCCGGCCGGGGCTGCTGACTAGCTGGGGGCTTCCGCGCCCTTGCGGGCGTAGAACCACCAGGCCACGACGACGCAGCTGGCGTAGAAGCCGACGAAGCCCCACATCGCGCTGGTCACGGCGAAGTTGGCGAACATCGCCGGGATGAAGAAGAAGCCGTAGGCGGCGATGGCCGCGGTGAATCCGGTGACCGCGCCCGACTCGATCTCGGCCTGCTTCAGGGCCTTCGCGTACTGCGGGGTGCCCTCCGTCAGGCCGGCGAGGTGCTGGCCGCGGAAGATGACCGGGATCTGGCGGAAGGTCGAGCCGTTGCCGATGCCCGAGAAGAAGAAGGCCGAGAGGAAGCAGAAGAAGAAGCCGTAGAAGGAGCCGGAGTCGGAGCCGGCCGGCAGGAAGGTGATCACGCCGATGATCGACGCGCCCATGCCCACGAAGGACAGGATCGTCACCCGGGCTCCGCCGAACTTGTCGGCGATCCAGCCGCCCGCCCAGCGGGCCAGCGCGCCGAGCGCCGGGCCCATCCAGGCGTAGGTGGCCACGGAGTACGCCGGGAAGGTCGTCTTGATGAGCAGCGGGAGCGCCGCCGCGAAACCGATGAAGGAGCCGAAGGTGCCGACGTAGAGCCAGGTCATCAGCCAGTTGTGCTTGCGCTTGAAGATGATCTTCTGCTGGCTGAAGGGGGTCGAGGCCACCTTCAGGTCATTCTGGCCGAACCAGGCGACGGCCGCGAGGACGATCAGGACCGGCACCCAGACGAACGCGGCGTTCTGGAGGTAGATCTCCGAGCCGTCCGCCTTCTTCTGGCCCGAGCCGATCGCCAGCACCGAGGTGGTGATCAGGATCGGGGTGAGCAGCTGCACCACGGAGACGCCCAGGTTGCCCAGGCCGCCGTTGATTCCGGTCGCGTTGCCCTTCTCCTGCTTCGGGTAGAAGAAGCCGATGTTGGCCAGGGAGGAGGAGAAGTTGGCGCCGCCGATGCCGCAGAGCGCGGCGATGGCGACCAGCGTGCCGTAAGAGGTGGTGGGGTCCTGCACCGCGAAGCCCAGCCACAGCAGCGGCACGATCAGCACGACGGTGGAGACCGCGGTGAAGCGGCGCTGGCCGATCATCGGGCCGATGAAGGTGTAGAGGATGCGGGCGGTACCGCCCGTGATGCCGGGAACGGCGGTCAGCCAGAACAGCTGGGACTGGGAGAAGCCGAAGCCGACGTCCTTGAGGTTGGTCGCCGTGATGCTCCACACCTGCCAGACCACGAAGGCCACCAGCAGGGCCGGTACCGCGATCCACAGGTTGCGGGTGGCGACCCTCTTGCCGGTGGTCTGCCAGAAGGACGGGTCCTCCGGCGTCCACTCCGTGATCGTGCGACCGGGGCGGTACTGCGCCGGATCGGGCGCGTGCACTCGGCCGGTCGCCGCGCGCGCGTCCTGCTGGGCGGAACTCATGGCATGTCCTGTTCGAAGGGGCCTGAACGTCTGAAGGGGTGGAGAAAAATGAAGCTGAAAGCCCTGACCTTCTTAGGGTCCGCCTACAGGGGCGCCCGGCATCAGGGGAGAACGTCGCGTGGGCGACAGGACAAGGTCCCATCGCCCACAGTGCGTTGGTACGGCGGCCGCAGAGCCCTAAGGCTTGAGGTCCACCAGCGGCAGGGACACCTCGGGGTCGTCCAGGCAGATGCCGGTCCGCAGGTCGAAAACCTGCTTGTGCATCGGAGAGGCGACGACGGGCACTCCGTCGCGCGAGCCCATGATGCCGTTGGCGATGACGTCCGCCCCCGAGAAGGGGTCCCGGTTGCCGACCGCGTAGACCTCGCCCGCGCGGTCCTTGAAGACCGCGGCCTCGGTGCCGTCCGGCAGCACGGCGGTGCGCCCGCGGCCCGGCTCCAGCGCCTGCGCGGCGTCTTCGGCGCCCGCGGCCGCCCCGAAGTCCACGGTCCCGAAGCGCTCCAGCGCCGCCGCGTCCTCCAGGACCGCCGACCACTCGTCCTCGTACGCCGATACGTGGCGCTCCATCTGCGCCTCCAGCTCCGCGCAGAGGCCGAGCGAGTCCTCGATCAGGACGGCCTTCAGGTGGTCCAGGCCCGCGGCGCTGCCGCCGAGCCGCTCCAGCCAGGCCGCCGTCCGCTCCAGGCGCTCGCCGGTGCGGATGTAGTACATGAGGAACCGGTCGATCAGCGCGAAGAGTTCGGCGGTGCTCAGGTCGGAGGCCAGCAGGTCGGCGTGGCGCGGGGTCGCACCGCCGTTGCCGCTGACGTACAGGTTCCAGCCGTTGGCGGTGGCGATGACGCCGATGTCCTTGCCCCGCGCCTCCGCGCACTCGCGCAGGCAGCCCGAGACGCCGCCCTTGAACTTGTGCGGGGTGCGCAGACCCCGGTAGCGCAGCTCCAGGTCGATCGCGAGCTGGATCGAGTCGCCCTGCCCGAAGCGGCAGAAGCGGGCCCCCACGCACGACTTCACCGCGCGCAGGGACTTCCCGTACGCCTGCCCGGACTCGAATCCGGCGCCGCCCAGGCGCCGCCAGATGTCGGGCAGCTGCTCCTTGCGGACACCGAAGAGGCCGATGCGCTGGGCTCCGGTGATCTTCGTGTAGAGGCCGTAGTCCCTGGCCACCTCGCCCAGCGCGATGACCTGCTCGGCCGTGATCTCGCCGCCGGCGACGCGCGGGATGACCGAGTAGGTGCCGTTCTTCTGGAGGTTGGCGAGGAAGAGGTCGTTGGAGTCCTGAAGGGCCGCCTGCTCGCCCGCCAGGATGTGTCCGATGCCGAGGTCGGGGGCGAGGGTGCCCAGCACGTTCGCGACGACCGGCTTGCAGACGGCGCAGCCCTCGCCGCCCTCGCCGTAGGACTCCAGCAGCTCGCTGAAGCCGCGGATGTGCTCGGTGCGGATCTTCTCGTAGATCTCGGCCCGGGTCAGGGTGAAGTGTTCGCACAGTCCGCGGGGCTTCTCGATGCCCGCCGCGGCCAGTTCGGCGTCCAGGACCGCCTGCAGCGTGCCGAGGCAGCCGCCGCAGCCCGTGCCGGCCTTGGTGCACTTCTTGATGCCGCCGATGTCGGTGAGGGACTCCGCGACCACCGCCTCGCGCACCCGCCCCTTGGTGATGTTGTGGCAGCTGCACACCACGGCGTCGTCGGGCAGTGCGTCCGCGCCGGGCAGCGCCACGCCCTCGCTCGACGGCAGGATGAAGGCCTCCGGCGGGGCGGGCAGCTGCCGGCCGGCGTGCGGCTTCAGCGAGCCGTACGCCTCCGCGTCGCCGACCAGGATTCCGCCGAGCAGCGCGCCGTCGGGTCCCAGCAGCAGCTTCTTGTAGACGCCCTCGCGGGCGTCGGAGAACACCACCGAGACGGCCCCGTCACGGCCCTCGGGGGCGAAGGGGTCGCCGAAGGAGGCCACGTCGGCGCCCATCAGCTTGAGCTTGGTGGAGGTGTCGGCCCCGGTGAAGGTCAGCTCGCCCGCGCCCGCGAGGGCCTCGGCGACGGTCTCGGCCATCTGGTAGCCGGGCGCGACCAGCCCGTACACCTTGCCGTCGACCGTCTGCGCGCACTCGCCGATCGCATAGACGTACGGGTCGCTGGTGCGGCAGTGGCCGTCCACGACGACCCCGCCCCGGTCGCCCACGGCGAGCCCGCACTCGCGGGCCAGGCGGTCGCGCGGCCGCACACCGGCCGAGAAGACCACGACGTCGGAGCCGATCTCCTCGCCGCTGGTCAGCCGGAGCGCCTGCGCCCGCCCGTCGGGGTGGATCTGCACACCGGCCGCGCCGACGCCCGTGTGCACGGCGACGCCCATGGACTCGATGGTGGCCCGCAGGGCGGCCGAGCCGCCGTCGTCCACCTGCAGGGGCATCAGCCGGGGCGCGAACTCCACTACGTGCGTGGCCAGTCCGAGCGTGCGCAGGGCGCCCGCCGCCTCCAGGCCGAGGAGCCCGCCGCCGATGACGACACCGGTGCGGACCTCGGCGCCGGCGGCGTACGCGGTCAGGGCCTCGACGTCGTCGAGCGTGCGGTAGGTGAAGCAGCCCTCCGCGTCGGCGCCGTCGATCGGCGGGACGAAGGGGTAGGAGCCGGTCGCCAGGACCAGGGCGTCGTAGCCGAGCACGTCTCCGGAGCGGGCGGTGACCGTGCGGGCGGTGGTGTCGATCAGTTCCGCCGGGTCGCCGAGGCGCAGGTCGATGCCGTACTTCTCCAGGAAGCCGGGCTCCACCAGGGACAGCTCTTCGCCGGTGGAGCCGGTGAAGGCCGCGGACAGGTGCACGCGGTCGTAGGCCGGGCGCTCCTCCTCCGCGAGGACGGTGACCTGCCAGCCGCCGCGCTCGGGGCGGGCCGGGTCGGCGAGCGCGTCACGCTCGGCGAGCGCCTCCAGCAGGCGGTGCCCCACCATGCCGTGGCCGATGACAACCAGCGTCTGCCCCATGGATCTCACTCCGTGTGTCCCTGTGCCGCGCGGTCTCCGGGAGGCCAGGACGGCCGGGCGGGGACGCCGCGCGTGCATGCGTTCCGACCTTTCGACGGTAGGTCCGCACCGCCGCCCCGAACGCCCGAAAAGGACCCCTGGGGACGGGGAAACGACCCTTTCCGCACAGGACCTCCGGCCCCTCGCGCGGGCCCTTGGCCAGGCTGCCGGGAGCCCGTACCGGGCCTAGCGTGGGAGGGGGACCCACGGGGTGGAGCAGGGAGGCAGACCACATGCTCGTCATCGCCGTCCACGGCAGCGCGGTTCCCGAGGCCGCCGCGACCATCGACCGGCTCGTCGCCGCCGTCGAGGCCATCAGCGGGGTGCACGCGCTGGTCGGGCACCTCGACGTGCAGCGCCCCTCGCTCGCCGAGGTGGTACGGGAGCACCCGCGCGCCGTGGTCGTCCCCCTGCTGCTCGGCGACGGTTTCCACCGCCGCGTCGACATACCCGCCGTCCTGGAGGGCACCGGCTGCGTGCTCACCGAGGGCCTCAGCGGCGAGCGCGACGTCGCCCGCGCCCTCTACGGCCGGCTGCGCGAGGCCGAGCGGCGCCGCGGCCCGTACACCCGGGCCGACGCGGTGGTGGTGGCCGGCGCCGGCTCCTCCCGCCCCGGCGGCAATGCCGGTACGGAAGCCTGCGCGGCCCAGCTCTCCGCCCTGCTGGAGAACACCGACGACGGCGCCTCCCCCGTCCCCACGCTCCCCGCCTACCTCACCTCCGCCGGCCCGACCGTCCCCGAAGCCCTGGCCGCCTTCCAGGCCGCCGGGTACCGCCGGATCGCGGTGGCGACGCACCTGCTGGCCCCGGGCCGCTTCACGCGCGCCCTGAACGCCTCGGCCGCCTGGACGGTCTCGGAGCCGCTGGCCGACCACCCGCGCCTCGCCGGGCTCGTCGTGGACCGGTACGAGTCCGCCCGGGGCACACGGGCCCTGAGGGCCGCGCGCCTCGCCTGCTGAGCCCCGTAAGGCTGCTGTCCTGGGCGGATGGCTCTGGCTTACGTACCCATGACCGCTCGCAGCCGGGACGAGGGCCACCGTGCCTCGACCCCGCTGGAGCTGTTCTTCGACCTGTGCTTCGTGGTCGCCATCGCGCAGGCGGGTGCACAGCTCGTGCACTCGCTGGCCGAGGGCCATCCCGGTACCGGCGTGATCAGCTACTTCTTCGTCTTCTTCGGCGTGTGGTGGGCGTGGATGAACTTCACGTGGTTCGCCTCCGCCTACGACTGCGACGACGTGCCGTACCGGATCGCGACCCTCGTCCAGATCGCCGGCGTGCTCGTCTACGCGGCGGGCGTCAGCCGGGCGTTCGACCAGAACGACTGGACGGTGCCCGTCATCGGGTACCTGATCATGCGCGTCGCGCTCACGGCGCAGTGGCTGCGCGCCGCCTCCGGCGAGAGCGGCCCGGCCCGCACGGCGGCCCTGAAGTACGCCGCCGGGCTGGTCCTGTGCCAGGCGGGCTGGGTGGCGCTGCTGTTCGCCCCGGACGGGTCCAAGCGCTGGCTGTTCCTGATCCTGGTCGTCGCGGAGCTGATGGTTCCGGTGATGGCCGAGCGCGGCCACCAGACCCCGTGGCACGCCCACCACATCGTGGAGCGCTACGGCCTGTTCACGATCATCGTGCTCGGCGAGACGATCGCGGCGTCCACCGTGGCCGTGAAGTCGGCGCTCGACGAGCACGAGGCCCTGGGCGAGCTGCTGCCGATCGCGGCGGGCGGGCTGCTCATCGTCTTCGCCGCCTGGTGGATCTACTTCGCGGTGCCGATGCACGAGCACCTGACCTCCAACCGGGAGGCGATCCCGTGGGGGTACGGACACCTGCTGATCTTCGCCTCGGGCGCGGCGATCGGCGCGGGCATCGAGGTCGCGGTCGAGCACGCGGTCGGCAAGGCACACGTCTCGCAGCTCGCCGCGAACACGGCCGTCACCGTCCCGTCCGCGCTCTTCCTGCTGATGGTCTGGCTGCTGCACTCCCGCCACTTCAAGCGGGGCCTCGCCCAGCAGCTGACCCTGCCGGTCTCCGCCCTCGTGGTGCTGGCCTGTTCGTGGACGGGCACCTACGCCGTCCTGTACGCGGGTCTGGCCGCGACGGCCACGGTGGTGGTCGGGACGGCCCTGGCCGGCCGCGCCCCGTCACGTCCCGCAGCCGTCTGAGGCGACCTTTCCGGGGCGGCCCTTCCGGGCGGCCTTTCGGCCCCGCCGGACCCGTCACCCCCGCGCCCCCGGCACCGTTTTCAGCCCATGACACTCCCCGCACAGCGCCCCGGCCGGGACCCCGGCAGGGCTGCCGACTCCGCACGGCTGGCCGACCCGGCCTTCTGGCAGGCTCCCCCCGCCCACCGGCTGGCCGTCTTCGCCCGCCTGCGGGCCCTGGACTCCCCGGTGTTCGTCCCCGAAGGCGGCGGGCACTGGGCCCTCGTACGGCACGCGGACGTACAGGAGGCGAGCCGACTGCCCAAGGTGTTCGCCAGCGCGCCCGGGGTGACGACGCCCGAGCCCGCCCGCTGGGTGCGGGCGCTGTTCGGGGACTCGATGGTCAACCTGGACGGCGCCGAGCACGCGCAGCTGCGCAAGATCGTGCAGCGGGCCTTCACCCCCCGGCTGCTGGCGGCCGCCGAGGAGGACATCCACGCGGTGGCGGCACGCATCGTGGACGACGTACTGGACCGCCGGCCGGACGAGTTCGTCGAGGCGGTGGCCTCGAAGCTGCCCCTGGAGGTCATCTGCAACATGATGGGCATCCCGGAGCGCTACCGCGCCGAGATCGCCGACCGCGTCAACCACGCCTCCGAGAACATCGGCGTCGAACGGGGTCTGACGGCCCGGCTGCGCATGCCGGGGCGCGGACTGCGGGCCCTGGCCCGGATGCAGCGGATGGTGGCGGGGATCGGACGGGACCGGCGCGAGAACCCGACCGACGACCTGATCTCGGCCCTGGTCTGCGCGAACGTGGACGGCGAGGCGCTCGGCGCCCGCCAACTCGGCGCTTTCTTCTCCCTGTTGATGGTGGCCGGAGTGGAGACCACCCGCAACGCCATCACCCACGGCCTGACCCTGCTCACCGACCATCCGGACCAACGGGACCTACTGGTGGCGGACTTCGAGGCGCACGCGGACGGCGCGGTGGACGAGATGATCCGCCACTCCACGCCGATCATCCAGTTCCGCAGGACGGTGGCCGCCGAACACACCCTGCGCGGCCACACGTTCGCCCCCGGCGACAAGGTGGTGCTGTACTACGCCTCCGCCAACCGCGACGAGGAGGTCTTCCCCGATCCGGACGCCTTCGACATCACCCGCTCCCCCAACCCCCACCTGGGATTCGGCGGCGGCGGACCCCACTTCTGCCTGGGCGCGCACCTGGCCCGGGTGGAGATGAAGGCGCTCTTCCGCGAGCTCCTGACCCGCCCCGTGGGGCTGCGTGCCGTCGGCCTCCCGGATCTGGCCGGGTCCAGCTTCGACAACCGGGTCCGCTCGCTGCGCTTCGCCTTCGACCGGCCGTAGGCCGGACCACGAAGGGCGGCCCGGAAACGGCGAACCGGCCACCGAGCAGGCTGGGAGCCCGGCGGCCGGAGCGGGGGGCCGACGCGCGGCGGGCGCGCGAGGGGAGGTGCCTAGCGCTGGATGCGCCGTACCGCGAGGACGGCGTGGGCGCTGTGGTTGAGCACCTCGGTGTCACCGGCGAACGCCTGCAGCGTCTCGCCGTCGACCGGCTGTCCGGGCACCGCCTCCGGCCAGGCGCGGGTGGCGAACAGGAAGTACGCCTGCCCGCTGTCGGAGGCCGCCTTGACCCACTCCGGCGGGGCGATGCACTTCGCGTTCATGCCCGGCAGGGTCAGCGCGATCTGGTTGCCCTCCAGGAGGATCTGCACCGGGAAGGAGGCGGGGTTGCGGACCCCGTCCATCACCACGTCGCCGATGGGCAGGCCGATCTCCTCCAGCAGCCCGCGGGCGGCCGCCTCGCTCGCCTCGGGACCGTCGGGACCGTCCCCGAGGATGTAGGCGAGGAGATAGGGAATGTCGTGGGCCTCTTCGGGGTCGCCGATCCACGCGAGCACCGAAAGGGTGCCGAGCTTGGAGCGGTCGAGTTCGGCCTGGGTAGAAGTCATGCGCCGCACCTTAGTGGTCACCGGCCCGGCCCTTTGACGCCGTTTCACCCGGGCGGGCTAGACCGCCCAGAATCCACCTCCGGAATTCGCCAGCATGTTCGCGTCCTGGTACTGGAGCCGTACGATGCGCGCGTTTTCCGGAATTTCGAACACCACCCAGCCTTCGGCCCGCTCACCGACCGAGAGGGAATCGAAGACGAGTGGTTTGCCGGTCGTGAGCTCGCCCGTGGGCACCACCGGGTGGCGCTGCCCCGCGCCGTCGAGCGCCCACATGCGCCCGAGAGCCCCGTACGAGGCCCCGCCGACGTTGACGAAGGACATCGAGGCGGCCACCCAGCGCTTGCCGGCCGCCGGGGCGAAGTTCTTCTCCACGCTGACCGCCGGATCGACGTAGGCCCCCAGCACCACCTGGAGGTGACGGCCCACCTCCCGGCCCCTGACCCGTACGGAGTCACCCACATGGGCGTCCTTCGAGGCGGCCCGCGCCACCCCGTCGCGCTCGGCCGCGGGATCGTCGCCGACGCCCGGCGCACCGTCGTCCACGGGCACGGCGGGGACCGCCGCCGGGGCGAGCGCGGCCCCTTCGGGGGCGCCGGAGCAGGCCGTGGCACCGAACAGCAGGAACGGGAGGAGGGCGGCCGTGGCAAGAGCGGACTGACGCATGCGGGATCCCTTCGGGGACGTATTCCCGTCAGTCTCACGCGCCCGAGCGGGCAATTGCACACACCGACACGAGTCCACGGAACGCATTGACCTCCACATGCCAGCACAATGCGTTCCGGCGGAATTCCGCAATCCCTCGCACACCTCGTCCAACAGGAGGAACGATGGCCACGACCGGCCCCCGCATTGCCTTGGCCGCACTCGCCGCACTGGGCGCCACGGCGGTATTCACCGCCCCGGCGAATGCCGCGCCGTACGGCAGCGCCCTTCGCGGCAGTGACATTTACGTATCTTCGGAAGCGCACATCGCCCCCGACGGCACCATCCACCTTTTCGGTGAATACCACTGCGCCGCGCCGTCACCCTCGGGGACGGTTCAGATCAAGGCGACCATCGAGCAGCAGGACGTCCGCCTCAGCATCGGCGGCGGCGACGCGCAGTGCGACGGCGAGGTGCACGACTGGGCCGCGCACGGCACGCTCCGGCTGACCCCGACCGTGCACGCCGGCGAGGCACTGGCCAAGGCCGAGCTGCAGGAGATCCGCTTCGGCGGCGGGATGCTGCCCCGGTCGATCGACACGGTCGCGCAGGACGTCCGCCCGGTCGAGGTGATCGACCACCGTTAGCCGCCGCGGTGCGCGCGCACGCCCCCCTCCGGTAGCCGCCGCTACCGGGACCCGGGTGCGGGCCACCGCCCCGACGGCACGTCCGCCGACGGCTTGCCCGTCACACGGCACCCCCGTCCGCCGACGGCAGTCCGTCAACGGCACGCGGGCGCCTCGCCCGTCATCGACATGAAGGCCACCGTCTGACACCCCGGGTCCGTGTCCGGACGCCCGGTCGACCAGTCCACCGCCGTCGCCGCCCCGGCCGCGCACAGCAGCAGCGCCAGGACGCCCGTCACCGCGCGCTTGCTCAGCCGGCGCACGGGAGGTTCCACAGAAACCGTTCCATGGCGGCATCATCACCCCGCCCCCACCGCCCCACAACTCGACGTGAGCGAGCGGTCACGCTCCGCGCGCTCACGTTCCGCCCGCTCACGGGGCGCTCCGCGCCGCGCTGCCCGCCGCGGAGAACTCGCACCACACCGCCTTGCCGTCGCCCCGGGACTCCACGCCCCAGTGCGTGGCCAGTGCGTCCACCAGCAGCAGCCCGCGCCCCGTGGTCGCCGCCTCCCCGGGGGTGCGCCGCCGCGGCCACACGCTGGAGCGGTCCTTGACCCACAGCCGGATCCGCCGGACCGGTTCGGGCAGCACCTCCATCGTCAGCACGGCTCCGCCATCCGTGTGCAGCAGGGCGTTGACCAGCAGCTCTCCCGCCGCCAGCTCCACGTCGTCGGCGAGCTCCGGCATGCCCCAGTCGCGCAGGGCCTGCCGCAGGGCGTAGCGGGCCTCCGAGAGCCCCTCCGGGTCCGCCTGGTGGACGTACTGGTGGATGCGCGGTGCCCGGTGCGTGCCCGGGTCGGGGGCCCGGCGCAGCACCAGCAGGGCCACGTCGTCGCCGGAGCCCCAGCGCTCCCACAGCCGGTCCGAGAGGTGGTCGGCGAGCGCCCCGGCCTCCTGCGGGCCGCTGCGGACGGCGTGGGCCAGGGCTTCCATGCCCTGGGTGATGGCGGTGCCGGGCTCCTCCACGAGCCCGTCGGTGCACAGCACGAGGGTCTCGCCGGGGACCAGGTCGAGCCGGGTCTCGGGGAACTCCTCCTGCTCGAAGACCGTGGCCAGCCCGAGGGGCAGGCCGCCGCGCACGTTGGGCCAGCCCGTTCGGCCGTCCGTGTGCCGGATCAGCGGTCCGAGGTGGCCCGCGCGGACCGCCCGTACGCCTCCGGTCTCCAGGTCGACCTGCGCGTACATGCAGGTCGCGAACCGTTCGGTGTCCAGCTCGGCCAGGAAGCGGGAGGCGCGCGCCAGCACGGTGGAGGGCGGATGGCCCTCGCCCGCGTAGGCCCGCAGTGCGATGCGGAGCTGGCCCATGATGGCGGCGGCGTGGGTGTCGTGGCCCTGGACGTCGCCCACGACGATGCCGACGCGGTCGCGGGGCAGGGCGATCACGTCGTACCAGTCCCCGCCGACCTCGCGTCCGCTCCAGGCCGAGTGGTAGCGCACCGCGATCTCCCCGCCGGTGATCTCGGGAATCCGCCGCGGCAGCATGGCGGCCTGGAGCATGGTGGCGAACTCGCGCTCCTGGTCGAAGAGGAGCGCCCGCTGGAGCGACTGGGCGACGATGCCCGCCAGGCCCAGGCAGAGGTTGCGCTCCTCGGGGCTGAAGTCGGTGCGGCGCCGGTAGAAGAGCACCAGTCCGCCGATGGCCTCGGCCTGCGCGATGAGCGGGAGGTAGGCGGCCGCGTCGTACTGGATGCGGCTCAGGTAGTCGGAGAGCGGCGGGAACTCGCCCGCCAGCTCCGCGAGCGAGGTGACGAAACGCGCCTTCCGGCTGAGCACCGCCTGCGACAGCGGCAGGGTGCCGTCCAGCCGGGTGAACTTGCGCTCGCTGAGGATCTCCAGCGACTCCCCGCTGAGCGCGATGATCTTGATGTGGCCGCCCTCGACCAGCCCCAGCGCCATCCCGTCGACGCCGAGCCGTTCCAGCGCCCCCGCCCCGGTCAGCGTGGCCGTCACGTCGTCGACCGTCACCGCCCGCGACAGGGCCTCCGTGGTCCGCTGCACGATGGTCGCCTGCTGGGCGCGCGCCGACTCCAGTTTGCGCAGCACCGTGAGGTGGGCCAGCTCGGCCGTCGCGTCCCGGACGATGCCGACGATGCGCACCGGGCGCCCCTCGTCGTCCCGCAGGACCCGGCCCTGGGTGTGCGTCCACTGGTCGCGGCCGTCGCGCCGCTGCACCGTGAAGTACTGGCCGTACGTCTCCTCACCGCCGTCCAGGACGCCCTGGACGGTGTCCCGGAGCCGCGCGGAGTCGTCGACCGGGATCCGCAGCCCCAGGCTGTCGGGGGTGTGGTCGAACTCGTCCCCCTCCAGGTCGAAGACCGCCATCCCGGCCTCGTCCATGTCCATGGTCCCGGCGCCGAGGTCCCACTCGAAGCTACCCATGCTGTTGAGCGCGAGCCGCTCGCCGGGGCCGATGAGGGGGCTCTGGGCGCTCTGGGCGCTCCCGCTGCTCCCGGTGCTCCCCTCGGTCCCGGGGCCCTCCGGTCTCTTGTCGCGTCGCTCCGCCGCTGCCACGAGACTCACACCACCTAACGGCCGGGCCAGCACGGCTGGGAAATGAGCCGCTCCCACTCCTCGTCAGGATGCCCCGGAAGGGTGCGTCCGGCCTCCTGCCAGCGCTTGACGAGCGAGAGGTAGATCATCGAGGGGTCGTACGGGGCCTGCGGATACGGGGCCTGCGCGTGCCGGCCGGGCGCGTGCGGGTACGTGTCCTGCGCATACGGGGACTGCGCGTACGCGGACTGCCCGTACGGGTGCGGGGGCGCCGCCCTCGTCGTGCCGGGCTGCTCCGCACGGCTGGCCGGGATCCTCACCCAGCCCCGGCCCTGTGCGCGCTCCTCGCTCATCGCGACACCTCTCACGTGTGGTGACCGGCTCTCACGCTCTGTGCCCGGCGGCCGGGGCCCGGTCGGTCCGGGGCGTACCGGTGGAACCCGTCAGCGGGCCCCGGGCCCCCAGACGCTTGCGGACTCCTGACACCAGTCTCCCCGCCGTGAAGCCGGCACCGTGCACGAATCGCATGGAAGGGCCGAATGAGGGAGCGGTCAGCAGCCCCGCGAAGAACAGCCCGGGCCACGAGGACTCGAAGCCGGCACTCAGCTCGGGCGTCCCGCTCCGCCCTACAGTGGCCAGCGCGGCCCGCAGCCCCGCGTCGAGCAGCTCCAGCCGGGCCAGGTCCGGGGTGAAGCCGGTCGCCGCGAGCACGTGCGCGGTGTCCAGGACCACGGACTCCCCGGCGGGGGTGGACAGCTCGAGCCGGGTCCGCCCGCCCACCGGGACCGCCCGCTGCAACCGGTGCCCGAGCAGGACCGGGACCCGCCGCTCGAAGCGCTCCCGCAGCCACCAGGCTCCGGCCGGGCCCAGCGCGGTCGCCGCGATCCGCTCCCGGGTGGGCGCGGGCAGCCGGCGCACGGCCCAGGGCAGCTCCGACCAGGCCCAGCTGCGCCAGCCGGTGCCGAGGCCGCTGTGCGGATCGCGCAGGGCGCGCAGCGGGGTGCGCAGCAGCGGCTGCGGGACGGTGTTCCAGTTCAGCCGGGAACGCCGGGCCACCAGGCAGGGCCGGGCCCCGTTCTCCGCGAGCAGGGCCGCGGTCTCCAGGGCCGCCTGTCCGGCGCCGAGCACGGCGACCTCGCGGCCGGCGAAGCGGGTCAGGTCGCGGTGGCCGCTGCTGTGCGAGTAGTGGGCCGGGGGCAGCTCCCGCAGCGCCTCGGGGTACCGGACGAACGGCATCACGCCCACGGCCAGCGCCACCGTGCGGGCGAGCAGCGGCGGCCCCTCGGCGGTGCGGATCAGGAAACCCCCGCCCTGCGGTGTGACTTCGGTGACGGTCGCCTCCTCCACCGGGGGTGCTGCGTGCCGGGCGAACCAGAGCCCGTACGCGCTGAACGTCCCGATGGGCAGCGGAGTTCCGTGTCCGGCGGCGATCCCGCGGCCCGCGCAGTACTCGGCCAGCGTGTAACGCCCGCCGGGCGCCGACAGGTTGGAGGACCACGGCTCCGATTTGAGGTACATGCCCTCGGGCATGTGGTCCCGCCAGGAGGCCATGGGCCGCCCGAGGATCCGCACCCCGAGCCCCGCACCGGCCGCGTGGGCCGCGATCGACAGCCCGTACGGCCCCGCTCCGACCACCACGAGGTCGTCCATCCGTGTCACCGCAGTCCCTCCAGCCTCATGGTTCGTCCCCTGCCACCTGCACGCCCTGACGGCGTCACCGGGTCACGTGGTCACCGCGACACCGCGACACCCCGACACCGCGTCACCCCGGCACCGCGTCACCCCGGCACCGCGTCACCGCGTCACCGCGTCACCAGTTCGTCCGGCTCCGCCGGGGCCTCCGGCGGGCCGGGCAGCCGGTCCGCCCCGCCGGAGCCCCCCGCCGCCGCGGGCGGGGGCAGCTCCCGGCCCCGCTGGCGCGGGGCGCGGACCACCGCCCGGGCCGTCCGGCGGCCCTGCTCGGGGACCCCGCGCAGCACCCCCAGGCCCTTGAACGCACCCCGCCCCAGGAAGGCGGCGAGCATCGACAGGAACGGCATCGGGTCGTCGGCCGCGAACCACGCCGCTTCCACCTGCCCGCGCTCCCGGCCCCGGCGCGCCGGGGCGGCCGCGGTGCCCGCCCCGGCGGGCGGGGCCGGGGGGCGGTGCGGGAGCGAACGGCCGCGCACCGCCGCGAGCAGGGCGTAGTTCTCCGCCACGAAGACCCGGCCCGGTCCGCCGGAGGGCTCCGGGACCCGCTGACCCGTCAGGTCCAGGTACATCGCCTGGACCACGTCCAGGCCGCCCGCGTCCGTGAAGAGCCGGAACTGCGCCCCCGGCCGCGGGTTGAAGTCCACCAGGCGGAAGACGCCCTGCTCGTCCCGGCGGAAGTCCAGGTCCAGGATCCCCTGGTAGCCGAGCCGTTCGGCGAGCCGCAGGCCCGCCTCCTCCACCGCCGGATCCGGCAGCCAGCGCCCGACGGCCGTCAGCCCCGTACGCACCGGCCAGGACAGCTCCTTGCGCCCGGACCCGGTGAGCAGCGGGCGCCCGCCCCGGGCGAACGCCCCGTGGAAGAACCAGTCGGTGTCCGGCCCGGCCGGCAGGAACCGCTGGAGCAGCAGCCGGCTGCCCGCCTCGGCCGAGCGTTCGTACAGCCGCCGGGCCTCGGCGGCCGCGTGCAGCAGGGTGGTGCTGCGCAGGCCCGTGCCCGCGGGCAGCAGCCACGGCCGGCTCCACTTGGCGATCACCGGGAGCCCGAGCCGCCACGCGGCCTCCGCCGCCTCGGCCCCGCTCGCCGGGATCACGGTCTCCGGGTGCGGTACGTCCCACCGGGCACAGAGCCGCGACAGCTCGGCCTTGTCCGCCACCCGCGCCGGGAGGTCGTCGGGCTGATGGGGGATCCGGAAACGGGCCGTCAGCATGGGTGCGACGCGGGACACGGCGATCGCGCTGAGGTCGTCCATGGCGATGAGCACCGCCGGGCGGCCGATCTGTTCGGAGACCCCGGTCAGGCACTCCAGCAGCGCTTCGGGCGCCTCCGGGTCGAGTCCGCCGGAGGGCCCCGCGTGCACGGCGTGCAGGTAGCGCGAACGCCCCATGGGACCTCCCCCGGCCTCGACGACGGCATGGACCTCCACACCCGCGCGCCCAAGGGATCTGACGGCGCCGAGGGTTCCGTGGTGGAACGGATTCCGATCGAGTCTGAGCAGAACTGCGGGCACTTGGCTGGGATGCGCGTGCATGGAAACGGTGTCTTTCACCTAGTCGGACCAAGCGGGAAGGATGCGCAGGTGCGAATGGCCTACGCGGAGGTCACCGGACAGGCCATTCGTCAGATGTGATGCCTAACGTCTTTGGTAAGCACACCGATTCAGGAAAGCTCGGGAGACGCCATGCCCAGACCACGCCGCCGACTGGCGAGCACCTGCATCGGAGCGGTGACGGCCGGACTGCTCGCCACCGGGGCCGCCCTCGCGGCCCCCGGGGAGCAGGGATCCGAGTCCGACATCGCCATGGGGGCCTACCTCGACTACGGGCCGCCCGGAGTGGCCCGCATCCCGTTCCTGTCGAACTGGCTGGGCGGCAAGGAGATCCGGGTCGGGCACACCTATCTGCCCGGTGACCAGTGGGCCGGCATCGAAGGAGGCGTCAGCTTCCTGGACGACTGGGCACGGTGGCGGCTCCAGCGGGACGACCGGCTGTTCGTCCTCAACGTGCCCATGCAGGAGCGCAACGAGGACCGGATCCCCGACCGCCAGGTGGCGCAGCTGATCCGGGCGGGCGCGCAGGGCCAGTACGACCGGCACTTCAAGAAGCTCGCCGAGCGGCTGGTGGAGCTGGGCGTCCCGGACACGGTGATCGTGCTCGGCTGGGAGATGAACGGCACCACGTACACCCACCGCTGCGGACCCGATCCGGAGAACTGGAAGGCTTACTGGAAGCGCATCGTCAACACGATGCGCTCGGTGCCCGGTCAGAAGTTCAAGTTCGATTTCACCCCGAACCGGGGTACGGACGCGATCGGCTGGACCAAGTGCTACCCGGGCGATGACGTGGTCGACATCGTCGGGATGGATTCGTACGACCAGGCTCCCGGACGGACCTTCGACGACCAGATCAGCCAGCCGTACGGACTCCAGCAGCACGTGGATTTCGCGCGGGCACACGGCAAAGAGATCTCCTACCCGGAGTGGGGGCTGTTCCGCAACGGGGACAACCCGGAGTACGTGCGGCGCATGCTGCAGTGGATCCACAAGCAGAAGCCGCTCTACCACACCATCACCGACTACTGCCCGCACGGCGTCTGGCAGTGCAAGCAGAACCCGGCCTCGACGAAGGTCTTCCGCGAGGCGCTGACCCCGCAGCGGCCCGACCCGGTCATCCCGACCCCGGTCGTCCCGACCCCCGTCGTCCCGACCCCCGTGGTGCCCACGCCGGTCGTCCCGACCCCGCAGATCCCCACGCCGGAGATCCCGACGCCGGTGGTCACCCCGCCGGTCGTGGTCCCCAGCCCGGAGGTCAGCCCGAGCCCGGCCGAGCCGAGCCCGGCCGTCCCCAGCCCGGTCGTCCCCAGTCCGGTCGTCCCGAGCCCGGTCGTCCCGACGCCCTCGCCCGTGGTCCCGAGCCCCGTGGTCCCGAGCCCCGAGGTCCCGGTCGAGCCCAGCCCCGTAGAGCCCAGCCCCGTAGAGCCCAGCCCGGCCGAGCCCAGCCCGGCCGTCCCGAGCCCCGAGGTCAGCCCGGCCGTCCCGGAGGGCCCGAGCCCGAGCCCCAGCCCGGTCGTGCCGAAGCCGAGCCCCGAGGTGCCGTCGCCGGAGCCCTCGCCGCTCGTCCCGAAGCCGGAGCCGGAGCCGTCCCAGCCGCCCAAGCCGACGACACCGCCCGCCCCGCCCGTCAACAGCACGGAGTGGTGCGTGCCGATCAACTTCGGCGAGTGGCTCTCCAAGCTGGTCGGCAAGCAGTCGGTCTGCATCAAGGTCGACTGGGGCAAGGAGTCCGGCTTCTGGCCCTTCTAGGCGGGGCGTCCGGGTCATCGGACCCGCAGTTCGTTGAGCCGGGCCCGCCAGTCCCTGGCGGCCGGCAGCGCCTCCCGCAGCACGTCCACGGCCCGCTCGCGCCCCGTGACCTGCGACTCGTGCAGTCGCAGCAGGGGCGCGAGCGCGGTCGTGGCCAGCAGGAAGCGCTGGTTGACCACCGTCCGCGGCCGCCAGTGGTTCTTGTACGGTTCGTTGCCGCGCAGGAAGCTCACCACCGGGCGGCCTTCGGCGAGCGCGCGGGTGGTCTCGTAGCGCAGCAGCAGCGTGGCCACGTCCACCTTCCGGTCGCGCAGGTCGGGATCGGCGCCGTAGAGGTAGCCGCCGCTGAGCGCGCCCGAGAGCAGGGTGAGGTTCGCGGCCACCACCTTCCCCTCGAGCCGGAACTCGGCCAGCCGCCCCTCCCCCGCGCGCACCATCCGCCGGGTGGCCCGGGTCAGGTGCTCGGCGAAGCGGGGCTTGAGGTGTTCGGGGGTCACCCCGCGGCCGCGCCACTGCTTCTCGTGCAGCCGCAGCAGGGTGCGTACCGCGCGCGGCACCTCCTGCTCGGTGACCTCGTGCTCCTCGATCCCCGCCGCATCGGTCTTGCGGAGCTTGGCCCGCACCCGCTGGGCGCCGGAGGCCGGCATCCGCTTGACCAGCTCGTCGAAGGGCATGGACGGCAGTTCCATGCAGGTGGAGTCGGTGAGCTTGCTGCCGATCCCGGGCCAGGCCGCGAACACGGCCTCGGCGGCGGCACCGGGCCGCACCTCGCGCAGGTCGACGACCGCGCCCCGGGCGGCCCGGTGCAGGCCGTTGGCCAGGGCCGGGACGACCTGGTCGGCGTGGTCCGCGGCCACGAGCACGTCGAAGTAGTCGGTGATGCCCCCGCCGAGCGGCACGAGCAGCGGCAGCGGCCGGTGTACGAGCATCAGCGCGGCCGCGCCGACCAGCTCCTCCCCGCGCCGCACCAGGACGATGCGGAGCCGGCCGTCCTTGCCGTAGGACAGCCACCAGGAGTGCAGCCAGGCGTGGCTCTGGAACGGAGTGGCGGTGGGACAGCCGCGGACGAGCCGGTTCCACGGCTCCTCCAGCGCGGCGAACTGCCGGGGATCTCGGCACAGCGTCACCGACAGGGCCCCGGCGGAGCCGGTGGTCATCGCACCGACTCCTTCTCCTTGGCCGTGGCGGGCTCGCTCTGCGCGGGCAGCGAGGCGTACTCCTCGACGGTCTCCGCGGCGGTGTCCGTGACGCCCTCCGCGACCGGACCCTCGCCGCGCCGCCGGGCGGCGGTGGGCCGGGCCAGCAGCCACAGCCCGCCCAGCAGCCCGCCGGCGCACAGGCCGACCGCCCCGCTGAGCGCGGGGGACGCGGAGGCGGGCTCGCTGGGCGCGACGGCCTGGTTGAAGAGGAGCAGCTGCACGCCGGTGTTCTTGGCCGCCTGGTTGCTGCTCAGCGACAGGGCGTCGGCGACGGCGTTGGCGATGTCGGCGGCTTCGCCGGCGGTCTTCGCGGTCCCGGTGATGGCGATCATCGGGGACTCGGGGGAGGTCTCGGCACGGACCTGGGTCCGCAGCTTCTGCACCGCGATGCCCGCGCGGGGCTGGGCGTACGCGAGGGTCGAACTGCTGGTGGCGATGCGGGCGTAGGCCTGGGCGAAGCCGAGGGCGGTGGCCGGCTCGGTGGTGTCGCCGGGAACCGCGACGACGTAGCTGGTGGCGGCGTACTCGGGCGCCTTGAGCACCCCGTACGCCCCGCCCGCGGCGAGCCCCAGCAGCGCGGCGGCGGGCAGCGGCCACCACGCGGGCGCCGGCAGCAGCCGGACCCGGCGCCGGTGGGTGGACTTCTTCTGGTCGGCGGTGTCCGCCATGTGCGTACCTCTTTCCTGGTGGACGGATGCTTGCTTCGGAGCCCGGTGCGGGCCCCTACGGGTCGAATCAGCCGCTGTCGCCACCGGCGGCGGGCACATCCCGCCCCGCCGCGGGCACACCCAGCCCCTCGGGCGCCAAGCCCGGCCCCTCCGGCGTATGAGGAGCCGGGGTCCGGGCACTGGGCCCCGGCACCGGCGCCGCACGGTCCGGACCCCCCGGGCCGGCGCCTCGGTGCGCCCGGCCGGGACCGGGCAGCGCCACCCCCCTCCGGGACCCGGCCGGCGAAGCGGCCATCGCGTGGTCGTACACGTTCAGCAGCTGCGCCGCGCTCCGGGCGATGTCGTAGCGCCGCACCACCCCGGGCGGCGGCAGCCGCTTCGCGCCGGCCTCCATGTGCCCGCGCAGCGCCGCGACGAGCTCGTCCGTGCCGGTGCCGATCCGCCGCGCCCCCGGCGCCTGCGCCGCGGGGAGGTCGTCGATCGCCGGGCAGGTGACGTGGAGCACCGGCAGCCCCGCCGCCAGCGCCTCGATCACCGCGAGCCCGAAGGCCTCCTCCCGCGACGGGGACACGAACACGTCCATCGCGGCGAGCAGCGCCGGGATCCCCGGGGTCCGCCCGTCGGCGGAATCGCCCAGCGGATCCCGCTCCCCCAGCAGGTGGATCCGGCTCTGCGCGCCCAGTTCGGCGGCGAGCCGGCGCAGCGCCGCCCGCTCCGGCCCGTCCCCGGCGAGCAGCAGGTGCGCGCCGGGGAGCGCCGCCACGGCCCGGACCAGGACGTCGAACCGCTTGCCCGGCACCAGCCGGCCGACACCGCCGACCACGAAGGCCCGCTCGGGCAGTCCGGTCCGGGTGCGGGTGGCCCGCCGTACGCCCTCGTCGAAGCGGAACCGCACGGCTTCGATCCCGTTCGGCACCACGTGCACCCGCCCGGCCGGCACCCCCCAGGCCTCCAGGCGGGCCGCCACCGTGTCGGACACGGCCACGGTCGCGGCTCCCAGCCGCTCGCTCGCCAGGTACAGGGCCCGGACCCCGCCCGAGAGAGGCCGGCCCTCGATCTCGGCGGCGCCCAGGGAGTGTTCGGTCGCCACGCTGACCCGCACGCCCGCGAGCCGGGCCGCGAGGCGGCCGTACACGCAGGCCCGGTACAGGTGTGTGTGGACCAGGTCGTAGCGGCCCCGCCGGATGAACTTCGCCAGCCTCGGCACCGCCCCCAGATCGCGGTTGCCGCGCATCCCGAGGTGGACGACGCGGACCCCGTCCGCGCGCAGCCCCTCCGCGACCGGTCCGGGGTTGGTCAGCGTCAGGACGTCGCAGTGCATCGGCATGTGCCGCAGCAGCAGCCGCAGTTGCTGCTCGGCGCCGCCGACGCCGAGTCCGGTGATGACGTGCAGGACCTTCCCAGGGCTCACAGGTGCACCGCCCGGCGCAGCTCCCGCACCTGGTGGCGCACCTGCTTGATGCGCAGCCGCGGGCCGCCGTCGGCCTGGCTGATGTGGGTGCGGGGCATCGCGTGGGGTCCGGCGAGGCGGCCGGGGTCGATGGCGCAGGCGTAGCCGTATCCGGCGGCCCGGGTCGCGGCCACGACCCGGGCGTCGAGGTGCCCGTACGGGTAGCAGAATCCGGCGGGCAGGGTCCCGGTCAGCTCGCGGATCAGCTCGCGGCTGCCGCGCAGTTCCTGCTGCAGTACGTCGTCGGGGGCCGCGGTGAGGTCCTGGTGGAGCAGCCCGTGCGAGCCGATCTCCTGTCCGGCGGCGGCCACTTCGCGGATCCCCTCGGCGGTGAGCAGGGGCTTGCGGGGGCCGAGCGGGTCCCAGACGTTGTCCACGCCGAGCCGCCCGGGCAGGACGAAGAGGGTGGCGGTGCAGCCGTAGCGGCGCAGCAGTGGCAGTGCGCGGGTCAGGAAGTCGGTGTAGCCGTCGTCGAAGGTCAGCCCGACCAGTCCGGCGGCCCGTCCGGCGGCGCGGGCGCGCAGCAGTTCGCCGACGGAGACCCCGCGCAGTCCCCGGGAGCGCAGCCACAGCAGCTGGGCCTCCAGCGCGTACGGGGTGACGGTGATGCCGTACGGGTCCTCGGCGGGATCGGTGAACTCGGCGACGGAGTGGTACATCAGGACCCACGGCGAGCCGGTGCGGCGGGCGGGGGCCGCCGCGGCGGGGCGCGCCGTTTCGGTGTCAGCGGACATTGCGGAACCTCTGCGTGAGCTGGGTGAGCCGGTCGGTGAGGTGGGCGGTGAGCTGCGCGAGCTGGCCCGGCAGGGCGGTGACCTCCAGGGCTCGTATGGCCATGCCGGTGGCCCCGAACATGGCCGGGACCAGCAGGCAGCCGAGGGCGGCGCTGACCAGCGGGTCGGGGATCATCGGCCCGGCGATCCAGCCGGTGGCGCAGGCCGCGAGGGCGGCGACGGAGAGCCGGCCGATGCTGATGGCGACCCGGCGGACCTGGATGGCGATGATCCGCGAGCCGAGGCCGGTGAGCAGCAGGACGGCGGTGGTGGAGATGCCGGCGGCGTTGGCGGCGGCGATCCCGTAGATCCCCCACCAGCTGACGGCGAAGGCTCCGGCGACGATGTTGACGAGGAGTCCGGAGCCCATGGCGAGGGCCGGGAACCAGGTGGGCCGGTCGGTGGAGAAGAAGGGCCGCGAGAGCGCCCCGACCAGGCAGTGGCCGAGCAGGCCGAGGCCGTAGACCCGCATGACGGAGGCGGTGGCCTCGGTGTCGACGTGAGTGAACGCACCGCGTTCGAAGAGGACTTGGATGATCTGGGGCGCGTAGCCGATGACGAGCGCGGTGCCCATGAGGACGGCGAGGGAGGCGAGCGCGAGGTCCTGCTCTACGCGCCTGCGGGCCTTCTCGCGCTCCCCGCCGGCCATGGCCTGGGCGACGACGGGGAAGGTGACGGTGCAGATCATGAGGGAGAGCACCATCGGCATCTGCGCGACTTTTTGTGCGTAGTTGAGGTGCGAGATGGCGCCGGGCGGCAGTGAGGCGGCGAGGAACCGCTCGACCAGGACCTGGGACTGCCGGAAGACGGCGAAGAAGATCACCGGGGCGATCACCCCGAAGGCGATCAGGGTCGGCCGGTCCCGGTCGCGCTGGCAGCGCGGTGCGCCCTTGGCGCGGGGCGGCCCGAAGCCCACGTTGCGGATGAAGGCGGGCAGTTGGACCAGGGCCATCAGCACGCCGCCGACGGCGACCCCGGCGGCGGCCGCGCGCACCCCCCACAGGGCGTGCAGGGCGACCATGGTCCCGATGATGCCGACGTTGTACGACACGTAGATGGCGGCGGGCGGCACGAAGGAGCGGTGCGCCCGCAGTGCGGCGCTGAAGTAGCCGGCGATCCCGAAGGACAGCACGGTCAGGGCGGTCATCCGGGTGCATTCGACGGCGAGCCCGGGGTCGGGCAGCCCCGGCGCGAGCACGCCCACGACGAGCGGCGCGGCGACGATGAGCACGGAGGCCACCGCGGCCAGGAGCACGAGCAGCCGGGGCAGCGTGGCGCCGACGAGCAGCCGTACGGGATCCTGCGCGCGGGCCTCCTGGCGGGTGAGCCCGGCCTTGCTGGCGGCCCGGCGGGCCAGTGCGTGGCTGAAGGCGGGCACCATCAGCAGGGCCATGGCGTCCTCGATGAGCAGCGTCGAGGCCATCTCGGGGACGGTCCAGGCGATGAGGAAGGCGTCGCTGTCGTGCCCGGCTCCGAAGAGGTGCGCGATGGTCTGGTCGCGGACCAGCCCGAACACCGCTCCGGCGGCGGTCAGTCCGGCCGTCACGGCGGCCGCCTTGGCGAGGCCCCCGCCGCTCCCGGACCGGGCCCCGTCGGCCTTCGCCTCCGGGCCGTCACCGCGGCGCCCGCCGCCCGCCGTCCGGGGCGCGCCGCCGGGCGGACCGGCCCCGGCGCCCGTATCCCGGCCGTCCCGTCCCTGCCCGGTCCGTACGGACCCGGCCGCCGCGGCGCCCAGTACGGTGCTGCGCACGGCCTCCGCGGCGCCCGGCGGAGCGGTCCCGACGGCCGCGGATCCGCCGGGCCCCGGCCCGGACGCGGCTGCGCCCCGGCCGAAGCCCGGGCCCGGACCGCCGGTGGCCACCACGCGGCCCGCTCCGGCGTCGCCGGCGGGGACGGGGATGCCCACGTGCGCGGCGCCGCGTCCGGCGGACAGCGGCCCGCCCGAGCCGGCCGCGCGGCTCGCGTTCTCGGCCGGACCCGTGGACGGACCGGCCGTGGCCGAGGGGGCCGCCGGGGGGTGCGGCGGACGGCCCGCAGCCGCGGCGACCTCGGTCGCCGCGGCTGCGGGCCGCCGCCAGGGCGTCGTATCCGTCACCGGCCGGCCGCACCCTCGGGCGCCGCGGCCCGGGCGGGTGCGCCCGGCCCGCGGCCGGGGGCCGGAACGGCCCGGCTCCGCTCGCCCGTACGAGCGCCGGAGGCGGGCTCGCCCGCGCCGTCCCCGGAGGGCAGCGCCCACCAGGCCGCCAGGCCGATGATCACTCCGGTCAGGACGGTCGACGGGCCGCCGATGTCCGCGTAGAGGAAGTCGGTGAGCTGCCAGACGAGCAGGCCGGTCGCGATCAGTCCGCAGTCCCGGACCGCGGAGGGCCCCGCCAGACACCGCCGCAGGCCCGCCACCAGCAGGGCCAGCCAGCCGCCCGCCAGGGCGATCAGCCCGGTCATCCCCTGCTCGCTCAGCACCAGCAGGTACATGTTGTGCGGGGACAGCAGCGGCTGGCGGATGAAGCCCTGGCCCGCGCCCGCGGTGTCGCTGCCGGAGGACAGCGCCAGCCCGGAGTGCGCGTCGCGGTTGGCCGGGAAGCCCTTCAGTCCCACGCCCACCGCGGGCCGCTCGCGCCACATCGACCCGGCCGCGGCCCACATCGTGTAGCGGTCGGTCACCGACTGGTCGGGGGCGTCGGACACCTGCGTGATCGAGGTCAGCCGCTCCGCGACCATCGCGGAGCCGACCCCGAACCCGCCCACGAGGACCACCCCGGCGGCGGCCAGCGCGAGGAGCACCTTCAGGGCCCGCCGGATCCCGGCCAGGACCATCACCAGTGCGGCCCCGGCGGAGGTCGCGATCCACGCGCCCCGGCTGAAGGACAGCACCAGCGGGAGCACCAGGACCAGCGCCGCCGCCCCCGAGGCCCGCCGGACCCGCGCCGGGAGCCCCGGTGCGAGCGCGCAGGCGGTGGCGACGACCAGGCCGTAGGCCACGACCGTGGCCATGCCCATGACGTCCCCGGGGCCGAAGGTCCCCACGGCGCGGATGTCCTCACCCTGGTACGAGGCCCCGGTGTGGGTGGCGAACTGCACCACGCCCACCGCTCCCTGGACCAGGGCCAGCACCACGAAGCACCCGGCGGCCAGCCGAAACTCGGAGGCGTCCCGCACCAGCAGCACGATGGCCGCCGGGACCAGCACGAACACCTGGAGGTAGCGCACGAACCCGGGCAGGGCCGCGTACGGGTCCCCCGCGGTCACCGTCGAGACGGCGAGCCCGACGGCCGGCAGGCCGAGGACGAGCACCCCCAGCGGGCTCAGCGGCCGGACCCGGCCCCGCAGGGCCTGGATCCCGCAGACGAACACGAGCAGCAGCGAGGCGGCGTCGGCCGGACCGACCTTCCCCGAGGCGGTCGCGTCTCCGGCCGGGACGGGGATCAGGAGGGCCAGTACGGTCGCGGCGAGCGGCAGCAGCGGCCAGTGCCGGCGCAGCAGGACGGCGGTGTCCGGGCGGGACCAGAACGTCGGTGCGGCAAGGCTCATGCTTTAGCTGCCCCCCAGCCGGAAGCGGAAGAAGGAGGCCGCGGTGCGGGCCAGGATCCACAGGTCCTGCCACAGCGACCAGGTGTCGATGTAGTGGTTGTCGAAGCGGGCCCGGTCCTCGATGGAGGTGTCGCCGCGCAGCCCGTTGATCTGGGCGAGGCCGGTGATGCCGACGGGCATCCGGTGCCGGGCCTCGTATCCGGGGTGCACGCTGCTGAACTTGGCCACGAAGAAGGGCCGTTCGGGGCGCGGGCCGACGAGGCTCATGTCACCGCGGACCACGTTCCACAGCTGCGGCAGCTCGTCCAGCGAGGACTTGCGCAGGAAGGAGCCGATCGGGCTCATCCGGCAGTCGCCGGCCACCGTCCAGCGGGTCGCGGACTCGTGCGCGTCGGCGCGCAGGGTGCGGAACTTCAGCAGGGTGAAGGGCCGCCCGTACAGGCCGACCCGCTCCTGCCGGAAGATCACCCCCGGCCCGTCGGAGAGGCGCACGGCGAGCGCGCACACGCCCATCACGGGGGCCGCGGCCAGCAGGGCGATCGCGGCGAGCGAGGAGTCGATGACCCGCTTCGCGTACCGCTCGACCGGCCGGGCCGGACGCGGCAGCAGCGGCTGGACGGCGTACCCCCACAGCTGGTCGGCGGGCTGCGCGACGCGCATCCCGGTGACCTTGGCGGTGCCCGCCGGGTCGGCGAGCCAGAGCCGGCACCCGTGGTCGTGGAAGAGCCGGACCAGGGAGGCGGTGCGTTCGTCGGCCTCGGGCGGGCGGGTGAAGACGGCGTGCCGGACGGAGTTCTGGATGACCGCGCGCCGGATGTCCTCGTGGGTGGCGAGTACGGGCACTCCCGCCGCCGCCTCCCCGTCGGGCCCGGTGTCCGCGAGGCCGACGGGGCGCAGTCCGTACTCGGGGCGCCCGTGCAGGGCGGCGGCCACCGCGCTCGCCCCGGCGCCGGGTCCGACGACCAGGGCGGAGGCGGGGCGGCGGGTGCGGGTGCGGCGGCGGAGCTGGTTGACGGCTCCGCGTCCGGCGCAGGCCAGGACGACCTGGACGCAGACGGCGCCGAGCAGCGCGCTCCAGCCCAGGGCGTCGCCCGGGGCGGTGGCGGCCAGCACGGCGGCGGCCCCGCACCACAGCGCGGCGGCCCGCCCGGCGAGCGCGGGCAGTTCGAGGAGGGCGGAGGGGGCGAGCCGCGGCCGGTACAGCCCGGCCTGGGCGTGCAGCGCGATCAGGCCCAGGGCGAGCGGAGCGGCCGCCCCGAGGGGCAGCTCCGCTCCGGGCAGCACCGCCACCGCCGCCGCGGCGGCGAAGGCGTCGGCGGCCACCAGCGGAGCGGTCCCGTCCCGGCGGCGCACCCGCTCGGGCCGTACGGCGGCCCGGGCGCGGTCGGCCTTGGGTCCGCGCGGCGGGTGGATGGCGGTCACGGAGCGGCGCACGGCGGTGAGGCCGGCGCCGGCTGCGGTACTGGTGGCCGTACTGGTCGCACCGCCGGTGGTGGTGGTGCTCGCGGTCGTGGTCGCGGTCGTGGTGATGCCGGTGATGCCGCCGGCGGGCCCCGTGCCGTCCTGCCCGGTGTGCCGGGCGGGTGCGCTGTCCATCGTCATCGGCTGATGCGCTCCTGGTTCAAGGGCCGGGGCCTGCCCAGCAGTTCGTGGTACAGACCGGTGACCGCGTCCGTGGTGCGCCGCACGTCGAATTCCATTCGGGCGTGGCGCTCCGCCTGCTCCCCGAGTGCGGCGAGCAGCCGCGGCTCGGCGAGCAGCCCGCCCAGGGCCTTGGCCAGCGCCGTCGGGTCCTCCGGTTCCACCAGGCACAGCCGTCCCTGGCCGGGCGGGAGGCTCTCCCTGGCACCGCTGACGTCCGAGACCAGGACCGGGCGGCCACAGGCCATGGCTTCGAGCGGGGCGAGCGCCATGCCTTCCCACCGCGACGGCAGTACAACGAGATCGGCGGCCCGAAGCCACGGCCGGATGTCGAAGGCGGCCCCCGCGAAGTGGACCGAGGGAGGGGCTCCGCGGCGCAGCCGTTCCATGTCGGGGCCGTCTCCGACGAGCACCAGACGGGCCCCGGGAACGGCTCCGAGCAGCTCGGGCCAGGCCCGCAGCAGCACGTCCTGCCCCTTCTGCTGGCAGAGCCGGCCGACGCAGACGGCGAGCGGCCCGTCGCCCTGGAAGGCGGCGGGCAGCGGGAGTTCGGCGCGGGCCCGGGCCTTGTCCTGGACCGGGTCCGGGCCGCCCGGCCGGAAGTGGCCGAGGTCGACGCCGTTGCGGATCACCGACCAGTGGGCGGCGATCCCCTCGGACTCGCCGGTGCGGCGTTCGGCCTCGCTGACGCAGAGCACCCGGTCGGCCCAACGGGCCCCGAAGCGCTCCCAGCGCAGCGCGAGCGCGGCGGTGGCCCCGCCCACGGCGTCGAAGGACCAGGCGTGCGGCTGGAAGACGGTCGGGACGGCCCCGCGCACGGCGAGCCGCCCGGCGAGTCCGGCCTTGGCGCTGTGGGCGTGCAGGAGATCGGGCCGGACCCGCCCGATCAGGCGGCGGGCGCCGAGGACCTCGGCGGCCAGGCCCGGCCCGGGGGCCCGCCCGGCACGCCAGGTGAGCACCTCGGCCCCGGCCTCGCGGGCGGCGTCCGCGAGCTGTCCGCCGCGCGGGCAGCCGACGTAGGTCCGCAGGCCGGCGGCGGTCTGGGCGCGCACGAGGTCGACGACGACGCGGGCGACCCCGCCCTCGACCGGCTGGACGAGGTGGAGGACGGCCGGAGGCCGGGAGGGAGCGGGCGAAGGAGAGGGTGAAGAAGGCTGTGTCGGCACGTGGAGTGGTCTCCTGCGTTCAGCGGCGCGCATCTGTCTGAACGAAGAGCACACCGAGGAAATGACCCTGGCTTTCGCCCGTGAACCCGAAGGTCAGGGTGCGGGCACCACCGGACAGGGCGGGGCTCAGATCGAACACGTCCGCGTCATATCCGAGGTTATTCATATGTTCGGGCTGTCGCACGAACGAGTGATCTCCGAATTCCGTGATCGTGGAATTCATAACATCATTAAAAGGATTTTCTCCGTCACTGAGGCTGATCCGGCGCCCGCTGTCGGCGGTCACCGTGAGTGAATCCCCGAGCGTTCCGCGGTCCCCGTCGTACCCGACCACTCCGACCCGCCCCTGCGCGCCGGGCGCCGCGTCGAGACCGGTGAGCTCCACCGTCTCGCCCGCTGCCTCGCCGGCCCCCGCGGCCAGCCCTTCGAAGCCGTCCCAGACCGAGATCCTGCGCACCGGCTCCTGCGGGTGCTCGTAGGCCACCACCAGCGTCCAGCCGCCCCAGGCACCCGCGTCCGAGTGCCCCATGGCGATGTTCAGCTGGGCCACCGTCCACATCCCGGCGCCGCCCTTGCGGACCAGCGGGGTCACGTCGGCGGAGGCCTGGTAGGCATCGGCGGCCGCGTCGCTGCGGTGCCCGATCGCCGTGTCGGCCAGCACTTCCTTGTACGCACCGCCCGGCTCGGCGACGAGCACCCGGCCGTTGTCCTCCGGCGGCTTCTGCTCGCCGACCCGCAGGTTCCCGCCCCAGTACAGCCGGGCGTACGAGACCTTCGCGCCCGCCGGGACCTTGAGCTCGGCCCGGGTGGAGTTGTAGGTGTCCGGGTCCTTGTCGACCTCGTCGTAGAACATCTCGTAGTCGCCGTTGGTCCCGGCCGCGCCCTTGTTGACCTCGGCACAGGGCTCGGCCTGCGCGGACTCCTCCTTGCGGCAGCCGATGGACGAGTTCGAGGCCCGGACCAGACCTCCGTGCTGCACGGCCTGATAACGCTGGGTGAACGGAACCCGGGGTGCCTCCTTGACCAGCGGAGCCCGCGCGCCCGGCGGGGCGGCGGCAACGCCAGTCGCACCGGCGAGAGGTGCGTTCACCGAAAGTGTGAGGCAGGACAGCAGACCGAGCGTGCCGAGGATTCTGCGGGAGGAACCCATGACCCTGTCTCCATTTTCGATCAAGGGGACAAAACAGGAGTGAACTTTGTCAGAAATCAGGAGGGAAATCACGCCGGACTCGCTCATACGGCCTTTTGGGCGATGGCACGCACCCTGGAGACGGGCGGGTCGTTATGGGGTTGCACCATTGTTCGAACCGAAAGGAAAAACGGAGATGAAGAAGAGGCTGGTGCGCGGCACGACCCTGGCGGTCGCGAGCGCCGCGCTGCTGATGGGCGGCGCGGGCCTCGCCTCCGCGCACGGTGGCGACGGCGCGACGGCGAACGGCTTCACCGGCGAGTCCCCCGGCGTCCTGAGCGGCAACCTGCTCCAGGTCCCGGTCCACGTCCCGGTGAACGTCTGTGGCAACACCGTGAACGTGATCGCCCTGCTGAACCCCTCGTTCGGCAACACCTGCGTCAACGCCTGACGTCAACCGTGCCGCCCGAAACTTCGGCATCCGAGTGAACACACGCAACCCGAACCGCGGTTGCGCCGTTGATCCGGGTGCTTGAGTACCGGGCAATCCTGCAAAAAAGGGACCATCATGATCAAGAAGTTTGCGGCCGGCGCAGCGGTTGCCGCCTCGTTCGTCGGTCTGGGTGCCGCCATGGCCCCGCAGGCCATGGCCATCGGCAACGACCACGGCATCAACACCGTGAACGGCAACGGGGCCTCGCAGATCTACGGCAACCAGGCCACCTACGGCAACATGAGCCCGCAGATGGCGCTCATCCAGGGCTCGTTCAACAAGCCCTGCATCGCCCTGCCCGCCAAGGCCAACGTCCAGTCCGTCCTGGCTCTGGTCAACGTCGGCGTCCAGGACATCCCCGTCCTGTCCAGCCCGCAGAACCAGCAGTGCACCGAGAACTCCACCCAGGCCAAGGGCGACGAGGCTCTCTCGCACATCCTCAGCAACATCCCGGTCCTGTCCGGCAACGCCTCCGCCGGCAGCTGACACCGCCGCGCCAGCCGACACGGCACCGCGCCAGTGGGGCCGTCGCACCTTCGGGTCGCGGCGGCCCCGCCGCATGTCGGGACCCGAATGGGGACCTGAAGCAACCAAAACAATCCGGCCACAATTCAGGACGCGCAGGCAACTGAGTGAATTGGCCGGAGGCGCGCGGAAATCCGCGGTTTCTTTTCCCGGACCCACTCGTTGTTATTTCTGCAGCGGATAGACCTCTGCGGGAAGGAAACGAAAACAAATGACGTACAAGAAGGCAGTGGTGCTGGCCGCCGGCATTCTGATGGCCGCCGGTGCCGCCTCCCCCGCCATGGCCGACTCGGCTGCGGACGGCAAGGCCGTCGGCTCCCCCGGCGTCCTGTCCGGCAACCTGCTCCAGGTTCCGGTCCACGTCCCGGTCAACGTCTGCGGCAACACCGTCAACGTGATCGCCCTGCTGAACCCCTCGTTCGGCAACACCTGCGTCAACGCCTGACGAAGCGCCTGTGCCCGCAAGGGCAGGGCAGACCTCCTCGGGGTGGCCTCGGAGTGCACGGCGGTGCACTCCGAGGCCACCTTCGATTCAGCACCGGCCGCGGGGCCGGTAGACAGGGAAGGACCCATGCGACAGGTACTGAGCCGACAGGTACTGGGCAAGGGGGTGCTCACCGCGGCCGCTGCGTCGAGTCTGCTGTCGATCGCGACCGGCGCGGCCTACGCGCAGCCCGGGGCCATGGCCGAGGCCTCACACTCACCGGGCGTGCTGGCCGGCAACAGCGTCTCGGTACCCATCACCTTCGCGCCGAACGTGTGCGGCAACACCGTGGACGCCGGAGCGGGCCTCAACCCGGCCATGGGCAACAACTGCGCCACCACGACGGGCTCCGACGCCGGGTACGACTACGAGCGCTACCTCAGCCCGCAGCAGGCGGAGCAGGTCAGGCAGTACGTCAACCAGGACGACCAGCCTCACGGGCAGGGCGGCTACGGCGACCGCGAACCCGAGCAGCACGGCGGCTACGGCGACACCGGAACCGAGCAGCACGGCGGCCCCGAGGAGCACGGCCCCGGGCAGCAGGGCGGCCACCAGGACCACGGGCCCGGACCTCAGGGCGGCTACGGGGACTCCGGCGAGGAGGAGTGCGACGACCACCCCGCCCCGGAGCGGCCCGAGCCGCGGCCGCAGCACCCGCCGCAACCGCACGCCGAGCAGCCCCCGGCCCCGCACCACGCGCCCCCGGCGCCCGCTCCGAAGCCGCTGCCCGCTCCCGAGGCGGAGCACCCGGCGCCCGCTCCCGCTCCGGCGCCCGCGCCCGCTCCCGTAGAGGAGGCGCCCGCGCCGCAGCCCGAGCCCGTACCAGCACCGGCACCGGCCCCCGCGCCCGTAGAGGAGGAGGCGCACACGCTGCCCGCGCCGGCTCCCGTGGCGTGGGAGGCTCCCGCGCCGATGCCCCCGCACGGCAGCCAGGTCGTGGAGCACCCGGCGCCGGTAGTGCCCCCGGCCGACCAGCCGCCGGCGGCCCCCGCCGGTGACCTGCCCGTCCCGCTCCCCCCGGCACCGCTGCCGGCCCCGGCACCCGCCCCGGCCCCGCTTCCCGCGCCCGCCCCGGCGCCCCTCCCGGCGCCCGCCCCCGAGGCCGTGCCCGTCGCGGCCACCCCCGCGGCCCCCGCGCGGCAGGAGCTGGCCGCGACCGGCGCCGGAGCGCCCGGAGCCGCGGCGGCCCTCGCCTCGGTCCTGGTCCTGGGCGGCGCCATTCTGTACCGCAGGTCCCGTAGCGCCGCCTGACGGCAATACCGGTAATCAGAAGAAATATCGGCCGGAGAGTCCCTTGTCGGATTCTCCGGCCGTTGCCGTGTTCGGTTCCGCGTTTCCGCGGCGCCCGGTAATCGTTAGCCAGGTCGAAAGTGGCGCGACGGTCGCCACTGGAAAAGGATTTCGATAATGAAGCTCTCGAAGGTCGCCGCAGTCGTCGTCGGCTCCGTCGCCGCCCTCGGCGCCGCCTCCCCCGCCTTCGCCGCCACCGAGGCGCCGGCCGTCCCCATGAGCCTGACGAGCGGGCTGACGGCCGTCACCGACTCGGTGAACCCGGTATCGGCGGCGCTGCCGCAGACCGTGGGCAACGGGCTGGCCGAGCAGGGCGAGAGCGTCGACAAGGTCGTGACCACCGTCCAGAAGGTCAACGAGGTCCGCAACGATGCTCCGGGCGAGGTACTGGGCCTCGCCAACGGGGCCACCCAGGCCTCCCCGCTGCTCGGCGGAGTGAAGCTCAACGGCGGCGGCGCGCACTGACGGTCCGGCCCGTTCTCCTGCCGACATGACTGTGGGCGCCACCGGCGAGGCCGGGGGCGCCCACAGTCACGTGGTGCGTCGAACGTCAGTCGTTGACGCAGACGTTGCCGAACGCCGGGTTCAGCGCACCGATGACGTTCACGGAGTTGCCGCAGACGTTGACCGGAACGTGGACCGGGACCTGACCCAGGTTGCCCGAGAGGACACCGGGGGAACCCACGGCCGCGCCCTCGGCCGACGAGTCGGCCATAGCGGAGCCGGCGGCACCGGCCGCAGCGAGACCAGCGGTGGCCAGGACCAGGGCGGCCTTCTTGGCAGTGTTCATGGGAAGTGCACCTTCTCTTCGATGTTCTGCCCCGATTCCGGGGCTCACATCGAGCGAAACGGTCCACCTTCCCAGACGACACGGTTCCGCACGCGATCAGACCTGTTCAGCCCAATGGTCGTCACCGCGTGCGGATCCGTGTGCGGGTCGCCGGCCCCTAGGGAAGGAACTCGGCGAACGACGGGAGCTTCGGAACGAGCCCCGCCTGTGTCCCGGGTACCGCCGGTGCCGCGGGCACCGCCGCCGCGGGCGGGGCCGCGGGATCGGAGGCCGGGAGCGCCGGGACCTCCGGGATCGGGACGTCGGGAATCGGGATGTCGGGGATCTCCGGGACCGCCGGGACCGCCGGGACCGCCGGGATCGCCGGGATCGCCGGGATCTGCAGGTCGGGGAGGCCCGGAATCGCGGGGATCTCCGGCATGGCCGGGAGCGTGGGCAGCTTGATCTCGGGGATCTTGATCCCCGGCAGCAGGGTGCCCAGGCTCTTGGTCAGGTCCGCCAGGATCTTGGAGACCGCGGCGAGGGCGTCTTCGACGGGACCCGCCGCCGCCACCTTCTCGTTGATCTCCTCCTGGGCGGCCGCCACTCGGTTCGCGGCGGCACCGGCACCCTCCGCGGCGCCCGCGGGAGCAGCCGCGCCGGAGAGTATGACGACCGCCAGGGCCGACGGGACGAGGATGCGGATGCGGGAGGCCTTGGTGCGGTGCATGGGTGTTCCTTCTGGTGGTCGCTCAGAAACGGACCCGATCGATCCGCCTCCTTACCCACCGTGCGAACGGGTTCTACGGACCGCAACAGGAGCGCGGGGCCCCCTGCGCCGCTGCGGG
This sequence comes from Streptomyces sp. NPDC051563, assembly GCF_044454225.1. Lineage (NCBI taxonomy): Bacteria > Bacillati > Actinomycetota > Actinomycetes > Kitasatosporales > Streptomycetaceae > Streptomyces > Streptomyces sp. NPDC051563. Next base: position 238,443 of record NZ_JBITDL010000010.1, read on the forward strand.
GTGCGTACGGGCTTCGCGCACGCGTCCGGGGGCGGCTCACCCCACCCGGGGAAAACCTGCCCCCGGACAGGCCGTTTGAGTGAAGCAGGAGAACCAACCTCCCGCAGGGCAGTTGATCAGGGAGCTCCACTAGCGGGCACTCGTGCGAAAAAAGGATCAAGATGCTCAAGAAGATCATGACTGCTGCCGCGGTCACCGCCGCCGCCGTCGGCGCGGGCGCTGCTGTTGCCGCCCCCGCCATGGCGATCGGCAACGACAACGGGATCAACACCGTCAACGGGAACGGCGCCGTGCAGGCGTACGGCAACCAGAAGACCCACGGCGACATGAGCCCGCAGCTCGGCCTCGTCCAGGGCACCCTGAACAAGCCCTGCATCGGCCTGCCGGCCAAGGTCAACGCCCAGTCGCTGGTCGCCCTGGTCAACGTCGGCGTCCAGGACATCAACGTCCTGTCCAACCCGCAGAACCAGCAGTGCACCGAGAACTCCACCCAGGCCAAGGGCGACGAGCCGCTCTCGCACATCCTGGACAACATCCCGGTCCTCTCGGGCAACGTCTCCCAGGGCAGCTGATCTCCGCTCCCGGTCCACGTTCCGGGCGCTCCGCGCCCGTGGAGCGACGGGTTCGAAGAAGCGGCGTGACGTCGTGAAGTGACGAGGGCCCCGGCAGCGTCCAGCTGCCGGGGCCCTCTCATGTCCTCCGGTGTCCTCCGGGGGCTCAGCCGGTCCAGAAATCCCACCACCGGGTCAGGATCAGCATCCCGATCACGCCGGTGTGCAGGACGGGCGGCGCCCAGCCGAAATCGGCGAAGAAGGTGCGCACCGGTGCGGGTGCGGGCAGGATCCCCGTCCGGACGGTGTGCGCGGTGACCGCCCAGAACATCACCAGGGTGGCCGCCCAGGTCAGGCAGCACCACAGGCAGAGCGCGTTGATCTCGTAGAGCGACTGGACCATGAGCCAGGAGCAGAATCCGACGCCGAAGAGCATTCCGGCGTTGAGGCCGAGCCAGAACCAGCCGCGGTGGCGGGCCCCGGCCAGCAGGCCGGCGCCGACGCACACGACCGCCCCGTAGGCCACCAGCCCCAGCATCGGGTTCGGGAAGCCGAAGGCCGCGGCCTGCTCGCTCTTCATCACGCTGCCGCAGGAAACCACCGGATTGAGACTGCAGGCGGGCTTGAAGTCCGGGTTCTCCAGCAGCAGGAACTTGTCCAGGGTGATGACCCAGGCGGCCAGCACCCCGGCCGCCCCGGTGATCAGCAGCAGCCAGGCCAGCGCGCGGGGTGCCGCGATCGGTTCTGCGTCCTTGCGGTTGTGGGGCCGGCCCTGCTGGCGGGGGACGCCCACGGTATTTGTTGCCATACGGTCATGCTCCCGCCCTTGTGCCCGCTATCCGGCCCAACCATGCTCATCGACATGGAGGTTGACCTGAAGGGGTGGCTGGAACCCCCGGCGCTTCCCGGACGTTTTACCGAACCCCGGACGTGATGTCAGACCCAGGGGCTACGTTGAGCTTCCGCGAAGTGACAAGCTGCGACGGCCTGGAGACCCACCTTGAGCGATCCGCACGAGACAACCGAGGCGCACCTCGAGCGACTCCTGGGCCGCGCCCTCAACTCCTTCGACCTGCCCGACGAGTTGGTCGAGCGGCTGCGCACCGCGCTCGCCCACAGGTCCACGCTCCACACCATCCGGAGCAGCCCGGCCGCGGGACCGTGGCGGGAGATACACCGGCACGCCTACCTGCTGTCCGACGGCGACTCCGTGGTCCTGTGGGAACTGGCCCACCGTCAGGACGACGGACTCTCGATACGGTACGAGGTCTTCGCCGGCAAGGCGGAGACCTGCCTCGCGGCGGCCCGGCTCTTCGGCGAGATCCCCTCGCAGGTGGCGCGGGACCTCGTGGAGGTCACGGTCGAGGAGGAGCCGGACAGTGACATCGCCGTGCTGAGCGCGCTGTTCACCAATCCGACCCCGGCCCAGCGGCACCGCGACTACGCGGTGGAGGAGTCGGCGGACCACGCCCGCCGGGTGCTGCGCCGCGCGGAGAACCCGGACCGGCCGGGCGAGCAGGTGGCCCTGCTGCTGCGGTCGGCCTACGCGCACCAGATCACGCAGGTCTTCGGTACCCGGCAGTGCCTGGCGGACGGGCGGGACGCGGGCTTCAGCCTGTACGAGCACTCCTTCGTCCTGCTGGACGGGAGCGAGTTCAGCCTGTGGGAGGTCGAGCACACGGTGACGCCGGACGGGCGCCACATGTGCGAGGTCTACGAGACCGAAACGGCCGCGCGCGGAGCCATGGAGCTCCGCGCGCGGGTGAGGTGACGGGGGCGGTCCGGGTCAGGCGGCGACGGTGACCTTCGCCGGCTCCGGCTGGGGCGCCGCTTCGGCGTCCCCGGCCTGCTGCCGCGGGGTCCCGTCCTGCTTGCGCATCCCCTTGAGGAGGATGACCAGGCCGGCGCTGGTGACCGTACCGGCGGCGATGGCGATCAGGTAGAGCAGCGGGTTGCCGATCAGCGGGATCACGAAGATGCCGCCGTGCGGGGCCCGCAGGGTGCACTCGAAGGCCATCGAGAGGGCTCCGGTGACGGCGCCGCCGGCCATGGCGGCGGGGATCACGCGCAGCGGGTCGGCCGCGGCGAACGGGATGGCGCCCTCGCTGATGAAGGAGGCGCCGAGGAACCAGGCGGCCTTGCCGTTCTCGCGCTCGGTCTTGGAGAAGAGCCGGCCGCGGACCGTGGTGGCCAGGGCCATCGCCAGCGGCGGCACCATGCCGGCGGCCATCACGGCGGCCATGACCTTGAGGCTGCCCTCGTTGGGGGTGGCCAGGCCGCCGATGGCGAAGGCGTAGGCCACCTTGTTGAGCGGACCGCCGAGGTCGAAGCACATCATCAGGCCGAGGATCACGCCGAGGATGATCGCGTTGGCTCCGGAGAGGCCCGACAGCCAGTCGGTGAGGGCCTGCTGGAGCGAGGCCACGGGCTTGCCGACGACCAGGAACATCAGGAACGCGGTGACGGCGGAGCCGATGAGCGGCAGGACCACCACCGGCATGATCCCGCGCAGGGCGGTGGGGATCTTCAGCCGCTGGACGGCGAGGACGGTGCCGCCCGCGATGAGGCCGGCGATCAGACCGCCGAGGAAACCGGCGTTGATGGTGAGGGCCACGGCGCCGCCGACGAAGCCGGGGACCAGACCGGGCCGGTCGGCCATGCCGTAGGCGATGTAGCCGGCGAGTACGGGGACCAGGAAGCCGAAGGCGAGTCCGCCGGTCTGGAAGAGCAGTGCGGCCCAGCTGGCCGCCTCGGTCCAGACGAAGTGCTCGGCGACCGAGGGGGCGGTGTTGATCTCGTAGCCGCCGATGGCGAAGGCCAGGGCGATGAGGAGGCCGCCCGCGGCGACGAAGGGGACCATGTAGCTGACCCCGGACATCAGCCAGGTGCGGAGCTTCGCGCCGTAGCCGTCCTGCTCCTCGCCGGCCTCTTCGACCGGGGTCGGGGCGGTGGTGGTATCGCCGCGTTCCGCCTTGGCGCGGGCCTCCTGGAGGAGTTCCGCGGGGCGGTTGATGCCGGCCTTGACGCCTACGTCGACGGTGGGCTTGCCGGCGAAGCGGGCGCGTTCCCTGACCGGGACGTCGTGGGCGAAGACGGCCGCGTCGGCGGCGGCGATGGCTTCGGGGGTGAGCTTGGTGAAGCCGGCCGAGCCCTGGGTTTCGACCTGGAGGTCGATTCCCGCCTCGACGGCGGCCTGTTGGAGGGACTCCGCGGCCATGTAGGTGTGGGCGATGCCCGTGGGGCAGGAGGTGACGGCGACTATGCGGAACGGCTGCCCTGCGGGGCTTTCCCCCACCCCGCCCCTTCCCGAAACCGGGGCTTCGCCCCGGGCCCCTTCGGGGGCTCCGCCCCCGGACCCCCGCTCCTCAAACGCCGGAGGGGCTGGATTTTCGGGTGCCGGAGGGGCCGGATTGGGTGCCGGATTGATCAGGGCCGCTGCTTCCTCCGGGGTCGTTGCCGCGCGGAGGGCGGCGACGAAGTCGGGACGCATCAGGCGGCGGGCCAGGGTGGAGAGGATGGAGAGGTGGGCGTCGTCGGCGCCGGCGGGGGCGGCTATCAGGAAGACGAGGTCCGCCGGGCCGTCCGGGGCGCCGAAGTCGATGCCCGACGGGGAGCGGCCGAAGGCCAGGGTGGGGGTCGTGACGTGGGCGGAGCGGCAGTGGGGGATGCCGATGCCGCCTTCCAGGCCGGTCGGCATCTGGGCCTCGCGGGCGGCCACATCGGCCAGGAAGCCGTCCAGGTCGGTGACCCGGCCCAGCGCCGCCATCCGTTCGGCGAGGGCACGTGCCGCCCCCTCCTTGGACTCTGCGGACAGGTCGAGGTCGACCAGGTCTGCCGGCAGAAGGTTCTGCATCGTCTCGCTCATCGCTCGTCGCTCATTTCGGACAGAGGGAGGTCCAGGGGCAGGTCCTGGGTGAGGTGGACCGCGTCGGGGCGCAGGTCGGAAGGGGCCGGCATGGCGCTGCCGGGGAGCTGGACCGCGGCGGCGCCGTGGGCCAGCGCGGAGGCCAGGGCCGCAGGGCCCGTACCTCCTGCGATCAGGAAGCCTGCGAGGGAGGCATCGCCCGCGCCGACGTTGCTGCGGACCGAGGAGACGGCCGCCGTGCCGTAGTAGGTGCCCTCCTCGGAGACCAGGAGCTGGCCGTCCGCGCCGAGGGAGGCCAGGACCGCGCCCGCGCCCAGCGAGCGCAGCTCCTCCGCGGCCTTGAGCACGTCGCCGAGGGTGGCCAGGGGCCGCCCCACCGCCGCCGCGAGTTCCGAGGCGTTCGGCTTGATCACGTCCGGCCGGGCCGCCAGCGCCGCGAGCAGTGCCGGGCCGGAGGTGTCCAGGGCGATGCGGGCGCCCGCGGCGTGGGCCCGGGTCACGATGTCGGCGTACCACTCGGGGGCCAGGCCCCGCGGGAGGCTGCCGCAGCAGGCGATCCAGGCGGCCTCGCCCGAGCAGGTGCGGACCGTTTCCAGGAGGAGCGCCGATTCCTCGGCGGTCAGTGCCGGGCCGGTGGCGTTGATCTTGGTGAGGGTGCCGTCCGGTTCGGCGAGGGAGATGTTGGAGCGGGTCTGGCCGGCGATGGAGACCGCCGTGACGTCCACGCCCTGCGCGCCGAGGAGTTCGGCGATCATCGTGCCCGGCGCCCCGCCGAGCGGGAGGACCGCGGTCGTACGGACGCCCGCGGCGGCCACCGCGCGGGAGACGTTGACCCCCTTGCCCCCGGGGTCGACCCGGTCTCCGCTCGCGCGGAGCACCTCGCCGCGGTCCAGCGAGGGGACCTCGTAGGTCCGGTCGAGGGAGGGATTGGGGGTGACGGTGAGGATCATACGAGCACAACTTCCGTACCGGCGGCCTCGATCGCCGCCTTGTGGGCGGGGCTGAGCCCCTTGTCCGTGATGAGGAGGTCGACGTCGGCGAAGGTGCCGAAGCACGCGAAGTGCTCCTGGCCGGCCTTCTGCGAGTCGGCGAGGAGGACGACGCGGCGGGCGGCCGCCATCGCGGCCCGCTTGACGGCGGCCTCGGCGAGGTCCGGGGTGGTCAGGCCGCCCTCGGCGGTGAAGCCGTTCGTCGCGAGGAAGAGGACGTCGGCGCGGATCTCGGCGTAGGCGCGCAGGGCCCAGGCGTCGACCGCGGCGCGGGTGCGGTGGCGGACGCGGCCTCCGACGAGGTGGAGGTCGATGCCGGTGTGGTCGGCCAGCCGGGCGGCGACGGGCAGCGCGTGGGTGACCACGGTGAGCGCGGAGTCCACCGGAATGGCGGCCGCGAGGCGGGCGACCGTACTCCCCGCGTCGAGGACGATGCTGCCGCCGTCGGGGAGTTCGGCGAGGGCGGCGGCCGCGATGCGGTCCTTCTCGTCGGCGGCGGTGGCCTCGCGCTCGGTGAGGTCCGGCTCGAAGTCGAGGCGGCCGGCCGGTATGGCACCGCCGTGCACCCGGCGTACGAGCCCGGCGCGGTCGAGGGCCTTGAGATCGCGGCGCACGGTCTCGGCCGTGACCTGGAACTGGTCGGCCAGGGACAGGACGTCGACCCGGCCCGCCTCGCGGGCGAGGCGGAGGATCTCCTGCTGGCGCTCCGGTGCGTACATGTGGTTTCAGATCCGTTCGATGCCCGACTCTGTGGGTTCTCTCGTAGAGTACGCCCGCTTGCGGCTGAAAACAAAACAAACGGGCATGTCCGCCAACAGAAGCGGACATGCCCGTCAGGAGGGGCGCGGAGCTGCGCGGACTAGCCGGCGTACTCCGTGCCGCCCTCGCGCTCGGCCATGGGGACGGCCTTGCGCGGCAGCATGAACATCACCGAGAAGATCACGACCAGGACGGCCACGACCCACCACATGGCGTGGTGGAACGCGTTGACGTAGGGCGGCCCGAAGGCCAGGTCGTTCTCGATGAACCCGAAGTAGACGACGGAGGTCAGGCCGAGGCCCAGCGCGTTGCCCATCTGGCCGGTGGTGTTGATCAGCCCGGATGCCGAGCCGGCGTGCTCGCGCGGCACCTCGGAGAGCACCGTGTCGGTCAGCGGGGCGATGATCAGGCCCATGCCGACGCCCATGACGATCAGCGGGGCGGCCATCTGCCAGGAGGCGATGGCCATGCCGTAGCGGTCCGACTCCCAGATGTAGAGGAGCACGCCCGAGGCCATGATCAGCGCGCCGGCCTGGAGCACCTTGCGGCCGAAGCGCGGTACGAGCTTCTGTACGGACACGCCCGCGGCGGCCGAGACGGCGATCGAGAACGGGATGCCGGTGGAGCCGGCCTTCAGGGCGCTCCAGCCGAGGCCCATCTGCATGTAGAGCGTCCAGACCAGGAAGAAGATGCCGGTCGCGATGCCGAAGGTCAGCTGGACGGCGATGCCGCCCGCGAAGCTCTTGACCTTGAAGAGGGAGAGCTCGACGAGCGGGGAGCCGTCCTTCTGGATCTTGTACTTCTCGTAGGCGATGAACGCACCGAAGACCAGCGGCGAGGCGATCATGCAGACGAAGCCCCACACGGGCCAGTCGTTCTCACGGCCGTGGGTCAGCGGGAAGATCAGCATGACCAGGGCGAGGGTGGCGAGCACCACGCCCACCAGGTCCAGGCGCAGCGCCTTGGGGGCCTTGGACTCGGCGATGAACTTGCGGCCCAGGATCACGCCGGCGATGCCGACGGGCAGGTTGATCAGGAAGATCGGGCGCCATTCGAGGCCGGCGATGTTCCACTCGGTGAGCAGGGCGCCGAGCATCGGGCCCGAGACGGCGCCGAGGCCGATGATCGCGCCGAACAGGCCGAAGACCTTGCCGCGCTCGTGCGGCGGGAAGGTGACGTGGATGATCGCGAGCACCTGCGGGACCATCATCGCCGCCATGCCGCCCTGGAGGATGCGGGAGGCGACGAGCACGTCGGGGTTGGGCGAGAGGCCGCAGAGCAGCGAAGCCGCGGTGAAGCCGGATATGCCGATGAGGAAGAGGCGCTTGCGGCCGTAGATGTCACCGAGACGGCCGCCGGTGATCAGGCCGGCGGCGAAGGCGAGCGCGTAGCCGGCGGTGATCCACTGGATGGCGCTGGTGGAGGCGCCGAGGTCCTCGCGCATCCGGGGTATCGCGATGTTGACGATCGTGACGTCGACCAGGTCCATGAAGGCGGCGGTCATCACGATGGCGAGCGCGATCCAGCGGCGGCGGTCGGCGGGGGCCGCGGGCCCGTCGCCGGTCGCATGGCCGGTCGCGCGCGCGTCTCCGGCGTCGCCGGCCTTGCTGATCGAGGTGGTCTCTGCGGGAGGGTCGGTCCGCTCTTCTTGTACGGGCCCGTTCTTTCCTTCGGGCGATGACTGGGTCGTCTCGGTGCTCATGAGGAGAAACCTAGACGGCATGTAGGTCAGTTGGTGTCCTATTTGGCTGGCACCTTTGAAGCATGACCGATACCCCGGCCCGCCTCCTCTCCCTGCTGTCCCTGCTCCAGACCCCGCGCGAGTGGCCCGGGAGCGAGCTGGCCGAGCGGCTGCGGGTGAGCGCCCGCACGATCCGGCGCGACATCGACCGGCTGCGGGAGCTGGGGTACCCCGTGGAGGCCACGCTGGGCGCGGAGGGCGGCTACCGGCTGGTCGCGGGGGCGGCCATGCCGCCGCTCGTCCTGGACGACGAGGAGGCCGTCGCGATCGCGGTGGGGCTGCGGGCGGGGGCCGGGCATGCGATCGAGGGCGTGGAGGAGGCCTCCGTACGGGCCCTCGCGAAGCTGGAACAGGTCCTGCCGGGGCGGCTGCGGCGGCGGGTGGGCGCGCTGCAGTCGGCCACGGTCGCGGTGACCCGGGGGGACGGGGCGAGCGTGGATCCGCGGACGCTGACCGCGATCGCCTCCGCGGTGGCGGGGCCGGAGCGGCTGCGGTTCGCGTACCGCGACCGGGAAGGCACGGCCTCGCGACGGCTGGTCGAGCCGTACCGGCTGGTCAGCACCGGGAGCCGGTGGTACCTCGTCGCCTACGACATGGAGCGCGAGGACTGGCGGACCTTCCGGGTGGACCGGGTGAGCGAGCCGTCCGCGACGGGCGTGCGGTTCGCTCCGCGGGAGCTGCCGATGGATGCGGAGGAGTTCGTGCGGCGGGGGCTGCGGGGTGGGGAGACGACCTACACGGTCGATGTCACCTTCGAGGGCGGCGCGGGGCTGCCGGAGTGGGTGCGGGAGCATGTGGTTCCGGCGGGCGGGGGTGGGGGTGGCGGCGCCGGGGTGCGGGTGCGGTTCGAGTCGGCGGACTCGCCCGAGTGGGTGGTGGCGCGGCTGGCCTTGACCGGGGTGCCGTTTGCCGTGCACGGGCCGGAGGTGCTGGTGGAGGCGGCGCGGGGGCTGGGGGCTCGGCTGGTGGAGGCGGCGGGGCCGCGGCCTTAGCCGGGCCCTGCGGGGCTGTCCCCTACCCGCCCTTCCACCGTTCCCTGGGGCTCCGCCCCAGGCCCCGCTCCTCAAACGCCGGAGGGGCTGGATTGGTGCCGGAGGGGCTGGATTGCGTGCCGGAGGGGCTGGGCCTCGGCCGGACCAGGCAAAGGGGAGCCCCCGGCGCCTGGGGGGGATAGGCACCGGGGGCTCGTATGGGGGGCTTCGGACGGGGCCGGTCAGGCCACCGCGTCGAAGCCGGTGTCGCGGGCCATCTTCTTCAGTTCGAGCAGCGCGTGCTTCTCGATCTGACGGATGCGCTCGCGGGTCAGGCCGTGCTGCTTGCCCACTTCAGTCAGCGTACGCTCCCGACCGTCTTCGATGCCGTAACGCATCTTGATGATCGACGCGGTGCGCTGGTCCAGCTTGCCCAGCAGGTCCTCCAGCTCCTCGCTGCGCAGCAGGGAGAGGACGGACTGCTCCGGGGAGATGGCCGAAGTGTCTTCGAGCAGGTCGCCGAACTGCGTGTCGCCGTCCTCGTCCACGCCCATGTTCAGGCTGACCGGGTCGCGCGCCCAGTCCAGGACGTCGCCGACGCGCTTCTCCGTCGTGTCCAGCTCGGCGGCGATCTCCGCGTGCTCCGGGTCACGGCCGTTCTCGCGGTTGAACTCGCGCTGGACCCGGCGGATCCGGCCGAGCTCCTCCACCAGGTGGACGGGGAGCCGGATGGTGCGGGACTGGTCGGCGATGGAGCGGGTGATCGCCTGGCGGATCCACCACGTGGCGTACGTGGAGAACTTGAAGCCCTTGGCGTAGTCGAACTTCTCCACGGCGCGGACCAGGCCGGCGTTGCCCTCCTGGATGAGGTCGAGGAGCGGCAGCCCGCTGCGCGGGTAGCGGCGGGCCACGGCGACGACCAGGCGGAGGTTGGAGCGGATGAAGACTTCCTTGGCACGCTCGCCCTCGGCGGCCAGGAACTCCAGCTCCTCCTGCGAGGGCTTCTTGCCCTTGCGCTCTATCGCGCCGTCGAGGATCTGCCGGGCGTACACGCCGGCCTCGATGATCTGCGAGAGCTCGACTTCCTTGGCCGCGTCGAGCAGCGGGGTGCGCGCGATCTCGTCCAGGTACATGCCGACCAGGTCGCGGTCTGCGATCTCCCCGCCCACAGCGCGAGCGCTGCTCGTGGACTGACGACGGGCGACGGCGCGGGTTGCCATGCGTGCTCCCTTGCGATGAGTTCGGTCGCGGTGGTGCGGTGGTTCGGCTGCGCTGGTTCGGCTGCCCGGACACTCTCCCGAGTGCCCGCTTCCGAAGGAAACAACGACTGGAAACGGGACAGAATTCCCACGTTGCTCCCTCTTTATCGAGATCTTGCAGTATCCTGCCCCGCCACGCCCCGGTCCGAGCGGATCGACGACGCCGTCGGGCTCGAAGATCCGCAGGTCAGGACGGGGGTCGCGGCCCCGCCCGGAGTCCCGGCGGGCTCGCGCGACCCGGTCCGAGTGAGACCACCGTCACACTTGACACGGGCGTTTTCGCCGCGTTCCCCAACGGCGCTCCTACCCCAAGAGACGACCTTCACCGGCTTCTGGTTGCCTCGGCCGGCGGTCGCCTACCCGTCCGAGTGACGGCGGGGCATATTCCTGTGGCATGAGTGGGCGCCCCTCCAGCATCGGAGAGTCGCTTGTGCCGTCCGATCCGCGACGCCCACACTCAGAGGAGGTGCTGCACATGACCGCTCTCGCCCACGAGACGCTGGAGGCCGTAATGCCGAAGGTCACGACTCCCCCGTCGGACCTTGACGACGTCCTGTGGCAGGCATGGAAAGCCATGGAACTCCCCGAGGGCTACCACGCCGAGATCGTCGAGGGGTTCATCGAGGTGTCACCCACGGGTCGCTTGTCACACAGCCAGATCACCAACCGCCTTCGCCGCGCCCTGGACAAGTTCCTGGACCGGAGCGATTTCGCGGCGTTCCAGGACACGAATGTCATTCAGGCACGGAAGGTCTGGATCCCCGACGTCCTGGTCGCACCCGAGGACGCAGAAGCGCACGGCAGCGAGGACGGGATCGGCATCAAGGCCGCGGCCGTCCAAGTGATCGTCGAGGTCGTCTCGCCCGGAAGCGACGGCATTACACGCGACCGCACCCGCAAGCGGCGTGAGTACGCGCGGGCGGGCATTCCCGTCTACGTCCTCATCGACGACCACGATGAGCTCGCCACCGTGACCGTGCTGACCGCCCCCGATCCGGACCAGGCCATCTACGAGGACGAGGTCCGGGCGGCCTACGGCACCACGGTCACCATCCCGGTCGGCCCCGCCAAGGGGTTCACGATCGGGGAGGACGTCACCGGTCCGGCCCGGGGCGGCGGGTAGCCACCTGCGGGCAGGCGTGGCAGGCGGGCGGGCCCGACTGGGTCCACCACTTGCAGGCCGGGCGGAGGTGGCAGGCGGGAAGCGGCGCGGCCTTCGGTGCGGGTGAGGTCAGGCGGGCGGCCAGGGTGCAGGTGTCGGCCTCGCGGTTGAGGCAGTGCGGGACGCAGTGGGAGGCCAGGCGCAGCAGGCGGCGCGGTTCCACGGCGGGTGGGAGCTCCGCCAGGGCTTCGGCTGCCGGGCGCGGGGCGGGGAGGTAGGCCGGGGGGCCGTCCAGGCCGTCGCGGAGGGCGAGGACCAGCGACTCCGGCGCGTAAGCGGAGCCGCTGGGGCACCAAAGCTGCTCGGGGTCAGCCAAATTGCAGGGACCGCTTCGAGAGGCCCATCCAGAAGCCCGCGACCGGGGTGGCGGCCGTGGCGAGGTCCGACTCCGCGGCGCCCAGGGTGACGAACAGCGGGGCGAAGTGTTCCGTACGGGGGTGGGCCAGGCGGCCGGCCGGGGACTTGGCTTCGAAGTCGAGCAGGGCGTCGATGTCGGAGGCGGCCAGGGCCTCGTGGCCCCAGGCGTCGAACTCGGCGGACCACGAGGGGACGCCGGGGCCGGTGTGGCGCAGGGCGGCCAGGTTGTGGGTGAAGAAGCCGCTGCCCACGATGAGGACGCCTTCGTCGCGCAGGGGGGCCAGTTTGCGGCCGATCTCCATCAGGCGGCGCGGGTCGAGGGTCGGCATCGATATCTGGAGCACCGGTACGTCGGCGCCGGGGAACATCTCCACCAGGGGGACGTAGGCGCCGTGGTCCAGGCCGCGGTCCGGGATGTCCTGGACGGGGGTGCCGGGGGCCTTGAGGAGCTTGCGCACCGAGGCGGCCAGTTCGGGGGCGCCCGGGGCGTCGTAGCGGACCTGGTAGTAGTGCTCGGGGAAGCCCCAGAAGTCGTAGACGAGCGGCACCTGCTCGGTGGCGCCGAGGGCGAGCGGGACCTCTTCCCAGTGGGCGGAGACCATCAGGATCGCGCGGGGGCGGGGCAGGCCGGCGGACCAGGCGGCCAGTTCGCCGGGCCAGATCGGATCGTCCGCGAGGGGCGGCGCCCCGTGGCTCAGGTACAGCGCCGGCATCCGGGTGGGGGTGAGGGCTTCGGGGGTCGGCATCAGGAACTCCAGGAATCGTCGCGGCGGGGCGCCACGAACAGACTAACCCCGCATCGTTCAAATTTGAACGATGCGGGGTCGTCAGTCATTCCCGTACCCGCCCCGGAAGGGGGCCCGACCGGGTCAGTGGGCGATCACCGGGATCTTCATGTCGGCTTCCTCGCCCTCGGCGACCGGGTCGCCCGCGCCCGGCTTGCCGGTGGTGATGAAGGTGAGGGCGATCAGCGAGCTGGCGACCAGGATGCCGACCGCCCACCAGATCGCGGAGGAGTAGCCCTCCACCATGGCCTTGGCCTGGATCAGCTGCGCCGCCGGGCCGCCCGCCGCGGCCTCGGCCGCGTGGTCGGTCAGGTACGCGGTCGTCGCGGAGGCGGCGATCGTGTTCAGCAGGGCGGTGCCGATCGCGCCGCCCACCTGCTGCGAGGTGTTGACCATCGCGGAGGCGACACCGGCGTCGGCCGGGTTCACGCCGTACGTGGCCAGGGACATGGCGGGCATGAACGCGGTACCCATGCCGAGGCCCAGCAGCAGCTGCGCCGGCAGGATCAGCGCCGGGTAGGAGGAGCCGACCTCGAGCTGCGTCAGCAGCAGCATGCCGCTCGCGGCGACCATGAAGCCGGGGCCCATCAGCAGGCGCGGCGGAACCCGCGTCATGAGGCGGGCGCCGATCTGCGTGGAGCCGGTGATCATGCCCACGATCATCGGGAGGAAGGCGAAGCCGGTCGTGACGGGCGAGAAGCCCTTGACGACCTGCAGGTAGTAGGTGAGGAAGAGGAACAGGCCGAACATCGCGATGACGGCGAGGCCCAGCGAGAGGTAGACGCCGCCGCGGTTGCGCTCCAGCAGGACGCGCAGCGGGAGCAGCGGGTTCTTCGTACGGGACTCGACGAAGACGAACGCGGAGAGCAGGACCGCGGAGGCGACGAACATGCCCACGGTGAGGGCGTCCGACCAGCCGGCCGACTCGGCGCGGGTGAATCCGTAGACGAGGGCGACCAGACCGGTGGTGGAGAGCAGCACGCCGGGGATGTCGAGCGGGGCACGGTTACGGCCGCCGGCCGGCTCGCGGATGATCATCCAGGCGCCGACGGCGGCGACGATCGCGAACGGGATGTTGACGAAGAAGGTCCAGCGCCAGTTCAGGTACTCGGTGAGGACGCCGCCGAGGATCAGGCCCACGGCGCCACCGCCACCGGCGATCGCACCGTAGATGCCGAAGGCCTTGGCGCGCTCCTTGGCGTCGGTGAACATGACGGCCAGCAGCGAGAGCGCGGCCGGCGCGAGCAGTGCGCCGAAGGCACCCTGGAGGGCGCGGGCGCCCAGCATCATGGCCTCACCCTGTGCGGCGCCGCCCAGCGCGGAGGCCAGGGCGAAGCCGGTCAGGCCGACGATGAAGGCGTTCTTGCGGCCCCACTTGTCGGCGATGCGGCCGCCGAAGAGGAGCAGTCCGCCGAAGGCGAGCGCGTACGCGGTGATGACCCACTGGCGGTTACCGTCGGAGATGCCGAGGTCGGTCTGGGCGGACGGGAGCGCGATGTTCACGATGGTCGCGTCGAGGACGACCATCAGCTGCGCCAGCGCGATGAAGACCAGGGCCTTCCAACGACTGGGGTCGGCGCCGGTCAGCTGCGGGTTCGCGGCTGTTTTTGACATGGGGGTACCCACTTCATGGTGCGAGATGACTGAAAAGTGATATTCAGGACGGGTTTACGACGCTAAAGGGCGCGACCCGGGGGCGTCACATGGTTTTCCGCCTCAGGTCCGCCAGCGTGGTCGCCGAGCCCGGCAGTTCGGAGCGGCCCGGGGCCCTCAACCCGTCCAGGAAGAGCTGGAGATGGCGGTGGACGAAGGTGTCCGCGTCGAAGCAGCCCGTACCCGGGAGGGGGCGGCTGAGCTGGGACAGCGCGATCATCAGATCGCCGACGCCGATGTCCGTGCGCACGAGACCGGAGGAGCGGCCGGCGGCCAGCAGGGCCTCGACCGCCTCCTCCAAGGTGGCGCGGGAGTCGAGCAGTTCGGGGTGGTCGTGGTCGAAGTCGCTGGAGAGCACCGGGCAGAGGGAGCCGATCCGCTCGTCCGCCGCCGCGTGCGTGAAGCGGCACAGGGCGGCGAAGGCGTCCGGCTCCTCGGCGAGCGAGTCGACGGCCAGGGCGGTCACCCGGTCCAGGCCGAAGAGCACGACGTGGTGGATCAGGGCCGGGCGGTCGGGGAAGTGCCGGTAGAGCGTGGCGTTGCCCACGCCGGCCCGGCGGGCGATCTCGTCGAGCGGGGCGGCGGGGCCGAACTCCACGAGCACGTCGCGGGCGGCGGCCAGGATGCGTTCCCGGTTGCGGACGGCGTCGGCGCGCGGGCGCGGGACCCCGTCCCCGCCGGCCCGGGCCCGCTTGCCCGCGACCTTGCCCGCCGCCTTCACGGCGGCCTTGACCTTGCCCGCGGCAGCGCCGACGACCGCACACGCACCAGCACCTGCACCCGCGCCCACACCCGTACCCGTACCCGCGGCGACCGCGGCCGGGGCCGCGAGGTCGAGGTCGGCCTCCGGGCCCGGTACGGGCAGGGCCGCCGGATCGGTGGTGGCGGGGCTCTTCATGCGTGGCTCCCTGGGCTGGCGCGTACGGACGGGTGGATCGCTCGCCCCGCACGAAACGGGGAGAGGCTCCCCGCTTCACGGGGACTCTGGTGCAAACGGGGAGAGGGTCCCCGCTTATTTCACCCTCCCGTGTGACCTGGGTCACACCCCTCCGGGGCCTTTGATCTCGTTTGGCCTCTTCCGGCGCGCGAGCCCGCCCCGGCCGTCGGAGGGTGAGGCCACAGAGCGCAGTCCGGACCCGGCCGGCTGCCGCGGACCCGAAGGCCGATCTCCATGTCGCAGACGCGCCACCGGATACGCAAGCCAAGCCGCACCAGCGTCTTCATCGGCATCACCGCGCTGGCCCTCGGCATCACGGCGACGGCGAGCGCGGGCATATCCAGCCGCAGCCATTCGGCGGCCGGGCCGGTGGGCGCGACCAGCGCCGAGGCGCTGCTCGCACCGTGCCGGATCTCCGGCGCGATGGGCGTGCAGATGTCCGAAGGGCTGCCGACCGCGCCGGGGTACTCGCGCTCGACCGGCGAGGTCCGGGCGCTGAACCTGATGATCGACTTCCCCGACGCCAAGGGCGAGGGGACGGCGGCCGACCGGCTGGCGGAGTTCTTCCCGCAGACCTCCGACTGGTTCCGCGTCAGCTCCTACGGGCGGCTGACCTACCGGTCCGAGGCGCCGATAAAGAACTGGCTGCGGATGCCGATGCCGTTCGCGGCGTACGGGATCGAGCGGGGTTCGGCGTACGAGCCCGGCTACCGGCAGCTCGTCGAGCACATCATCAAGACGGCCGACGCCGAGGTCGATTTCTCCCGGTACGACCTGATAAACATCCTCGTCACGCCGAACGCGGGCCCCTCCGCCCTGGACACCGTCCTCTCCGTCACCTTCTCCGGCAACGGCGAGGCCCCGATGGCCGACGGCGTCCCGCTCGCCAACACGTCCTTCGTCTACAGCCGCCAGGACGACGGCTCGGGCACCTACCGGGAGACCGGCTACCGCGTGCTCCCCCACGAGAACGGGCACGTCTTCGGCCTGCCCGACCTCTACACCGCCGACGGCGGCGGCACGGTGGGGCACTGGGACATCATGAGCGAGGACTGGGGCGCCAACAACGACCTGCTGGGCTGGCACAAGTGGAAGCTGGGCTGGCTCGACAGCAACCAGATCAGCTGTGCCGGGAAGTCCGGGGTCAGCGACCACGTCCTGAGCCCGCTGGCCGTGGAGGGCGGCACCAAGCTGGCCTTCATCCCCGTCTCGGAGAGCGCCGGCTTCGCCGTGGAGGTCCGCACCCGCGCCGGGAACGACGAGGCCGTCTGCAAGCCCGGCGTGCTCATCTACAAGGTGGACTCCGAGGTGGACACGGGCCGCGGCCCCGTCACCGTCTCCGACAGCTCCGGCGCGAGCGGCGGCTGCACCCGGCGCTCCAATGTGCACGCGGAGCTCTCGGACGCGCCGTTCCGGCCGGGCGAGACCTTCACCGACGAGAAGTCGGGCATCAGCGTCTCGGTCGTGGGCGAGCTGCGCAACGGCAGCTACCAGGTGCGGGTCACCCGGCCTTGAGCCCCGCAGGAGGAACGGGACGGGCCGAGCGGCAAAGCAAGTGCGGACGGTCGGCCCGTCAGGTTCCGACCTACGGCCCCCCGCCGGGCCCGGTCCGTACCCGCATGGTGGGAAGCCGATCCGTGTGACGACGTAGTAAGGAGTCTCGTGAAGGCCTTCGCGCTGCGCCGTGCCGGCGAGCCGCCCGCCGTGCTGGACCGGCCCGTGCCCCACCCGGGGGCGGGCCAGGTCCTCGTACGCACCACGGCCGCGCTCATCTACGCCTGGGACGGGCACACCGCCGCCGGGGCGCCCACCGGGCTCGGCCACGAGGCCGTCGGCGTCGTCGAGGCCATCGGCCCCGGGGTCTGCCCGTCCTACGTCGGCCGGCGCGTCGGCGTCGAGGGCCACGGGCGGCTCGCCGAGTTCTTCCGCGCCCCCGCGGCCGGGGCCGGGCTGGTCGCGCTCCCCGACGCCATCTCCGACCACCAGGCCCTCTACGCGGCGGGCGCACTGCCCACCGGCTTCGCCGCCGCCGAGGAGTCCGGGCCTCCCCCGGGCGCCAGCGTGGTCGTCTTCGGCCAGGGCGCGGTCGGGCTCGGCGCGACCATCGCGGCCGGACGGCTGCGCGGGGCCCGCGTCATCGCCGTCGAGCCGGAGATGAAGCGCCAGCGCCTCGCCCTGCGGTTCGGGGCCGACGTGGTGATCGACCCGGCCTACGAGGACACCACCGAGCGGATCATGGAGCTCACCGGTGGCGCCGGCGCCGACCGCGCGATCATGGCGACGGCGGCGCCGGACGCCGCGCGGGCCGCCCGCGCGGGGCTCTCAGGGAGCGGGAGGATCACGTACGCCCGCTGCCGGCCGCCGCAGAGCAGCGGGGCGCGGCTCGCACGGGCACTGCACCTGATCGGGGACGGGCTGGTGGACCCGACGGTGATCACCACGCACGAGTTCCCGTTCCACCGGGTCGGGGAGGCCTTCGGGCGGCTCGCCGCGAAGGAGCCGGGGATGATCAAGCCGGTCATCCTCTTCCCGCGGCCGGACAGCGACACCCACAGCGACCTCAAGGAGATCCGAGCATGAGCAGCACCCCCGAAGAGCGCCTGGCCGCAGCCGGACTGAAGCTCCCGCCGACGCCCTCGCCGGTCGCGGTGTACGTGCCCGCCGTACAGAGCGGGCACTACGTGTACACCTCCGGCCAGCTCCCGATGGTCGACGGCGCGCTCCCCCTCACCGGGAAGGTCGGCGCCGAGGTCACGGCGGAGCAGGCCAAGGAGCTGGCGCAGCAGTGCGCGCTGAACGCGCTGGCCGCCGTCGCCTCCGTCGCCGGGGACCTGTCCAACGTCAAGCGGGTGGTCAAGGTGGTCGGGTTCGTGGCCAGCGACCCGCACTTCACGGGACAGCCCGGCGTGCTCAACGGCGCGAGCGAGCTGCTGGGCACCGCCTTCGGCGACGCGGGCATCCACGCCCGCAGCGCGGTCGGAGTGAGCGTGCTGCCGCTGGACGCACCCGTTGAGGTGGAGCTCCTCGTCGAACTGCACGCACCGATGGGCCTCTAGGGGGTGTCGTGGGGGGGGGGGGGGGGCCCCGCCGCCCCCCCCCCCCCCCCCCCCCACCCAAAAAAAAGACTATATGTTAATCACCCCATAAAAATTATTTTAAAAAACCGAAAAGAGACAAAAGCACGT
>NZ_JBITDL010000011.1:0-230838 GCF_044454225.1 Streptomyces sp. NPDC051563
GGCGCGCGCCCCCCCGGCGGGGCCCCCCCGCCCGCGGCGCGCGGGCGGGCGCGGGCGCCCCCCCCGTCTTCTCGCGCGGGGGCGGGGGGGCCCGGGGGGGCCCGGGGGGCCCCCCCCGCCCACGGCAACGTTTCCACCTCTGTTCCACCTGGATCGAAAGAAGGCTGATGGACCTCGCGGAGATCTGGCGGGTCATGCGCAGGCGCTGGTACGTGCTGCTGCCCGGGCTGCTGCTCACGGCCGCGCTCATCACCGGCGTGTACCTGCTGGTCCCGGTGGAGTACCGGTCACAGAGCACCGTGACCCTCCTGAACTCGAAGAAGGCCACGGTCGCCTTCGACGGCAACCCCTTCCTGAGCACCCAGGCCTCGCTCACCGGCATGGCAGACGGGCTGGCACGCAATCTCAACTCGGACGATTCCAAGGCCGACCTCAAGGCCCAGGGACTCACCGGCGTGTACGAGGCGAAGATCGCCGACAACGCCCAGGGGCCCTTCATGTGGCTGAGCGTCACCGGCACCGACCCCGCCGCCGTCCTGAACTCCGACAAGCTCTTCACCGCGTACGCCGAGAAGCGGCTCCTGGAGTTCCAGGCCCAGCAGTCGGTGACCCCGGAGGCGATGATCCGGATGGCGACGATCGTGCCGCCGCAGAAGCCCGAGGCGCAGACGAAGACCCGGCTCCAGTACCTGGTGATGGCGGCGGCGCTGGGCTTCGTCCTCAGTCTGGTGGCCACCTTCTTCGTCGAGGCCCGGCGCCGCAAGGCCGACAAGCCCGGCCGGCGCAAGCCGCTGGAGGCCGGTCAGGGTCCGCCCGAGGACCCCGATGCCGACGCAGGTCCCGGCGAGCACGCCCGCGCCGCCGACCCGACGGCCACGATGGCCCTCAAGGTCCTGCCCCCGTCGGCCTTCCGCTCCAAGGCCTCGCAGTGACCGCGCCCACCACGGACGCGGGCACCCAGGAACCGCCCGGGGGGCCGTCCGGGGGCCCGCCCCAGGCACCGTCCGGGGCGCCGTCCCTGGGGCGCAAGGTGGGATCCGCCGCCCGGTGGAGCCTGGTCAACACCATGGTGATGCGCCTGGGCAACTTCGTCACCGGCATCATCCTCGCCCGCTTCTTCCTCGGACCCGAGGCCTGGGGCGTGTACGGGATCGCCCAGACGGTCCTGCTGGTCCTGCTCTCGGCGAACGAGCTCGGGGTCTCCCTGGCCATCGTGCGCTGGGAGGGCGACCCCCGCCGCTTCGCCCCGACGGTCCTCACCCTGAGCGCCGCCTCCAGCCTGCTGCTGTACGCGGGCCTGTTCGCGGCGGCCCCCCTGGTGGCCCGGGTGCTCGGCTCCCCCGAGGCCTCCGGGGTGCTGCGCGTGATGTGCGTGTGCGTGGTCCTCGACGGGCTTTCGCAGGTGCCCGCCGGCTTCCTCACCCGGGAGTTCCAGCAGGGCCGCCGGATGGCCATCGACGCCCTCAACTTCGTCCTGAGCACCGCGGTGACCCTGCTGCTCGCCGTCCAGGGCTGGGGGGCGATGAGCTTCGCCTGGGGGTCCGTCGCGGGCAACGTGGCCGCGCTGGTCGGCTGCTGCCTGGCCGCGCCCGGCACCCTGCGGTTCGGCTGGGACCGGGAGCAGGCGCGCGCCCTGCTGCGCTTCGGGCTCCCGCTCGCCGGGGCCAGCATGCTCGCGCTCGGGGTCGTCAACGTGGACACGATGGTGGTGGGTTCCTCCCTGGACCAGCTGGCCCTCGGCTTCTACGTGCTCGCCTTCAACATCTCCGGCTGGCCCGTCCGGATCATCTCCGAGGCGGCCCGCCGGGTCTCCTTCGCCGGGTTCTCCCGGCTGGCGGACAGCGAGACCGGCGGCGGGCCCGGCGCACTGGCCGGCGGCTTCGGCCGCGCCCTCGGCGTGGTGATGACGGCCACGGTGCCCCTCTGCGTGCTGCTGGCCGCCCTCGCCGGACCCCTCGTCGAACTCGTCTACGGAGAACGCTGGCTGCCCGCCGCCGCCGCGCTCCCCTGGCTGATGGGGCTCGGACTGGTCCGGATCGGCTGCGAACTGGCCTACGACTGCCTGGTGGCCATCGGACACCGGCGCTCCCTCATCGGGGTGCAGGGGCTGTGGCTCGTCGTCCTGCTCCCGGTGCTGGTCGCCGGCGCGGGCGCGAACGGGATCGAGGGGGTGGCGCAGGGCCACGTCCTGGTCGCCGGCGCCGTCGTGGTGCCGGTGTTCCTCTTCGCCCTGCACCGCGGCGGCGTGGGGCTGGGCACGGTGGCCCGCGCCTGCGCCTGGCCGTTCCTCGGCGGGGCCGTGATGACGGGCGTGGCCCTCGGTCTGCAACGGCTCCTCGGCGACGGCGTTCCGGCCCTCCTGGGGACCGCGGCCGCCGCCACCCTGTGCTATGCCGTGTGTGTCCTGCCCAGCCTGGGATTCCTCCGCGGGTCCGCACCGGCCGCCGCGGCCACGACGATGAAGGACTGACACCATGGCACGCCTCCGCAGACGACTGTGGGCCTGGTTGCTGGCCGGGTTCTTAGTGATCGCCGCCCTGACCCTCTACCAGGCCGAGCGGACGGGCCGTAGCGAGTCGGCGGCCGCTTCCTGCCCCGAGAGCGCCCTCGAATGCCCCGGCCAGGAGAAGCCCCTCCCCCTGCCCGTGCCCGTCGACCCCTCCGCATCGCCCTCCCCGTCGGAGAGCCCGAGCCCCTCCCCGACCCCGGCCTCCCCGTCGCCGACGCCCCCGCCGAGCGGCAGCGCACCGCCCGCACCCGCTCCGGGCCCCGTCTGCTCCGCCACTTCGCCCGGCGCCTGCGGCTTCCCGGACGCCCGGTCCACCGGCCCGCGGATCGCGCTGGAGCGGCACGACACGGGCAACATGTCGGTCAAGACCGACGGCATGGTGATCAAGGGCTGGGACATCCGCGGTTCGCTGGACGTGTACGCCGACAACGTCACGATCATCGACAGCCGGATCACCTCGACCAACTGGTGGGGGGTCAACCTGCGTCCGGGCTTCAAGGGCCTGCGCGTCCTGCACACCACGATCACCGCTCTGCCGGGCAAGGGTCCCGACAACGGCGGCGTCAACTACGCGGTGTCCAACATGGGTGAGAGTTCCGTCGAGGTCGGCTGGTGCGACATCTCGGTGTTCGGCAACGCCCTGTCCATGGGGCAGGGCGATCTGCACGACAACTACGTGCACGACATCGTCGCCTTCCGGAACCTGGGCGGCGAGTGGCAGCACACCGACGCCGTGATCAGCGGCGGCGGCAACAAGGGCCGGCTGACGATCCGCCACAACACCCTGCTGAACTCCGTCCCGATCGACAAGGGCGCCAGTGCGGCGCTCGGTCTCTTCGCCGACACCGGCGTGGTCTCCAACGTGATCGTCGACCGCAACTGGCTGGCCGGAGGGGCGTACGCACTCTACGGCGGCGGCCCGGGGGCCACCGGAATCCAGGTCACGGACAACGTGTTCTCCACCCAGTACCACCCCAAGAGCGGTCTTTACGGGGCGGTCGCCGCATGGAACGCGGGCGGCGCGGGCAACGTGTGGCGCGGCAACCGCATGTCGGACGGGCGTCCCGTCGTACCCGAACCCTCCCCCTGACCACCGAAAGGACATCCATGCGCCGCATCGCCCGGGCCCCCTGGGAGCTGCTCAAGCGGGCCTTCGGCTGGCTGGTGCTCTTCGAGGCCAGGAACAAGCTCCTGCTGGCCCCCTCCGCCCTGCGGCTGCGCCGGTTCGAGAACGCGGAGACCGGCCGGCTGGGCGCGCTCCTGGAGCGGCCGCCGTCCGCCCTGGTGGCCACCGTGATCGCCACCCACCGCCGTCCCGAGGCGCTGCGGGCGGCGGTGGGCTCGGCCTTGGCGCAGACCGTGACCGACCAGGTGGTAGTCGTCGTGGACGACGGCGCGGGTCTACCCGAACTCCCCGCGGATCCGCGGCTCTTCGCGGTGTCCCTGGACCGGAACACGGCCACGGCCGGGGTGGTGCGCAATGTGGGGATACGGCTCAGCCGCTCGCGGTACGTGGCCTTCCTGGACGACGACAACCTGTGGGAGCCGGACCACCTGGAGCAGGCCCTGACGGCCCTGGAGTCGCCGGGCGGCCCGGACGCGGTGTACACGGCGCTGCGCAGGATGCTTCCCGACGGCACCCAGCGGGACGTGCTGTCGGTGCCCTTCGACCGGCGCCGTTCCGCGCACGAGGCCTTCCTCGACACCAATGCCTTCGTGGCGCGCCGCACGCCGGCCCTGTACTTCAGCCGCTTGCGGCGGACCCCCGAGGTGCTGCCCCGCGAGGACTGGGAGCTCGTCCGCCGCTACAGCCGCCGCCACGAGGTCCGCCACCTGCCCCGCCCCACCGTCCGCTACCTGGTCAACCCGGAGAGCTTCTACACCGCCTGGGACGGCCCGACGGCCCCGTCGTAGGCGCCGTCCGGGTCAGGCGATCTCGTACGTGCCGTCGAGGCGGGCCCGGCCGGCCACGTGCCCGGCGATGGCGGTGACCATCTGGTCGAGGGTGCAGCCGTCGGACAGGCCGGCGCTCTCGGAGAGCGCGAAGAGCTGGAAGACGTAGGAGTGGGGTCCGTGGGACGAGTGCCGCCCGCTCTGCCCGGGAGATGCCGTGCCTCACCGCCCGCCCGTTCAGGGCCCCGGGGTGGTGCGCAGGGCGGTCCGGCTGACCAGGGCCCGTGCCGCGGCCCGGTTCGCCGGGCGGCCCAGGGCCGCCCGGGAGGTTTCCCGTAGCAGCACGGCCGCGCGGAAGGCCGCGGTGGCGGGTGCCGAGTGGCGGCGGCCGTAGAGGCGTACGCGGTTGAGGGTCAGCAGGGTCCACAGGCGCGGGGAGACCTGCGAGTCCCCGCCGAGGTGGACGGCCGAGGCGGCGGGTTCGAGCCGGGTGGCGAAGCCGTGGTCGCCGGCCCGCAGGCAGTACTCGGTCTCCTCCGAGTACAGGAAGAACGATTCGTCCCAGGCTCCGCAGACCTCCAGGCACTCCCGGGAGAGCGCCATCAGCGCGCCGGTCGCCCAGTCGGCCACCGTCCTGCGCCCGTACGCACCCCGGTCGGTGACCAGCTCGCTCCAGCGCGGGAAGCGCCCCGCGCGGCGGTTGCCGATCACGGCCTCGCCCAGGGCCCGGGTCACCCGGGACTCCCGGCGCAGCGAGTAGTGGAGCGTCCCGTCCTCCTCGTACAGCAGCGGGACGCTGATCCCCACCCGCCCGCCTCCCTCCACCGGGTCGCCGAGCGCACCGACGAGCAGCTCCGCGCAGCCCCGCCGCATCCGGATGTCCGGATTGCACACCAGGGCGGCGCGGAAGCCGCCTTCCCATCCGGCGGCGGCCGCCAGGGCGGCGTTCACCCCGGCGGCGTAGCCCGCGTTGCGGCCGGTCTCCACGACCGTGGCCTCGGGGGCCAGCGACCGGACGAGGTCCACGGTGCCGTCGGCGGAGTCGTTGTCGGCGACGACCAGCCGCCAGTCGACGCCGGCCATGCCCTCCGGCAGGGAGGCGAGGAACTCCGGTATCACCCGGGCGCTGTTCCAGGTGACGACGAGGACAGCCACGGGGCCGGATACCGGGCCCGCTACCGGGCCGTCTTCTGCATCCGGCTGGTCCGGGTGGCGGTCGGCTGGAGAACTGGAAGCGGTGCGGTCGCAAGGCACGGGGACTCCACGTTTCGGGGCTCGGGCGCGGCGCGCCGGATGAAGCCGAGGTAGCTGCCTCCGGCGGCGATCGTCAGGAAGAACATCCCGGCGAACATCGGGAAGCTGAGGGCGTCGAAGGTGGCCGCGCTGACCAGGGCGACGAGGGCCGAGGCGAAGAAGGCCTGGCCGAGCTCCCGGTCGGACTCGTCGGCGGCGAGGCGGCGGATGGCGCCGCCCTGGTGGATTCCGGCGAGGAACAGCGCCAGGAGCGCGACGAGGCCCAGCAGGCCCATCTCCGCCAGGGTCAGCATGTACTGGTTGTCGGTGAAGAAGTAGAGGTCGGGGGTGAAGGTGCCCAGGCCCCGGCCGAACAGCGGGTGCTCCTCCAGGTAGGGCACGATCGCGCTGTACTTCACGGTGCGGGCCTGGGTGCTGCTGTCGGAGTTCGACACGAAGGACGCGAAGAGCGTGGTGATCGTGCCGATCAGTCCGGGGACCATGACCTTGAAGACGGCCACCGAGCCGAGCAGCAGGCCGAAGGTGGTCCACCGGCGCTGCGGCTTCCACCGGGGCACCATCACCAGCACCACGATGAGGGCTCCGATGATGGAGGTCCGTGACACCGTCAGCGGCAGCGCGCCGCCCATCAGCGCCACCGGAGCCCAGCGGCGCCAGCGCGTCAGCTGCGCCCGGGCCGGGTCGAAGGCCTGCTGGATCGCGAAGGGGAGCAGCAGGGCGAGCATGCCGCCGAACTCCAGCGGCTGCGCGGTGGTCGAGCGCGGCCGGGTGAACGCCCCGCGGTCCAGGGTGGTGATCTGTGCGACGCTCGACTGGAGCCCCGGGATGCTGATCTTCTCGGCGATGTTCGTCGCGGTGAAGAAGTCGTAGTAGCCGATGGCGGCGACCACCGCCCCCATCACCACGGCCCGGCGCAGCAGCACGTCCAGGCGCGCCCGGTCCTGGATCCCGGCGGAGATCAGCACCACGATCGATACCCAGACCAGCAGGCCGATCAGTCCCCGGTCGGCGCCCAGCACCTCCTTGTGGGAGCTGCCCCGGGAGGCGTTCGCCAGGTACGAGGCCAGGACCGAGACGGCCAGCAGCCACATCACGACCCGCGGCAGCCGGGTGCCGGGTGCCGGTCTGATCCGGCCGGTCAGCCAGGTCGCCAGGTACCAGAACAGGGCCAGCAGGGCGAAGACGTTGGCCGGGGTGCCGACGCCGCCCAGGCCGGGCAGGGTCAGGTTCGAGGGGATGAAGAAGGCCAGCCCCAGGTAGCCGGTGAGCAGTGCGGTGGCGTCCAGCTCGCGGTGGCGGGTCCGCCTGCGCCGCGGGGCGGCCGTGCCGGCGGCGGCCTCGGCGGCCTCGCGCCGGCGCCGGCGGCTCACGAGCAGGCTCTCCAGGACGAAGGAGGCGGTGAATCCGGCGACCAGGCCGGCGATGAGTACGGCCAGGACCTGCTGGTAGCGGGTCTTCAGCTGGGGTTTCGGGGTCTGCGGCAGCACCACGGGTGCGGTCTGCACGAAGTACGCGGGCTGTACTTTGGCGGCCGCCTGGAGCGCGTTGAGCTGTTCCCCGGCGAAGTCGGTGAGCTGACTGGTTTCCTTGAGTACCTTGTCCCGGTTGGTTCCCGTGACGGTCAGCGTGAGCATCGGGCCGGAGGCGTTCGCGGCGAAGCCGACCGTGTAGGGATCGGTGACCCCGAGCCCGTGCAGGTCCCGGGCCGCGTCGGCGCCCGACAGGGTCCTGATGAGCACGTCGGCGGTCACGACGAGCGAACCGCCCGCGTTCGCGATGGGGTTGCCGAAGGTGGGGGCCAGCTGGGCCACGGCCGTGGAGTCGAGCAGGGCCACCGAGCTCTGGGACTGGTAGGAGACCGGAACCGACTGGAACAGCTGTGCGCCCGCGAGGATCCCGCACAGCGTCAGGGGGGCCATGACGTACCAGCGGCGCCGCAGTACGGCTGCTATCTCACCGATGTTCACGAAGGCTCCCTCGCAACTGACCGGGAACCGTTGGCGTGTTGCCCGGCGTCCTGGGAAGATCGAACACGACGGAAGGAATCCTGTGTCGCCTGGTGAGCTGTTCCGCACGTTGCTCCGCCGCTGGTACGTGCTGGTCCTGGCGGCAGTGCTCGCGGCCGCCGGGGCACTCCAGGTGCTCCGCCCCACGACGACGTACGTGAGCACCGCGATCGTCGTCCTGAAGCCGCCGGTGACCGGCAACCAGCCGAACCAGCTCGCCAATCTGCAGCCGCCGCTGGCCGCCGTGTCCCTCGCCGCGGTACAGCAGTTGGACTCCTCCGACGGGGAGGCCGAGCTGCGCGCCGCCGGGGTGCGGGGCACCTACCGGCTGATCCCGCGCAACAGCGGCACGAGCGTGACCCCGCGCTATCTGATCCCCTCCCTCCAGATCCAGGCGGAGCACACGGACCCGGCCACGGCCGACCGTTCGGTGCTCAAGGTCGTCGAGGTCTACGGGAAGCACCTTTCTGACATGCAGGCCGAGCAGAAGATTCCCGCGGCCGGCCGGATGAGCGTCACGCTGCTCGTACCGCCGTCCGCGGTGGCGCAACTCGGCACCAAGAGCCGCGGACTGGCCGGTACGGCCGTCCTGGCCGTGATCTGCGGGGTGGCCGGCGCGCTGTGGACCGATCAGTTCCTGGCGGGCCGCGCCCGGCGCCGGCGCGAACGCGCCGACGCCGGGAACGGCGGGCCGGAACGGGGCCGCAGCCCCGTGCCGACGGCCGCGGCGGCCCGCTGATCCAGCGGGCCGCCCGGCCGCCAACGCCCCTGGTTCGGAGCGGTGGTGCGGTGTCATCAGATCCCTCGGCGCTTCCAGGACTGCCACCAGAGCCATTCGCGCCCCCGGTCGGCGACGGCCGACAGCACGAGCGGCTGGAGGTACGGCATCGCGCGGGCCCCGATCCGCCGGCGCCGGCGCAGGGCCCCGTACTCGGCGAGCGAGGTGTACTGCGGCAGGCATTCGGCCGCGAAGGCCTCCAGCTCCTCCACCGGGACCACCCCGGTGCGCCCGCGGTCGTAGGCCCGGTAGGCACGCCGCAGGGCGTACCGGGCGAGCCGGGTGCGGGCCGCCGTCGACAGCCGGGCCGCCTCCGGGAGCAGTCCGCCGCACTTGTCCAGCACCGAGTCGAAGGCGACGAGGCGCTGGCGCAGGTCGTCGAGCTGCCCACCGAAGTCGGTGGTGGACATGTTGTTGCCGTGGACCCGGTAGAAGGCCTGATCGGCGCCCCTGACGTAGCCCACGTCGGCATGGGCGGCGAGCCGCATCCACATCTCGATGTCCCCCGCGTGCGGAAGGTCCGGGTCGTAGCCCCCGACCTTCCGCTGGAGGCTGGCGCGCACGACCACCTCGGGCGAGGTGATGCATCCGGTGCCCTCCCGGAAGCGCCGCTCCAGCCACCAGCGCCCGGGGTAGACCACCGAACCGGTGGACCGGGTGCGGGCCGCGGGCAGCGGCCCGCCGTGCTGGAACCGCAGCGGCCTGCCGTAGGCGAAACCGGCCTCCGGGTGGGCGTCGAGCAGGGCCGCGGCGCGCACCAGGGCGCCGGGGACCAGCCGGTCGTCGGCGGAGAGCAGGGCGACGTAGTCCCCGTCCGCCCACTCCAGCAGGCCCTCGTTGTAGGTGGCGATGTGGCCCTGGTTCTTCTCGTGCACCCGGACTTCGATCCGCGGATCGGCGGCCGCGAGGGCGCGCGCGACCTTCGCGGAGTCGTCGGGAGAGGCGTCGTCGATGATCAGTACCCGTACGTCGACGCCCACCTGTTCGTCCAGGACGCTTTTGACGCAGTCGGCCAGGAAGTGGCCGTACTTGTAGCAGGGGATCACCACGCTGACCGTGCTCACTGGCCGGACACCTCCGTGGATCCCTCGGTGAGCGGGGCGGGGGCCGTGGTGGTGAAGACGGGGCCGACCCAGTAGTTCACCGATCCGAAGGTGTTGTTCGGGAAGACCGTGGCCGACCCGTACTTGTAGAGGCCGTTGCCGTTGTTCGCGCCGCCGCCGTCGGCCGGGGCCACCAGCGGGTAGGAGCGGTGCGCGGCACTGAAGTAGCCGCCGTCCACGGAGTACTTGCCGTTCGGCGCGTGGTACGAGGCCACGTACTCGGTGTTCGCGGTGATGGCCACCGGCGTGGCGAAGTGCAGTTGCTGCCAGCCGGAAAGGGTTTCGCTGCCGAAGGTTCCGGTGGCCAGGAGCGTGCCGTCGGCGGACCAGAGGCTGCCGGTGTGTGTGCCGGTGTTCCCGGGGCCCTTGTAGAAGGTGATGCCGGTGACGTAGCCGCCTACCGTGGACTGGAAACGGGTGCCCAGTTCGACGGAGTTGGTGTCGTCGCCGACGTTGGCGGTGCTCGGAGTGGCGCTCGGACCCCACAGGGTGCAGGGGCAGTTCACCGCCGGCGGGCTCGTGCTGGTGGTGAAGGTCCAGGTGACCGGCGCCGCCATGGCGTTGCCCCACAGGTCTTCGGCCTTGACCGATGCCGTGTAGGTGGTGCCCAGCAGCAGTTCGGTGGACGGGGTGAAGGTGGCGACGTTGGAGATGTCCAGGACCTTGCTGCCCGGGACGGTGGCGCCGCTGGGGTCCTTGACGGTGAACACCAGGGTGTCGGCGTCGACGGCCGTGCTGAAGGTGGCCTTCACCGCTGCGGTGATCGCCGTGCCGGTCGCTGCGGACTGCGGGCTGGTCGAGGTGACGGTCGGGGGCGTCGTGCTCGCGGTGGCGGTGTCCAGGACGGCGTCCACCCAGTAGTTGCTGCCGGAGGAGGCGGTGGACGGGAACCCGCCGGTGCCGCTGTAGCGGTAGACGCCGTTGCCGCCGTCGGTGCCGCTCTTCAGTGCGGTGAACGGAGCCAGTCCGGCGTCGGCCGAGGCGAAGGTGGTGTCGAAGGAGTATCCGCCGTTGGGGGCGAAGTAGGAGGCGATGTAGGTGGTGTTGGCCTTGACCGGGATCGGCGAGGAGAAGTTGAGCTGCTGCCAGCCCGATGCCGTCTCGTTGGTGAAGGTGCCCGTGGCCAGTCGCTGGCCGGAGCTGGTCCACAGGCTGCCCGTGTGGGTGCCGGTGTTGGCCGGGGACTTGTAGAAGCGGACGCCCGTGATCGAACCGGGCACCGAGGAGCGGATCTTCACGCCGAGTTCGACGGCGCTGCCGTCACCGGCGTTGACGGTGCCCGGTACGGCCGCGGCGGGCCAGACGGTGCAGGGGCACTGCTGGGGTCCCACGGTCAGCGGCACGGTGGTGGTGGCGCCGATGTTCACGCTGTCGTCCACCGCGCGGACCTTGATCTGCGCGGAACCGGGCACGGTCGGGGTCCACTTGTAGGTCCAGGACCCGACGCCGGTGGTGGCCTTCCAGGTGGTTCCGCCGTCGGTGGAGACCTCCACGCGGGCCACGACCCCGCCGCCGCTGTCGGTGGCGGTGCCCGTGATGGTCACGGGACGCAGGGCGGGCACCGTGGCGTTCGCCGCCGGGCTGGTCACGGTGATGGCCGGACCGGTGTGGTCCGCGGAGGCGGTGGCCAGGAGCAGGTTGCTCTGCAGGGACTTGGGCTGGACCCCCATGTCGGCGAAGATGTTGACCGTCGCCTGCTGCATCCGCTTGTCCTCGGTGACCACCGCGTCGTCCGGGTTTCCGGTCGGCATGTTGGTCAGGCCCCAGGACCACTGCACGGTGCCGGAGCCGAAGACCAGCGCGTTGGAGGTCTGGTCCCGGAAGGCGACCAGGCTGTGCGTCGCGGTGCCGTTGCCGTACGTGTTCCCGTAGTCCAGGCGGTACTTGCCGTCGGTGATGTCCACCGTGGTGGAGGACATCGCGATCTGCCCCGGCGGGCGGGCCGCGTCCTCCACGTCGCTGTCCCACTCGTAGCCGAGCGTGCCGACGGGGAAGGTGGCGGTCTGGGAGGGGGTCAGGTTCGCGACGGTGGTGCCCCGCCACAGCCGCATCTTGGCGTAGGCGCCGGGGACGGTGATCGCGTCGCTCCGGTAGCCGTTCACGCTGAACAGCGAGCCGGTCACCTGGTTCTGCGGCTGGTAGGGCCGGCCGTTCGTGGCGCTGGCCGGGTCCATGAAGGTGCCCGTCCAGATGCCGCTCGGGTCGGGGATGCCGTTGGGCTGCGGGAAGGAGAGCTTGGTCTCCTTGTAGCAGACCAGGGTCCGGTTGGCGGTGTTGGCGCCGTCGATGCTGGGGGCCAGGCGGGTCTTCCAGAAGACCTCGTTGCCGGCGAAGTAGGTCTGGTTGACGCCCGCGTGGCGTGCGTTCAGGGCGTTGGTGAACTGGTCCTGGGTCCAGTACTCGTCGTGCCCGGAGGACATGAACACCTTGTGGTTCTGCAGCTGGGTCGCGCCCCTGGTCGACATGTCGATGCCGGACATGTAGCTGACGTCGTACCCGTTGCGCTCCAGCCAGGCGACCATCTGGTACTCGGACCCGTAGATCCCGTTCTCGCCGCCGATGTCCATCGGCCGGTTGTAACTGACCTCGTAGGCACGGCCGTCGGGGGCCGGGCCGCCGCCGTCGTACAGGTCCTGGCCGCCGTAGTTGTTGTACGCCTGCCAGGTCTGGTCACTGGTCTGCACGACGATGTCGGAGTGGCTGGCGTCGTTGCGGACCACGAACGGGTAGGGCATGACCCCGTTGCCGTCCGCCTGGTCGAAGTTGGCTATGTAGAGACCGGAGACGGCGTCGGAGGGCACCGTCCAGGTCGAGGTGACCGGCCAGTTGCCGCAGTCGACCAGGCCGGTGGCCGGCTTGGTGGTGCAGCTCTTCGGGTTGCCGCCCTGGGGGAAGTTGGCCGGGTACGTCTGCGCCGCCTGGGCCGGGGTGGACATCAGGCGGGCCCCGTCACCCCCGTAGTGGCCGAGCCGGTAGACCGAGACCTTGTAGGGGGTGGGCGACTGGATCTTGAACTGCAGGGTCTCGCCCGCCTGCACGCTCGTCTGGGCCGGGAAACCCTTGATGTCGCCGTAGGCGCTGGGTGCGAACCAGTCGGACATCGGCGTGCCCGCCTTCGAGTTCTCGCACACGATCGCGTTGGAGCCTGGGCCGCACGGGTCCGCCGCGACCGCCACCGATGGCGGCAGCGCCGCCGCCATCAGGGCTGCCACCACGGTGAAGAGCCCGTACCGCAGCAGCCTTGTCCGTCTGTTCATCCGAACCTCATTTGGGAGTGCCTGGGGTGATGCGACGCCTGGCGTCAGCGCAGCGCTGCTGAGAGCGCGTCCACGACCCGCTGCTGTTGGGCGGCGGTGATCTGGGGGAAGAGCGGCAGGGAGAGCATCCGGTCGGCGGCCAGCTCGGCGTGCGGGAAGGCGCCGCGGCCGTGCCCGAGGTGGGCGAAGGCCGGGGTGAGGTGGACCGGGGCCGGGTAGTGCACGCCCGCGCCGATGCCCTCCGCGTTGAGCTTGCCGACGACCGCGTCGCGGTCCGCGCCGCTGACCCGGATGACGTACAGGTGCCATACGTGGACGTTGCCCGGCGCCGTGACCGGCAGGGTGAGCCGTCCCGTGGCCGCCAGGTCCGCGAGCAGCCCGTCGTAGCGGGCGGCGGCGGCCCGGCGGGCCTCGTTCCCCCCGGCGAGCCGGGCCAGTTTGGCCCGCAGCACGACGGCCTGCAGACCGTCGAGCCTGCTGTTGAAACCGGCCACGTCGTGCCGGTACTTGGCCACTCCGCCGTGGTTGGCCAGCGCCCGGACCAGGTCGGCGGCCTCCTCGTCGTCGGTCACCACCGCGCCCGCGTCCCCGTAGGCGCCCAGGTTCTTGCCCGGGTAGAAGCTGGTCGCGGCGATCCCGCCGCTGCCGGGGGTGCGGCCCTCCCGGGAGGCTCCCTGGCTCTGCGCGGCGTCCTCGACGAGCCGGGCGTACGAGGGCAGGCCCGCGGCCAGTGCGGAGGTGTCGGCGCACTGTCCGTACAGGTGGACCGGGACCACCGCGCGGGTGGCCCTGGTCACCGCGTCGAGCGCGGCCTGCGGGTCCAGCAGCAGGGTGTCGGGGAGGCAGTCGGCCAGGACCGGCCGGGCTCCGATCCGGGCGACGGCGCCGGCGGTGGCGATGAACGTGTTCGCGGGCAGCACGACCTCGTCGCCGACGCCCACCCCGCTCGCCCGCAGCGCCAGCTCCAGGGCGTCGGTGCCGTTGGCCACGCCGACGCAGTGTCCGACCTCGGCGAAGGCCGCGTACTCGCGCTCGAAGGCCCGTACCTCCTCGCCGCCGATGAAGGCGGTGTCGGCCAGCACGCGGTCGAATCCCGCACGTAATTCGTCCGCGACCTCGGCGTGCGCGGCCTTCAGGTCGACGAGCGGTATCTGGTTCATGCGGGTGTGCTCTCCATCCGTGTCTCCGGCCTGCGGCCGTACTTCGACTCATCGGCCTCATCGGCCCGCAGCTCGTCGAGCGCCGGGCCTCCTGCCTCGCGCAGCCGGCGGGCGGGGCTCCCGGCCCACACCTCGCCGGCCGGCACCTCGGCCAGGACCGTGCTTCCCATCCCGGTCAGCGACCAGGCGCCGACCTTCGTGTACTCCCTGACCAGTGCGCCGGCGCCCACGTAGGCGCCGCGCCCCAGCCGTACCCCGCCGCCGAGGCGGACCCCGGAGGCCAGGGTCGCGAAGTCCCCGACCTCGTCGTCGTGGGTGAGGACCACCTGCGGCATGACCGCCACGTGGGCTCCCACCCGTACCGCCGCCGTCAGGACGCAGTGCGCGAGCACCACCGTGCCCGGCCCGAGCACCGAGGAGCCGGAGAGCGCCGCCGTGGGGTGGACCACGGTGGCGTACCGGCCCTCGGGCAGGGCCAAGCGCCGCACCAGGCGGGCCCGGACCCCGTAGTCGCGGGGGCTGCCCACGCAGACCACCACGCGGGCGTCCGGGCGTTCGTGCACCAGGGCGCAGGCGCCCAGGACCGGGACGCCGTCGACCTCCCGGCCGTGCAGGGCCGGGTCGTCGTCCAGGTGCCCGGCGAGCCGCCAGCGCGGGGCCCGGCCGGCCGCCAGGTCGGCGGCGGCCGCGTCCCGTACGGCCTGGGCAGCTTCCCGGGCGAAGCCGCCCGCGCCGACGATCAGCAGGTCCTCGGTGGGCGGACCGGTCCGGCCGGCGGATCGGGTCCCGCCGGCCGGGCCGCTCATCCGCCCGCCTGTTCGCGCAGCACCGCCACCACCCGGTCCTGCTGCTCCTGCGTCATGGTGTGGAACAGCGGCAGGATCAGCGAGTCGCGGGTGATGCGCTCGGTCACCGGCAGCGCCGCCGCACCGTGCCCGGCGTACGCCGGCTCCAGGTGGGAGGCCATGATCCCGCGCCGGGCCGAGATCCCGGCCCCGGCCAGCGCCGCGAGGAGCTCGTCGCGGCCGACGGGGAAGTCCTCGTCCAGGAGCACCCAGTACGACTGGAAGTTCCCCTCGCCGTGCGCGGGGTCCCGGACCGGGGTCAGGCCCGGGACACCGGCGAGGAGCTGTGCGTACCGGGCGGCCAGGAACCGCCTGCGGGCCACGATCTCGTCGAGCTTGCCCAGCTGCACCAGGCCGACCGCGGCCTGGATGTCGGTCATGCGGAAGTTGTAGCCGACCTCCAGGTAGCTCTCGGCGATCGGCTTGCTGCTCGCGTGCCGCTGCGCCGCCGACACGTTCATGCCGTGCTCGCGCAGCCGCCGCAGCCGCTCGGCCCATGCGGCGTCGTCCGTGGTCACCATGCCGCCCTCGCCGGTGGTGATCACCTTGCGGGGGTGGAAGGACCAGGCGGCCAACAGGGCGCCCTGGCCGACCGATTTGCCGCCGACCGTGGCGCCGATGCCGCAGGCGGCATCCTCCACCAGGGCGAGGCCCCGGTCGGCGCAGGCGGCGCGCAGGGCGTGCACGTCGGCCGGGACCCCACCCTGGTGGACGGCGATC
The DNA here is from genome assembly GCF_044454225.1 of Streptomyces sp. NPDC051563. Classification (NCBI taxonomy): domain Bacteria; kingdom Bacillati; phylum Actinomycetota; class Actinomycetes; order Kitasatosporales; family Streptomycetaceae; genus Streptomyces; species Streptomyces sp. NPDC051563. The sequence goes on from NZ_JBITDL010000011.1 coordinate 15,526, forward strand.
ACCGCCTTGGTGCGCGGGGTGAGGACGGCGTCCACGGTGGCGGGGGTCAGGTTCCCGGTGGCCTCTTCGACGTCCGCGAACACCGGCTGGGCGCCCACGTAGCGCACCGCGTTGGCCGTGGCGATGAAGGACAGCGAGGGGACGACGACCTCGTCCCCCGGACCGAGGTCCAGGGCGATGAGCGAGAGGTGCAGGGCGGTGGTGCAGGAGCTCACCGCGATGCCGTGCTCCGCGCCCACCCGCTCGGCGAAGGCCCGCTCGAACTCCGCGACCCTGGGCCCCTGGGCCACCCACCCGGACAGGACCGCGTCGGAGGCGGCCCTTGCCTCGTCCTCGCCGAGCCACGGGATCATGACGGGGATCCGGGCGGGCGCCGCCGCGGGGCCGGCCGCGGCGTCCGGGGCGCTCATCGGCCGGCCTCCGCGGCTACCGCGTCACCCGCGGACGCCGCGTCCGCGGCGCGCTCGGCCCGCCACCACTCGACCAGGTCCCGCAGCCCGCTGCGCAGGTCGATCCCGGCCGTGAAGCCGAGCCGCTCGGCGGCCTGCGAGGTGTCCGCGAGCCGGCGGGTCACCCCGTTCACGGCGCGGGCCGGTCCGTGTTCCGGCGCCAGGCCCTCGGCTCCCATGGCCTCCAGGAGGCCGTTCGCCAGGTCGAGCAGGCTGGTCTCGGAGCCGCTCGCGATGTTGAACACCTCGTCGGTCAGGTCCGATTCGGCGGCGAGCAGGTTGGCTCTGGCGATGTCCCGGACGTCGACGAAGTCCATGGTCTGGGTTCCGTCGCCGAGGATCAGGGGCGGTTCGCCCGCGGCGATCCGTTCCATCCACCGGATCAGCACCTCGGTGTACAGCCCGTGGATGTCCATCCGGGGGCCGTACACGTTGAAGTAGCGCAGCGCGACGTAGTCCAGCCCGTACATGGCGTGGAAGCTGCGCAGCACGCCCTCGTTGAAGGCCTTGGCAGCCCCGTAGAAGGTGTCGTTGTTGTACGCGTGGTGGCGCTCGGTGGTCGGGAAGGACTCGGCCATCCCGTAGACCGAGGCCGAGGACGAGGCGATGACCTTGCCCACGCCGGCGGCCGCGGCGGCCTCCAGCACGTTGAAGGTCCCGTCGACCATCACCTCGTTGGCCAGCCGCGGCTCCTCGGCGCACTGGGTGATCCGGATCGCCGCCAGGTGGAAGACCAGGTCGGCTCCCTCGGTCGCCTTGCGGACCGCGGATATGTCCCGGATATCGCCCTCGACCAGGTCGACCACGCCGCTCGGCAGGGCGCGGGCCAGGTTGGCGGTGCGTCCCCGTACGAAGTTGTCGAGCACGACGATCTCGCGTGCCCCCTTGTCCACCAGCAGGTCCACCAGGTGCGAGCCGATCGTGCCCGCTCCGCCGGTGACCAGAATCTTCTTGCCTCGTACGCTGCTCAACGCCCTGCCCCTACTGAGTCGGTCATGGTCTTGCCTGCTGTGCCCGGCGCGCCGCACGCGGCGGCGGACCGGGCGGCGTCGTCAACGCTCAACGGCCGGTGCGCAGTCCGACGACGGCGCCCTTGAACTCCAGGCTCCGGGAAGCTGCTTCGAGGATGTCGAGCACCTGCAGTCCGGCCCTTCCGTCGGTGAGCGGCGGCCGTCCCGTCCTGATCGACGCGGCGAACTCCTCGACCATGCTGCGCAGGGCCTCCTTCTCACCGAGCGCGGGAGCCACCATGTCGCCGGTCCGGTAGGAGACGAGCATGTCGCGGCGCTCGTCCGCGCCGATCTCCTGGGGGGCCGTGAGGTCGACCCCGCGGTCGAACACCGCAACCCGCTGCGTGGGGTTGAGGTCGTCCCACACCAGCGTGCGCTTGGAGCCGCCGACCATGGTGGTGCGGACCTTCACCGGGGACAGCCAGTTGACGTGGACGTGCGCGATGGCGCCGGTGTTGAGCTGGAGCGTCAGATAGGCCACGCAGGACTGGCCGGCCCCGATCGGGTCGGCCCCGTGGGCGGCGACGGCGACCGGGTGGACGTTGTCCGGGAGGATGAAGTCGAGCACCGAGAGGTCGTGCGGAGCCAGGTCCCACAGGACGTCGATGTCCTTCTGGACCAGCCCGAGGTTGATCCTGACCGAGTCCACGAACTGGATGTCGCCGAGTTCGCCGGAGCGCACCATGTCCCGGATGCGGGCCACCGCGGGGGTGTAGCAGTAGGTGTGGTCGCACATCAGGGTGAGGCCGCGTTCCTCGGCCTCGTTCACCAGCCGCAGCCCGTCCTCGTAGGTGGCGGCGAGCGGCTTCTCCACGAGGACGTGCTTGCCGGCGCGCAGGGCGGCCAGGGCGACGTCGAGGTGGGTGCCGGCCGGTGTGGCCACGGCGACGGCCTCGACCTCCGGGTCGGCCAGGACCGCCGCGTAGTCGTCGGTCGCCTGGACCGTCGAGTAGCCGCCGAGCACCTGCCGGGCCCGGTCGACGTTCAGATCACACAGCCAGCGGAGCCTGAACTCCGGACTGGACTGGAAGTTGCGGACGAGATTGGGGCCCCAGTAGCCCGCTCCGACGACGGCGACCCCTAACGGCTCGGTCCGTCCCGCGCCCGCACGTGCGCCCGTGGCGTCCCGCCCGGTGTCCTTCGCGGTGTCCTTCACAGCATTCCCTTTCCTTCCGCGCACGCCCTCAGGCGTGTCGACGACCCATGGCCGGGACGCGTGCGAAGGAAGGGGGTGCCGTCGCGGGCAAGCCGGGCGCCTGTGCGACCCGTGCGTGACCCGTCCGACGGTGATGGCCCCCACGACCGATGCCGTACGTGTTCCACGTACTTCCGCCCCCCGGCCGTCCGGCACCCCTAGCGCCGGCCGGCCCCGGACAGGCGGCCTGTTCCCCCAAGCCGCCGAACCCGTAACCTGCCCCAACTACCCTGCGCCGACCGGATTGCAGCGTGGATGACGGCGTTGCCGAAACACGCCGAATCCCATCGGCTGCGTTCAATCTAGACCACTGGGCGTACCCCCGGGGAGAGTTGGAGGAAACGGTCGGTACGGGCGTTCGACCGTGCATACTTCCGGGGTGACCAGCATCGTGATCCCGGCGCACAACGAGGGCCGGGTCATCGGCCGGCTCCTCGACGCGCTCCTGACGGAATCCCCGGCTCCGGGGCCCGACATCGTCGTGGTGTGCAACGGCTGCACCGACGACACCGCCGCCGTGGCCGCCGCGCGGGGCCCCCGCGTCCGGGTGGTCGAGATACCGACTCCGTCCAAACATCAGGCACTTCGGGTGGGCGACGAGCACGCGCGCGGCTTCCCGCGGCTCTACGTGGACGCGGACGTGGTGGTCGGCGCGGCCGACGTACGAGCCCTCGCCGACGCCCTCGCCGACAGCCCGGCCCTGCTCGCCGCGGCCCCCGGCCGGGACATTCCGCTTACCGGCTGCGCCTGGCCCGTCCGGGCCTACTACCGGGTCTGGCAACTCCTGCCGGCCGTCCGCGAGGGCCTGTTCGGGCGCGGGGTGATCGCGGTGACCGAACCGGGGCACGCCCGGCTCGCCGCCCTGCCGCCGCTGATGGCCGACGACCTGGCCGCATCCCTGGCCTTCGCGCCGGGAGAGCGGCGGGTGGTGGACTCGGCGAGGGTCGTGGTCCTCCCGCCGCGCACGTGGGGCGATCTCATCAAACGCCGTATCCGGGCGGCGACTTCCTCCGCCGAGCTGGAGGGCTTCCAGGCCGCGCAGGCCGCCGGGCCGGCCGCTCCCCCGCCGTCCGCGCGTACCGGCACGGGAGACCTCCGGGCGCTGCTCCGGGCCCAGCCGCGGCTGCTCCCGGGGGTGCTGGTCTTCGTCGTGGCGGCCCTGGCGGCCCGCCGGGGCTCCCGCAAGGCCATCCGGAGCGGGGACTTCTCCACCTGGCTGCGCGACGAGAGCAGCCGACAGGGCTGAGCGGCCGACGAGGCTGTGCGGCCGGCAGGGCCGAGCGGCCGAGCGGCCGGGCCGTGCGGCCGAATCCGGCCGTATCCCGCCCAGTTGGCCCGTACACCCATTAAGGTGCCATTCGCACGTACGACTGGCTCACCGTTCAGACGCCCGACCGGGAGTTCGAAAGCATGTACCTCGCGGACCGCTCCGCGCCCGAGGACGCGAAGACCACCGCCGACGGATCGCCCGTCCGCGGACCCGCGGTCGCCTCGGCCGTCCTCGCACTGGGCTCCGTCAGCCTGATCACCGACGTCTCCTCCGAGATGGTCACCGCCGTCCTGCCGCTCTACCTCGTCGCCGGACTCGGCCTGAGCCCGCTCGGCTTCGGGGCCCTCGACGGGCTCTACAACGGGGTCAGCGCGCTGGTGCAGCTGACCGGCGGCCACCTCGCCGACCGGATTCGCAACCACAAGCTGATCGCCGGTATCGGGTACGGACTGTCCGCGGCCTGCAAACCACTGCTGCTGCTCGCCCACAGCCTCGGACCGGTGGCACTGATCCTGGCCCTGGAACGCACCGGCAAGGGCCTGCGCACGGCTCCCCGCGACGCACTGATCTCCCTGTCCACACCGCCGGAGTTGCAGGGTCGGGCCTTCGGCGTGCACCGCGCCATGGACACCACCGGGGCCCTGCTGGGGCCGCTCGCCGCCTTCTTCATCCTGAGCATGACGGTCGACGGGTACGACGCCGTCTTCGGGGTCAGCGCCTGTGTGGCCGCCCTGGGCGTCGTGGTGCTCCTGCTGTTCGTCCCGTCGGGCGCGGAGCCGGGTCCCGCCCGCGCGGCACCCGCCGCTCCCCCGCTCCCGGCTCCGCGCAAGCCCGGCGCCCCCGGAGCCGCCGCCGGTGCCGCCCCGAAGCCGGACGCGGTGAACCTGCGCGACGCGCTGGGCCTGCTGCGGCTGCCCCGGCTGCGCGCCCTGGCGGCCTGCGCCGCCCTCCTCGGACTCACCACCGTCAGCGACGCCTTCCTGTACCTGCTGCTCCAGGACCGCACCGGCATCGGCGAGCGGTGGTTCCCGCTGCTCCCCCTGGGCACCGCGGCCGTGTTCCTGCTGCTGGCCGTCCCGGCGGGCGCCCTGGCGGACCGCATCGGGCGGCGCACCGTGTTCCTCGGCGGGCACGCCCTCCTGCTGGCCGGGTACGGGCTGCTCCTGTGGGCCCCCCACCTGCCCGCGCTCCCCTACCTGGTCCTGGCCCTGCACGGCATGTTCTACGCCGCCACCGACGGGGTGCTGCCCGCGGCCGTCGCCGCGACCGTCCCCGCGAAGCTGCGGGCCACCGGAATCGCGCTCGTGGGCACCGGCCAGGCACTGTCCCGCTTCGGCTGCTCGCTGGCCTTCGGCGCGGCCTGGACGGCGCTGGGCTCGGGCCCGGCGCTCGCCGCCGCCGCGGCCGGCCTGTGCTGCTGCGCGGCCGTCGCCGGTTTCGTACTCCGCCCCACGGCCCCGGACGGCGCCACCGCCCCGGCCCCGCAGACCCGAGGAACCCGATGACCCGCTCACGCCGGCTGCTCGTACTCGCCCTGGCCGTGCTGCTCCTCGGAGGCGCGGCCGGCGTGCTGGTGGTGCGCGCCGCCACCCGTTCCGAGCAGACCCGCGCGGGCGACCCCACGGCCGCCCCGGGCAAGGTCACGCTCGACCGGCCCGGCGGCCTGGCCTTCCTCAACGGCGCACAGGGCCCGCACCGCGGAGCGCTCGTCTCCGTACCGGACCGCTCACCGCAGGACGCGCGGACCGCCTCGGGACTCACCTGCCTGCGGTTCCACGCCGCGGCCGGCACCGGCGTCTGCCTGAGTTCCTCCCCGGGGACCCTCTCCCAGCAGAACCGGGCCCTGATCGTCGACTCCCAACTGCGCACGCTGCGCGAGTTCCCGCTCGCGGGCACGCCCTCGCGGGCCCGGGTCTCCCCGAGCGGCCACTTCGCCGCCTGGACCGTCTTCGTCGCCGGGGAGTCCTACGGGGCGGCGTTCTTCTCCACCCGGACCTCCATCGTGGACACCCGTACGGGGACGCTCGAACCGGACCTGGAGAAGTTCTCCATCGAGCTGGAGGGCCGTCCCTACAGCGCGAACGACACCAATTTCTGGGGCGTCACCTTCTCCAAGGACGACGACACCTTCTACGCCACCCTCGGCACCGGCAACCAGACGTACCTCGTGAAGGGTTCGATCGCGCGGCGCACAGTCACCAGCCTCGCCTCGAACGTCGAGTGCCCGTCCCTGTCCCCCGACGAGACCCGCATCGCGTACAAGAAGCGGGTCCAGCGCGGTGCGTCCCTGTGGCGCGAACACGTACTGGATCTGCGGTCGTTGCGGGAGCAGCCGCTGGCGGAGAAGCGCAGCGTGGACGATCAGGCGCTCTGGCTCGACGACCGGACCCTCGCCTACGCCCTGCCCGCCGACGGCTCCGTGGACACCACGGACCTCTGGACGGTCCCGGCGGACGGCACCGGAACCCCCCGCGTCCTGGCGCCGGCCGCCTCCTCACCCACCCGGCTGGGCTGACCGGCCGGGCCGACCGGCCGGGGCGACGGCTCCGCACCCGGGCCGCGCGCTCCATCCCGCCGGTCCCGCAGGCGTACCCGGGGGCCCGCAGAATCGTTGGGGCGGGCATGGGCACTCCACACGCCGTCTCCCCGTCCCCGGCCCGGCACCGGGCACCCGAGCGCGCCCCCGCCGCGATGGCACGGGGCATTCCCCGGCAGCAGTCGGGCAGCCCCGCCCCCTCGGGCGGCGCGGTCGTCTTCGATCAGCTCGCCCGCGAATGGGAGGCGCGCGGGGCCACCGTCCCGGGCCGCCCCGATCCGCTGTGGGACCGGCTCATCACCTACGCGCACTTCCAGCGCGAGACGGACGCCACGCTCCGCAGCCTGCGCCTGGACGGAGCCGAACCCCCGCCGTCCTCCGCGGCGGCGGCCCCGCGCTGGACCCGGGCGTGAAATGGGCGTGAACCGGGCCCGACCGGCGCGCGGTCCCGGAGCACGCTCCGGAGCGTGCTTCCGGACGGCACGCGAAAGCCCGGGGCCCCGGTCGGCTGTGGCCGACCGGAACCCCGGGCTCCGAACGCGTCGTACCCGCGGCTGCGCTACACGCCCGAGGGGGTGCCGAGCATGGCCGACGCCTTCTGGACGGCGGTCAGGCCCTCGGCGGCGGGCGCCGGCACCGTTTCGAGCGGACGGCAGGTGAAGCCCAGTGCCGTCAGGGCCCTGATGACCTCGGCGGCGGTGAAGTCGCGGCGGTCCTGGCGGGTAATGACGGCACCCACCTGCTTCACGGGGTAGGCACGACGGCCTATGACCACGGAGTCACCGGTGATCGGTTCGGGCTTGACGCCCTTCATCGACTCGAGGACGCCGGCCTTGGTCAGGTCGAACGGAAAGCGGGCGATGACGAAGCGCATGCTGCCTCACAGATAGAAGAGAACCGTCCGTGCCCGGTCCGGCAGGATCCGGGCGGGGTCGCCTGGGCGGCCTAGGCCGCCGTGGTGGCCGGGGACTGGCGCTGCGGCCCCCGGGCAGTGGCGGAGGTCCTGCTGCGCCGGTCCTGTGCGGGCCGGCTGCGACGGCCGCGCGAGGCGCCGCCGGATGCGCCCCTGGGCCGCTCGGTGACGGGGGCGGTGATGACGACCGGGACGCCGGACGGCGCCTGGGCGCCGGTGATCCGGCTCAGTTCGGCCTCGCCGGAGCGCACCTGCGCGGTCTGGGGCGTGATGCCCGCGGCCTGCATCAGACGGACCATGTCCCGGCGCTGGTTGGGCAGCACCAGGGTGACGACGCTGCCGGACTCGCCGGCGCGGGCGGTGCGGCCGCCGCGGTGGAGGTAGTCCTTGGGGTCGGTCGGCGGGTCCACGTTGACCACGAGGTCGAGGTTGTCGACGTGGATGCCGCGGGCCGCGACGTTCGTGGCGACGAGGACGCTCACGTGCCCGCTCTTGAACTGGGTGAGGGTACGGGTGCGCTGCGGCTGCGACTTCCCGCCGTGCAGCGCCGCGGCGCGCACCCCGTTGCTCAGCAGGTGCTCGGTGAGGCGGTCCACGCCGTGCTTGGTGTCCAGGAACATGATCACGCGGCCCTCACGGGCCGCGATCTCGGTCGTGGCGGCCTGCTTGTCGAAGTTCTGCACGTGCAGGACGTGGTGTTCCATCGTGGTCACCGCACCCTGCGAGGGGTCGACGGAGTGCACGACGGGGTCGGTCAGGTAGCGGCGCACCAGCAGGTCGACGTTGCGGTCCAGGGTGGCGGAGAACAGCATCCGCTGGCCCTCGGGACGCACCTGGTCCAGCAGCGCGGTGACCTGCGGCATGAAGCCCATGTCGGCCATCTGGTCGGCCTCGTCGAGGACGGTGATGGCGACCTGGTTCAGCCGGCAGTCACCCCGCTGGATGAGGTCCTTGAGGCGGCCGGGCGTGGCGACGACCACTTCGGCTCCGGCGCGCAGCGCACCGGCCTGCCGGTGGATCGGCATGCCGCCGACGACGGTGGCGATCCGCAGCTTCACCGCGCGGGCGTAGGGGGTGAGGGCGGCGGTCACCTGCTGGGCGAGCTCACGGGTGGGGACGAGGACCAGGGCGAGCGGCTGACCCGGCTCGGCCTGCTGCCCGGCGGTACGCGCCAGCAGCGCCAGGCCGAAGGCCAGGGTCTTGCCGGAGCCGGTGCGGCCGCGTCCCAGGACGTCCCGGCCCGCGAGACCGTTGGGCAGCGTGGCGGCCTGGATCGGGAACGGGGTGGTCATGCCCTCACGGGTGAGCGTGGCGAGCAGCGGGGACGGCATCGCCAGGTCGGCGAAGGCCTCGACGGCCGGCAGCGCGGGGACCACGGTGACCGGCAGGGCGAACTCGCCCTGCGGTGCGGCGGGACGGCGCCCGTAGCCGCCGCCACCCGAGCGCTTGGGACCGCCGGAGCGGCTGGGCGCGGAGGAGCCGAACCGGCTGCCGGAACGGCTCGCCGAGCCGGAGGAGCCGCCGTACGAGCCACCGTAGGAGCCGTAGGAGCTGCTGGATCCACCCGAACGGGAGGACGAAGACCGGTCATTCATGCGGGTCGTGCGGTTCATGCAGAACCTTCCTCGATACGGCGCACATCGAGGAGTTCTCGGCGGCGTACATCTGGCCGCGCGAGGATTCACAAGAATGAGCCGGAGCATAAAAAGATATGACGGAGTCGAATCGAACTTCGATCGATTCAACCGGCCATGAAAGGATTATCACCCTATGTGCCGGCGAAATATGCGCCGCATGCGGGTGGGGAGCCGAGGAGTGCATCCATCGGCCGAACGGTGGGGCGCTGGGACGGGTTTCCCCGCCGCGCCGCGCACGCGGGCCGAGACGGCCCGCAGATCCCAAAACGCAACGAGCTGGGGCCCGCACCCCAAGGTGCGGGCCCCAGCTACGCGGTTACGCGTGAACGTCAGGCGGTGACGATGTTCTCGGCGGTCGGGCCCTTCTGGCCCTGCGCGATGTCAAAGCTGACCTTCTGGCCTTCCTGAAGCTCACGGAAGCCCTGCGAGGCGATGTTCGAGTAGTGGGCGAACACGTCAGGACCGCCGCCCTCCTGCTCGATGAAGCCGAAGCCCTTTTCCGCGTTGAACCACTTCACGGTGCCATTAGCCATTTTTTTACTCCTTCGGGGCACAGCCCAGAGTTCCGCACTGTGCGGAACTCAAGTCGCCGATGATTGCCCAGCCCGGAAAACGCCGGAAAGACAAGAACACTCGTCTCTGCTCCTCCGAAGAGGAGTGGGTAGAGGTGCTCGAAATTTTGGGAACCACAACTGCAACTCAAACCACAGTAGCACGCCGAGGTCGGGGCGGCGTGAAAACAAAATCCACCCCTTCCATCCGAACGGAAATCCTCGTTCCGGCCATACGGAAATCCTCACTCGGCCGTGTTCGTTTTTCCGTCCCGTCGGGCCCGGATTTTCCGGGGTGGTCGGAGGCGGGCCCCGGATCCCGTACAGTGATGTCCACAACGACGCGGGGTGGAGCAGCTCGGTAGCTCGCTGGGCTCATAACCCAGAGGTCGCAGGTTCAAATCCTGTCCCCGCTACGAAAGGTCCGGCCCCCTTGACGCCCAGGCGTCAAGGGGGCCGGAGCCGTTTCCGGGGTTGGGCCCGGGCGTGTCAGGCCGATGCGCCGCCGTCGATCACCAGGTCGGTCCCGACCACGGAGCCCGCGTCCGGCGAGGCCAGGTAGAGCACGGCCGCCGCGATCTCGGCGGTGGACGACACCCGGCCCAGCGGCGATTCGTCCTTCATCCTGGCCGCGCGCTCGGCGTCTCCCTCCCCCGGCTGCAGGGACATCGTGGTGGCGGTCGCGCCGGGGCTCACCGCGTTGATGCGGACCCCCTCGGCGATGTGGTCCAGGGCGGCGGCCCTCGTCAGGGCGGACACGGCCGCCTTGGTGGCGAGGTAGCCGGCGGCTCCCGGAATGCGGGCGTGCGCGCCGAGGTTCGAGGAGATGTTGACGATCGCCCCGCCGGCGGGCTGGTCGCGCATGACGGCCACCTCGGCCTGGAGGCTGAGCAGGACCCCCGTCACGTTGATGTCCAGCATGCTGCGCCAGTCCTCTTCCCGGAGGTCCGCGACGGGGCCGCCGCCCCGGAAGACGCCCGCGTTGTTCACGGCGACGTCGAGACCGCCGAACTCCTCGACGCCGCGGCGCACCATGGCCCGTACGTCCTCGGAGCGGGTCACGTCCGCGGTCACCGCGACGGCCTTGCCGCCCTCCTTCTCGATCAGCTCGACGGTCTCGTCGAGCGGCGCCGCCGTGCGGCCGGCCACGACCACCGCGGCCCCTTCGGCGGCGAAGGCGAGGGCGATGGCCCGCCCGATGCCGGAACCGGCTCCGGTGACGAGGACGCTCTTGCCGGTGAAACGTGCAGACATGATGGCGATTTCCCTACTTGGTCGTCTATCGGCTGGGTGATGTGAGTGCTGTCGGCTACTTGATGCGGGTGTTGAGGAAGGCGGCTGCGGCGAAGGCGACCGCCGTGGCCGCGAGCGAGACCGTGTCGGAGCCCAGGGAGAGGACCGCGGCGAAGACGACCGTCGGGCCGAGCTCCATGGCGGTGTTCATGACCCCGCCGGCGAGTCCCGCCTGGTGGGGGGCCACCCCGTCGGTGGCGAGGACCGCGGCCCCGGCGAAGGCGGCCGCCGCTCCGATGGGCAGCAGGAGCAGGCCGGGGAGGAGGCCGTAGGCGTACGGGATCTCCGCGGCCAGGCCGGTGAGCGCGAGGAGTGCGAGTCCGGCCGCGGCGAGGACGAGACCGGCGGTGGTGACGCGGGGCGCCCCGAACCGGCCGACGAGGGGACCGGAGATCCGGCCCGCCACCAGCAGGGCCACCGCGAAGGGCAGGAACGCCGCCGAGGTCCGCAGCGCCGACCAGCCCAGCTCCTGCTGGAGGTGCAGCGAGAGGAGTACTAAGGTCACGGCCGTGCCTGCGGCGGTGAGGCCGATGGCAGCCAGGGCGAGGGCCCGGCGCCGGTCGCGGAGGAATCCGAGCGGGAGCAGGGGGTCGCGGACCCGGCGTTCGACGAGCGGGAAGGCCAGCAGGAGCGCGGCCGCGGCTGCCAGGGTGACGAGGACGCCCGTCGATCCCCAGGACCGGACGTCGGTGAGGACGAACCCGTAGCTGGCGAGGCTGATCCCGGCGGTGGCCAGCAGGGCGCCCGGCAGGTCCAGGGAGCGGCCCTCCCCCGCCGGAGTGGCGGGCAGCAGCCGGGGGGCGAGGAGCAGGGCCGCGACGGCCACGACGACCGGGACGGCGAAGGAGAAGCGCCAGCTGCTCAGGGCGGAGATGACTCCGGAGAGCAGGTTGCCCGCGGTCGCACCGAGCACGGACAGCCCGCCCCAGGTGGCCATCGCCCTTCCGAACGCGGCGGGTTCCGGGAAGACCGCCCGCAGGACGGCCATGGCGGCCGGCGCGGTGAGTGCGGCGCCCACCCCCTGGGCGAAGCGGGCGGTGAGCAGGACCCCGGCCCCCTGGGCGAACGGTGCGGCGAGGGAGGCCACGGCGAAGAGGAGCAGTCCGGCGGTGAGCACCCGGCGGCCGCCGAACCGGTCGGTGAGGCGGCCGCCGAAGAGCAGCAGGCCCGCGAAGCTCAGCCCGTAGGCGGCACTGAGGAGCAGCAAGTCATCGCGGCCCAGGGTGAATGCGCGGCCGATGGCGGGCAGCGGCACGATGAGCGAGGTGAGCGCGAAGATCAGTGTCATCTGCACGGTGCCGAGCAGTGCGAAGGCCGGGCCGGCGGCCGGGCGGCCGGGCTCGGCTCCGGACGCGGTGAGCGTCTGCGTGCTGTGTTCGGTCTGCGTGACGGTCATTACTCCCCCTCAGGATGATGCGATGCGCATGCGATGTGCATCTGTGTGTACTGGACCGTACATTCCAGAATGAAGCTCTAAAAAGAACCTCCCCGGAGGGAGGTCCCATCGGTCAGTCGAGCAGGCTCAGGGCCTGTTCGGCCGCGTTCCGCACCCGGGCCGGGTCCTGCGAGGCCTTGCCCACGACGCGCATGCCCTGCATCAGCACCAGCAGCATGGCGGCGAGCGTGCGCGGATCGCGGTCCGCGGGCAGTTCGCCCTGGGCCTGGGCCCGGGTCAGCGCCGAGTGCAGCAGGGTCTCGATGTGGGTCCAGCTCGCTTCGACCTTGCGGGCCGCCGCCGGGTCGTGCGCGCCGAGCTCCGCGGCCGCGTTGGTCACGAAGCAGCCGATCCGCCGCATATCGCCACCGCTCGACTCGGCGGCGAAGCGGCGTACCACCGTGCGCACGGCCGGCAGCGCGGGCCCCGGCTGGGACAGCTCGCGCAGCAGGCTGGGGTCGCGGTGCTCGTTGTAGCGGTCCAGCGCCTTCAGGTAGAGCTCGCGCTTGTTCCCGAAGGTGGCGTACATGCTGGCTCGCCCGATGCCGAGCGCCTCGACGAGGTCCGCCATCGACGTCGCCTCGTAGCCGCGCCGCCAGAACAGCTCCAGAGCCGACTGCAGCGCGGCGTCGGGATCGAATTCCTTGGTCCTGGCCACATCCACAACCTTACGGATACTGGAACGGTCAGTCAAGTAATCCGCGGGCTTCGCTTCAGATGGTCCGGGTCTCCCCCGCCGGGTGGGCGCTCAGGTCGACCACCTCGACGCAGCGCCGCAGCTTGGCCTGGGCCCGGGGCGAGTCGGTGACGGGCACCACGACCTCGCACACGGCGAGGCCGCTGCCGTCGGCGGCCCGGAAGGACAGCGTCCTGACGGACAGGTTGTTCAGCATCGCCGAGATGCGGGTGAGCGCATGGCCGCCGTCCCGGACGGTGAGGATCAGCGTGTGGCAGGCGGTCTCGCCGGTGCGCACGGCGTCGTCGACGGCGGGGAGAACATCGCTGCGGGTCATGAGAGGTGGGCTCCTGTCCTGGGGCGGAGGTGCGTGGTCCCGGAAAACAAGAAGACCCCTCGCGGATGCGAGAGGTCTGCGTGCGGGCGGTGGGCTGCTGGGGTGGTCTCAGTTCAGCTCCGGGCCGGCACGCCGGCGCTAATCTTCTGCTGGCGCATGCGGAAGAGTCTGGCACGCCGTCGCCGACATGTGACACCACATCTCACGATGCGGATGGCCCGCGCCACGGGGCCCGTCGGCTCACCCGGACATGCGCAGCCAGACCGTGGTGTCCCGGGGCAGTACGGGCCCGCCGTCCGCGCCGGTGCCGAGCGGGCCGCTGCCGAGCAGGACCCGGGCGCCCGCGGGAAGCGGGACCGGGGCGGCGAAGGCGGTCAGGCAGCGGAAGCCGGCGGGGCGGTCGAAGCACAGGGTGTCGGGCCCCGCGTCCACCCACTCCAGCGTCTCGGGCAGCCGGGCCAGCTCGGCGCCGCGCAGGGCGAGGGCCTCGCGGTAGAGGGTGAGGACCGAGTACGGGTCCTCCTGCTGCGCCGCGGCGCTGAGGGCTGCCCACCCCTCGGGCTGGGGCAGCCAGGGTGTGGCCCCTTCGGCCGGGGCGCAGAAGCCGAGGGAGGGTCCGGCGGGCTCCCACGGCAGGGGGACGCGGCAGCCGTCGCGGCCCCGGTCCGTGCCGCCCGAACGGACGAAGGTCGGGTCCTGGAGGACCTCGTCGGGCAGGTCCTGGACCTCGGGCAGGCCGAGTTCGTCGCCCTGGTAGATGTAGACGCCGCCCGGCAGGGCCAGCGAGACCAGGGCCGCGGCGCGGCCCCGGCGGCGGCCGAGCCCGGCGTCGCTGGGGTCCAGGAGCCGCTTGTCCCCCATGTCGAAGGAGGTGTCGGCGCGGCCGTAGCGGGTGACGTGGCGGATGGTGTCGTGGTTGGAGAGCACCCAGGTGGGCGGGGCGCCGACCGGTTCGTGCGAGGCGAGGGTGGCGTCGACGACCTTCCGCAGCGCTCCGGAGTCCCAGGGGCAGCAGAGGTAGTCGAAGTTGAAGGCGGAGTGCAGTTCGTCGTGGCGCAGGTAGCGGGCGAACTGCTCGGCTTCCGGGAGCCAGACCTCGCCGATGAACACGCGGTCGCCCGGATAGGTGTCGAGGATCCTGCGCCAGTCGCGGTAGACGGCATGGACGGCGTCGACGTCCTGGTAGGGCAGGTCCGTGGGGTCGGGGTTCTCGCCGACGTCGGGGAGACCGGGCTTCTTGGCGAGCCCGTGCGCCACGTCGATGCGGAAGCCGTCGACCCCGCGGTCGAGCCAGAACCGCAGCACGTCCTCGAACTCGGCCGCCACGTCGGGGTGTTCCCAGTTCAGGTCGGGCTGTTCGGGGGCGAACATGTGCAGGTACCAGGGGCCTTGGGTGCCGTCGGCCTCGGTGATCCGGGTCCAGGCGGGGCCTCCGAAGTAGGAGTGCCAGTCGTTGGGCGGCAGTTCGCCCTGCGCGCCGCGCCCGGGCAGGAACCAGAAGCGCTCCCGCTCGGGGGATCCGGGTCCGGCGGCGAGGGCCCGGACGAACCAGGGGTGCCGGTCGGAGCAGTGGTTGGGGACGAGGTCCACGATGACCCGCAGCCCGTGGCCGTGGGCCTCGGCGATGAGCTCCTCGGCCTCGGCGAGGGTGCCGAAGAGGGGGTCGATGTCCCGGTAGTCGGCCACGTCGTAGCCGGCGTCGGCCATGGGCGAGACGTACCAGGGGTTGAACCAGAGTGCGTCCACGCCCAGGTCCCGCAGGTAGGGCAGTCGCGCGCGGACTCCGGCGATGTCGCCGGTGCCGTCGCCGTTCCCGTCGGCGAAGCTGCGGATGTAGATCTGGTAGATCGCGGCGTGCCGCCACCAGGGGGAGGCTGCGGGGTGCGGGACGGGCTGGGTCACGGGGTCTCCTGGTGCGGTGGGTGCGGGGGGGCGTGCCTGGTGGGGCTCGCCGGGGTGCGGGGCCCGGTCGGGCGGGGTGCAGGGGTGACCGGGCCCCGGGTTCCGGGGAGGAAGGGCCTGCGGGGAGGGGGGCTACCAGCCCGAGTTGCCGGCTCCGCGGTTGACGGTGAACCCGCCGGCGAGGCTCAGTCCGCCCGAGGCCGCGTCGGTGACCGTGACCCCGCTGAAGGTGCCCGCGCCGGCCGCGTTGATCTCGATGCCGTAGCCGCCGGCCTTGGCGATCCTGGTGTTCTTCACGGTCAGGTTCCCGACGTTCTTCTGCCAGGAGACGAGCAGTCCGCTGTAGGTGCTGTCCAGGATGTCGTTGTCCTGGAGGAGCACCGGGGTGGTGATCTCGGAGGTGTCCGCGTACACCCACAGGGCGCCGAGCTTGCTCGCCCAGTTGGGCTCGTAGCCGCCGGCCCGGTCGATGGTGTTGCGCTGGACGGTCGCCGGTCCGCTGAACGGGATGCCGAAGCGGGTGCTGACCGCGATTCCGGCGGCGCCGGTGACGGTGTCGGAGACCAGGTTGTCCTCGATCCGGTTTCCGCTGCCGCCGTAGATCGCGGCCCCGTTCGCGAGCAGCGGGAGCTGGACGGTGTTGAAGCGGAGCACGCAGTCGGTGACCGCCTGGGCCTCCGACCACATCGCGAGGGCGTCGTCGCCGGTGTTGCGGATGCTGCTCTGGGAGACCTCGCTGCCCGCGGTGCCCTTGTGCAGGTTGACCCCGTCCGCGTACGTGTCGCGGATGCGCAGGCCGGTGGCGAGCAGGCCGCGGGTCGGCGCGTCGATCCACAGGCCGACCTTGCTGTGCTGGATCCAGAGGTTCTGCAGGGTGGAGCCGGAGCCGAAGTCCCCCTCGACGGCGGCGTCGCTGTTGGCGTCGTCGCGGTGGTCGGACTCGCCGGTGATCGCCAGGTCCTGCACGGTGCTGGTGCCGCCGCGCCCGAACAGGCCGCCCTTGCCGTTCCGGCCGCGCAGGGTGGTGTGCCATTCACCCGCGCCGCGCAGGACGGCTCCGGCGAGGTTGACGGATCCCGAGACCTCGTACGTGCCGGCCGGGAGCCACAGGCCCTTGCCCTGGGCGGTGGCGGTGGTCAGGGCGCTGTTGAGGGCGGCGGTGTCGTCGCTGCCGTCGTTCGCGGTGACGCCGAGGGTGGTGGCGGACACGAACCCGGTGGCGGGCATGGCGGCTGCCGTCGGGGCGGTCTCGGTCTCGACGAGGTCGATGGCGTAGGAGGCGGCGGTGTCCCCGGCGTCCTTCTGGAACTTCAGCACGGTGCCGGCGGGGAACTCTCCGGTGAGGGTGCGGGTCTCGTCGAAGAAGCGGTGGGCGTCGCCCTGGGAGGGGTCGTTGCCGTAGGGGTAGGCCCCGTAGACCCAGCTGTACTTGGAGGTGAGGGCGAGGTCCTTGGAGTGGGCGCCGTTGGCGTAGAGGCTGAGCGTGGCGTTGTTCCCCGTACCGGCCGCGTTGTCCGGGATCGAGTAGCGCACGGTCACGGCGTTGGCGGCCTTGGCCAGGGTGAACTGGACGTACTCCCCCGTCTGGTCGAGTACGACGGCCCGCCGGCCCGATGCCTCGGAGGCCAGGGTCTTGTAGGTGCGGTCCGGGCCCGTGACGGAGGCGTTGGTCGCGCCGGCCTCGGCCTCGTAGACGGTGTAGGGGAGGCTCGCGCCGCGGGCGGCGTTCGGTGCGGAGCCGGTGACCTCGATGCCGTCGAGCTGGAGGTCGCCGTTGTCCCCGGTCTCCGTGCGCAGGGTGAGGGTGTTGAGCTGGGCCCGCAGGGGTGCGTCGGTGGTGACTGCGGCCCAGGCTCCCGAGGTGGCGGGGAGGGTGAGCCGGCGGACGGGGACGCCGTTGGCCGTCAGGGTGATGGTCGCGGCGTTCGCACCGGGGGTGCGGTAGCGCACGGACAGCTGCCGGGTGGCGGCGGTGGGCGCGGAGACGGAGAACACCGCGCGGGCGCCGGTGGCGGTGAAGCCGGTGAGGTAACCGGTTCCGCTGTACCCGGCCACGGCGGAGGCGGGCGCCGGGCCGCCCGAGGCGAAGGCGGTCTCGGCCTGGTGGCTGAGGGAGGCGGGCGGCGGGTCGGTGGGGGTGGTCGTCGGGCTGGTGGGGGTGATGCCGTCGAGGTTCACGTTGCCGGAGTCCGCGGTGGTGAAGGTCAGGGTGACCGTGTTCGCGCCGTTCACCAGCGGCAGCGGCTCCTCGCGGACGGCCCAGGTGTCCCAGTTCGCGGTGGCCGGGAGGGACACCTGACGGACCTTGACCCCGTTCGCGTAGAGGCTCAGGGTCTGCGCCGAGCCCGTGCCGTTCGCGTACCGGATCGCGACCGAACCCGTACCGGCCGCGGCCGACTGCACCGCGAAGGAGACCGAAGCGGACCCCTTGTTGGCGTCCGTCAGCCCGCCGACGTAGCCGGTGCCGGTGTAACCGGAATGCTCCGACTCGGCGCGGGCACCGCCCGACAGCACGGCCGACTCCGCCTCCAGACCGGTCGAGGGTGTGGTGGGGCCGGCGTCGGCCGGGGTGAGCTGGTCGAGGTTCACGTTGCCGGAGTCGGCGGTGGTGAAGGTCAGCGCGATGGTGTTCGCACCGGCGGCCAGCGGGACGGGCTCCTGGCGGGTGGCCCAGGTGTCCCAGTTCGCGGTGGCCGGGAGGGACACCTGGCGGACCTTGACCCCGTTCGCGTAGAGGCTCAGGGTCTGCGCCGAGCCCGTGCCGTTCGCGTACCGGATCGCGACCGAACCCGTACCGGCCGCGGCCGACTGCACCGCGAAGGAGACCGAAGCGGAGCCCTTGTTGGCGTCCGTCAGCCCGCCGACGTAGCCGGTGCCCGTGTAACCGGAATGCTCCGACTCGGCGCGGGCACCGCCCGACAGCACGGCCGACTCCGCCTCCAGGGTGACGGAGGCGGCGTACGAGCCGGTGGCGAGGGTGCCGGTGAGGCCGGTGGTGGCCAGGGCGGTGAGGAGGAGCGGGGAGATGAGGCGTGCGGCTCTGGTGCGGGTTCCTCGGGAAGAAGACACGGCGTCGTGTCCTTTCTGAAGGCGCGCCCTGCCCGCGGGAGGGGTGCGGGAGGGCACGGTGGGGGCCGCCGCGGCGGTCCGTCGCTGCGGCGGTGTCGGGGGGGGGAGGAAAAAGCGGTGGAGGGGCTGGGCGTGGTCAGCCCTTGAGGCTTCCCGCCGTGAGGCCGGAGATGATGTGCCGCTGGAAGAGGAGGAAGAGGACCAGCAGCGGGACGCTCGCCATGACCATTCCGGCAAGGAGCTGGTTGGCCGGCATGAACTCCGCGAGGCGGTTCAGGGCGACGGTGACCGGCTGCTTGGTCTCGTCCGGCAGGACCAGCATCGGCCAGAGGAAGTCCTTCCAGACGCCGACGACGGCGAAGATGGACACCACGGCCAGCACCGGACGGGACAGCGGGAGGATCACCGAGACGAGGATCCGTACCGTGCCCGCGCCGTCGATCCGGGCGGCGTCGAGCAGTTCCGTGGGGATCTGGTCGAAGAACCGCTTGAGGATGAAGACGTTGAAGGCGTTCGCCGCGGCCGGCAGCCAGATGGCGAACGGCGTGTTGATCAGGTTCACGTGGACGAGGGGAACGTCCACGACGGTGAGGTACGCGGGGACGAGCAGTGCGGAGACCGGCAGCATCAGGGTGGCCAGCATCATCGCGAGGACGGCGTTGCCCAGCACCGGGCGGAGCTTGGACAGGGCGTACGCGGCGGAGACGTCGATGACCAGCTGGAAGAGCAGGGCTCCGAAGGCGAGCAGGACCGTGTTGAGGAAGTAGCCGGCGAGCCCCGTGTTCGTCCAGGCCTCGGTGTAGCTCTCGGGGTGCCAGCTGCTCGGGAGCACGGTCGGATGGGGCTGCGCCAGCTCCGCGGAGGTCTTGAGGGCGCCGGTGGTCATCCAGTAGAGGGGGAAGACGAAGGCCAGGGTGAAGCCGGTCAGGGTCGCGCCCAGGACGAAGCGGTGCAGGAACCGGCCGACGGGCCGGGTCAGTTCGGCGGGCGCGATGAGCGTGCGGGAGCGGGGTTCGGGGGCGGCCATGGCGGTCCTCCTTTCAGTCCTTGGTCCGGGTCAGCCGCAGGTAGAGGCCGGCGAAGAGACCCAGGACGACGAAGAGCAGGGTGCTCATGGCACTGGCCAGGCCGAAGTCGTTGTAGACGAAGGCGTAGCGGTAGAGCAGCAGCAGGATGGTGACGGTTGCGTCGTCGGGGCCGCCGCCGGTGAGGACGAAGGGTTCGACGAACACCTGCATCGTGCCGATGACCTGGAGCAGCAGGGTGATCAGGAGGATGAATCTGACCTGCGGGATCGTGACGTGCCACAGGCGTTGGCGGATGGAGGCGCCGTCGAGCTCGGCCGCCTCGTAGAGCTCGCCGGGGATGCCGCCGAGCGCCGCCAGGTAGATGAGGGTGGTGGTGCCCATGTTGGCCCAGGTGGAGACGAGGACCAGGGAGATCATCGCGAGGTGCTCCGACTCCAGCCACTGCTGGGCGGGCAGGTGCAGGATGCCGAGTACGTTGTTGAAGAGGCCGGGGCCCGGATCGTAGAACCATCGCCAGAGCAGCATGGTGACGATGGGCGGGAGCATCACCGGGAGGTAGACGGTGAGCCTCAGGTACGACTGTCCGCGCCGGAGTTCGCCCAGCACGACGGCCGTGACGAACGGGGCGGCGAAGCCGAAGACGAGCGCCAGGAGCGTGAAGTAGCCGGTGTTGCGCCAGGCGGTGGCGAAGAGCGGATCGGCGAGGAGGCGGCGGAAGTTGTCCAGGCCGACCCACTCGGCGGGCTGCGCGAAGGTCACCTGCTGGAAGCCCAGCAGGACGCCGCGCACGATCGGGTACCAGGCGAAGAGGGCGAAGCAGATCAGCGCGGCGGAGAGGAAGAGGTAGGCGACCAGGTTCTCCCGCAGCCGGCGGGCCCGGCCGGCTGCGGGGACCCGGCCGGTGGCGGGGTTCTCGCCGGTGGCTCCGGTCCGCCGGAGGTCCCGGAGGCGGCGCGCGCGCCGCGGGGGCCGGGTGCGCGGGACCGGGGCCGCGGGGGTGGGGAGTACGGACATGTCACTTCACCGTGGCGAGGATGGTGTCGGTGCGGGCGGCGGCGTCCTTGAGCAGCTTGGCCATGTCCGCGTCCTCCTTGGTCAGGACGGACTGCATGACGCCGTCCAGGACGGTGTAGATCTGCTGCGCGTTCGGCGGCTCGACCTTGACCTCGACCTGGGGGCTGCGGTCGACGAACGGCTTGTAGTTCTCCTGCGGAACGTTGGCGTGTGCGGTGTGCACGGCCTGGATCTTCTGCTGGGCCGCGCCCGCGAAGAGGTTGGGCTGGGGCAGGCCGATCGGGACGCCGAGGCCGGAGAACTTGGTGACGTTCTCCTCCTCCCGGTCGGGGTTGAGGTACTTCCACTGGACCCACTGGAGGCCGGCCTTGATCTTCTCGGGCGTGGCCTTGGGGTTGAACATGAACCCGTCGCCGCCGCCGAGGGTGGCCGTGCCGGGGAGGGCCGCGAGGCCGAACTCCTCGTACTTGCGCTCGAACTGCTTGACGATGGTGGGGATGTTGTCGGGTCCGGCCATGTACATGCCGAGCTTGCCGGAGCCCATCATCTTCTGGACGTCGCCGATCTCCAGGAGCTGGCGGGTGCCCATGCTCCGGTCCGTCCAGCGCATGTCGTGCAGGGTCTGGAGCGCCTTGCGGCCGGCGTCGCTGTCGAACGCGGCCTTCCACGTGCCGTTCTGTTCGGTGGCCACCTCGCCGCCCATGGAGTACAGCCATGACGTCAGGTGCCAGCCGCCCTGGTTGTTCTTGCTGTAGTCGGCGTAGCCCACGGTGTCCTCGCCGAGCTCGCTGATCTTCTTCGCGGCGGCCCGGACCTCTTCCCAGGTGGTCGGGGGCTTGTCGGGGTCGAGTCCGGCCTTGCGGAAGAGCTCGCGGTTGTAGACGAGGCCCATGGAGTAGTTGCCGGTGGGCAGGCCGTACGTCTTGCCCGCCTTGTCCTTGAACACCTTCTGGAGCTCGGGGCGTATGTCGGAGAGGTACGGGACATCGGCCAGGTACGGGGTGATGTCGGCGCCCTGCTTGCGCCGGATGAGCCCGGCCGGGTCCGTGAAGTAGACGTAGTAGACGTCTTCGAGCTGGCCCCCGGCGAGTTTGGCCGCGAAGGTCTTCGGGTCCATCTGGCCCTCGCGGGCATCGATCTTGATCTTCGGGTGCGCCGCCTCGAACTGCTTGACCAGCTCCTCGAAGTCCTTGCGGTCGGCGGCCTGCGTCGTGGCCGGCATGCCGTTGACCGTGATCGTCACCACCCCGCCGGCCTTGTCGCCGGCCGGGGCCGGTGAGCCGCCGCAGGCGGTGAGTCCGAGGCTCGCCACGAGGGCGGTGGAGGTGAACAGGGCGCGACGTCTGGTGATGCCATCCATGCGAACAGGCCTTCCGAGCGGGTCGGGCTTCGATGGCGCGACAGTAGAAGCCGTGAACGCAAGAAGTCAATAATGTTACGCAAGACATTACGCACCCAAATTCAGCTAGGTGACGGAAAGTGACGGTCGGCCGTCACCACGGCTTCGGCATCGGACAAGAAAAGGAGGGCCCGGCGACAACCCCGGACCCTCCTCACCGCGGGCCTCCCCACGCTCCCCCGCTCTCCCCCCTCCCCCGTCAGCCCTTCGACGGCCGGCGCGTCGTGGACGAACGGACGATGAGTTCGGTGTCGAAGAGGATCTCCGACGACAGGCCCACGCCGGTACGGATCTGCTCGGCGAGGAACTGCACCGCCGCCGAGGCCATGGCGGCGACGGGCTGGCGGGCCGTCGTCAGCGGAGGGTCGGTGGCCACCATGAACAGCGAGTCGTCGAAGCCCACGACGGACAGCTCGGCCGGCACCCGCAGCCCTCGCCGGCGCGCCCCGCGAATGGCCCCGAGGGCGAGGGCATCGCTGGCGCAGACCACCGCCGTCACCTCGCGCGCAAGGAGCTGGGAGATCGCCGTGGCGCCGCCCTCCATCGAGAAGAGCGCATGGGCGACCAGCGGCCGCCAGTCCTGGGCCGGGACCCCGCGGCGGGCGTTGAAAGCCGCGTAGCCAGCGAGTTTGCGGACCGACGGGACGTGCCCGGAGGGGCCCACGATCATCCCGATCCGCTCGTGGCCGAGCGCCGAAAGGTGCTCCAGGGCCTGCTCGGCCGCCCCCGCGTCGTCCACCGAGACCTGCGCGACGCCCGGGTTCTCGTCGGCCGGATTCACCAGGACCACGGGGATCGCACGGCGGCGCAGCTCGCGGCCCTGGGCCTCGCCTATGTCGGTGTAGCTGGCGCCGACGAAGACGATCCCGCCCACGTTCTGCCCGAGCAGCATGTCCACGTAGTGCGACTCCGAGACCCCGTCGGCCGTGCGCGTGCACAGTACGGGGACCAGGCCCTGACCGTTGAGGAGTCCCGCGAGCGCTTCCGCCGCGGCGGAGAAGACGGGGTTCTGGAGGTCCGGGACCACCAGCCCGATCAGCTGCGCCCGCTCCTTGCGGAACTCCACCGGGCGCTCGAAACCGCAGACGTCCACGGCGGTCAGTACCGCCTCGCGGGTGGCGGGCGCGACGTCCCTGTTGCCGTTCAGGACGCGACTCACCGTAGTCGTACTGACGCCGGCCATCTCGGCCACCTGGGCTAGCCTCTGGGTGCTCACACGGTCAAGCTACCAGTCGGCCGCGCAAAAACCAGTCCCTCTCACGCAAATCTCTTGCAAGCGGATCGGAAGGGCGCCGCTGCAAGGGCCCGGCGGCATGCCCGCCGTACCCGCCCAATGGCGCACCCCGGTCGCGACCCGCCCCCGGGGGTGGTGGCCTGGGTGGGTGACCGTACGGCCGACCGGGGCCCGTACGGCCAGGGCGAGGAGACACATCGTGGCCAAGGCCTATCTGGTGGGTGCCGGCATCGCTTCCCTGTCGGCGGCGGCGCTGCTGATCAGGGAGGGCGGGTTCGCCGGCTCCGACATCACGATCCTGGAGGCCCAGGGCCGTACCGGCGGCAGCCTGGACGCCGCGGGAGACCCCGAGAACGGCTACACCATGCGCGGCGGCCGGATGTTCGAGCTGCACTTCGAGTGCACCTACGACCTGCTGAGCTCCATTCCCTCGCTGGACGCGCCGGGCACCTCGGTCACCCAGGACACCTTCGCCTTCCACGAGGACTTCGCATGGAACGACAAGGCCCGCCTGGTCGACTCCGCCGGCCGGCGGGTCGACACCCGCTCCATGGGGTTCTCCGAACGCGACCGCCTGGACCTGGTCGCGTGCGTGGCCTCCCCCGAGTCCCGGCTCGACGGCAAGCGCATCTCCGACTGCTTCACCCCGGAGTTCTTCACCACCAACTTCTGGTACATGTGGTGCACGACCTTCGCCTTCGAGCCCTGGCACTCGGCGATCGAGTTCCGGCGCTACCTCAACCGGTTCGTACACCTCTTCAAGACCTTCGACACCATGTCGGGCATCTACCGCACCCGCTTCAACCAGTACGACTCGATCGTGCGCCCGCTCCAGAGCTGGCTGCGGAGCAACGGCGTCGTGTTCACGATGAACACGACCGTGACCGACGTGGAGCTGGCCGACGGCGGGGGCACCACCGTCACCGCCCTCGCCTGCACCCGGGAGGGCGCGGACCTGCGCATCCCCGTGGCCGCCGAGGACCTGGTGTTCGTCACCAACGGATCGATGACGGCGAACTCCACCCTGGGTTCCACCGACGCCCCGGCCGTCCTGGACACCTCCGCACCGGACGCCTCGTGGCGCTTGTGGGAGACCCTGGCGGCCAAGCGCCCGCACCTGGGCGACCCTTCGGTGTTCGACTCCTCCGTCTCGGACTCCACCTGGGGCTCCTTCACCGTCACCACCCAGGACCCCACCTTCTTCAAGGCCATGGAGGAGTTCTCCGGCAGCGAGGCCGGCAAGGGCGGTCTGATCACGTTCAAGGACTCCGGCTGGCTGCTGACCATCGTCCTCAACCACCAGCCGCACTTCCACGAGCAGCCCGAGGGCACCTACGTCTGGTGGGGGTACGCCCTGTTCCCGGACAAGGCCGGTGACCACGTGGGCAAGACGATGGCCGAGTGCACGGGGCGCGAGATCCTCACCGAGGTGCTCGGACACCTGCGCCTCGCGCAGAGCGAGCAGATCCTGGACTCCTCGGTCGTCGTACCGGCCCTGATGCCGTACATCACCAGCCAGTTCCTGGTCCGCAAGGCCGGCGACCGGCCGCAGGTGGTCCCGGAGGGCTCCACCAACCTGGCCTTCATCGGCCAGTACGCCGAGGTCCCCGACGACGTGGTGTTCACCGTCGAGTACTCGGTGCGCACCGCGTGGACCGCCGTGGCCGGGCTGCTCCACCTGGACCGGCAGCCGCCGCCGGTCTACAAGGGCGGCCACGACCCCAGGGTGCTCCTCGAGGCCCTGCACACGATGCACCGGCGCTGAGCCGTGGTCGCGCCCGCCTGCCCCCGCTCCCGGTACCGGGCGGCGACACGGCGGGCGCGACCGGGTACCGTACGCCCCTCGACGACAGAGAGGTGCGGCCATCGTGACCCGAATCCCGGACGTGGGCGATGTGGTGGGTGATTTCTCGCTCCCCGGCGGCCGGCTCAGCGAGGACGTGTTCGTCCGCGGGCAGTACTCGCTCGGCGAGCAGCGCGGGAACCCGGTCGTTCTCGCCTTCTACCCCGGCGACAACACCCCGGTCTGCACGACGCAGTTGTGCTCCTACTCCGACGGCCTGGAGTCGCTCTCCGCATGCGGTGCCCAGGTGTGGGGCATCAGCCCGCAGGGCGTCGACAGCCACGAGTCCTTCGCCCGGGCCCGCGGTCTGCGGATGCCGTTGCTGGCCGACACCGATCGCGAGGTGGCCCGGGCCTTCGGCATCACGGCTCCCGTGATCGGCCTGCGCCGGGCCGTCTTCGTCATCGCGCCCGACGGCACCCTGCACTGGAAGCACGTCGGGACCCTGGGCATGCGGTTCCCCTCCGCGGACACCATCGCGGAGCAGCTCGCCGGTGTCGCCACCGGCTGAGATTCAGGAGGCGGGCTCGGCCGCGGGCATGAGGCGGCCGACCGAGTTGACCATGCGGCGGCGGCTGAGCAGGCGGCCGCCGACCGCCATCACCCGGTTGAGGCCGCCGGAGATCACGCTGGGGCCCGGGTTCTTGCGGTCCAGCGCCGTCAGTGCCGTGCGGACCACCTCTTCGCACGTCTGGACCCGGGTGCCGCCGCCGACCTCGCTGGTCCCGATGACGTCGAAGAACTCCGTCTTCGTCGCGCCGGGCGAGAGCGCGAGCACCCGCAGTCCGGTGCCCTGGGATTCGTGCCAGAGCGCTTCGGTGAAGCTCAGCACGAACGCCTTGGTGGCGCCGTAGACGGCCATCTGCGGAATGGGCTGGTAGGCGGCCATGCTCGCGACATTGACGAGGACGCCCTTGCCGTGGGCGCGCAGGGGGCCGATGAAGGCACGGCTGATGTCGACCACCGCGCCCACGTTGACGGCGAGTTCCTGGCGCAGCCGTGCCGGATCTTCCTGGTGGAGGGGGCCGAAGGTGCCGAAGCCTGCGTTGTTGACCAGGCTCGTGACCGTGATGCCGCGCCGTTCCACCTCTGCGAGGAGCGTGTCTGCGATCCGGTCCGCCCCGAGGTCCATCGGGAGGGGCGTGGCCTGGATCCCGTACCGCGCCGAGAGCTCCGCGGCGAGCCGCTCCAGGCGGTCGGCGCGGCGGGCCACCAGGACGAGGCCGGAGCCGCGGGCGGCGAGCCGGCGGGCGAACTCCTCGCCGAGACCGGAGCTGGCGCCCGTGATCAGTGTGGTCTGGCCCCGGTAGTCGACCGCGTTCATGACCCGTCTCCCCTGCGTGTGGTGGCGTTCCTCCCGTACGCGGCCACCGTACGCGCCGGGTCCCCGGCCGTCCGGCGGGGGCCGGACGGCCGGGGACCGGATGAGCGGGCGCCTCAGGGGCCCGTGCTCAGTTGTTGGAGCCCACCGTGTTGTTGAGGCCCGCGTTGAACACGTCGTCGGCGGCGAACTGCAGCCAGTCGCCGAAGACGAGGGTGTACGACTTCTCGGACGGGGCGTTGACGGTCACATCGGCCGAGGCGGCGGAGGCGCAGCCGAGGACGATGAGACCGGCGGCGACGACGGAGAGCGCGGAGCGGACGGAACGCATGGATCCACCTTTCGGAGGGGCTGTGGGCACCTCCGAACCTAAAGAGGCTCCGCGGGTCTGTCCCGTCACATCGCCGGGCGGAGCCGAGAGCAAGCCGATCGGCCGAACGTTCCGGACGCCGGTGGAGAAGTACTGGGCGGCCTCGGCCCAGGGGTTGGCCGAGGCCGCAAGGCGCTGCGGGATCCGAAAGCCGACGGGGCACCTGGCGTCACGTGAGGAGGAGAAACGTCACGTCCGGTGTCTGTTCTAGGAGGGTGTGGGGACACCCTCCCTGGCATCTCGACGGATGACCGCGCCGCCATCAGTAAACATATATACCGTTGAGTAAGCAAGAGTATGAAAATATTCATGTGCGAGGGTGGTGTGAATATGGCACCTCATGCCACTTTATGGACCCCTAGGGGCTTCCTAGAGGAAGAAGTCGTGCTGGTCCGCGGCCTGCTCGTAGCTTTCGAGCCGGGCCTGCGTCCGCTCGGGATCCGCGTCCGCCATCGCCTGGAGCAGGGCCGCGGACAGCACGCCCGGCGCCGCGTAGGAGTCGAAGACCAGCCGCGAGCCGGTACCGGCGGTCAGCGCCACGTCCGCCTCGTCCACCAGCGGCCCCAGGGTGCGGTCGGTGATCAGCGCGATCCGCAGTCCCGCCCCGCGGGCCACCCGCAGGGCCGCCAGGGTCTCCTTGGCGTGCCGGGGCATGGCGAAGGCCAGGACCCAGCTGCCGCCCGCCGCCCGGGCCTGCAGCAGCGCGTCGGAGGCGACGCTGCCGCCACCGGTGATCAGGCGCACGTCGGGGTGGATCCGGCGGGCCGCGTACGCGAAGTACTCGGCCAGCGAGACGGAGATCCGCAGCCCGAGGACCGTCAGCGGCACCGACCGGGCCAGCTCGCGACCGATGTCGAGCACCTGGTCGGTGTCGGCCAGCAGCTGGCGGACGGTGCGCAGGTTCTCGATCTCGGCGTCGACGGCCGCCTGCAGTTCGTTGCGCCGGGCCTGTTCGGGGCTGTCCGGGGTTCCGGCCACCGCGCTGAGCGCGATCGGCTGGAGCACGTCCCGCAGGGCCGGGTAGCCGCTGAAGCCGAGGGCGGAGGCGAAGCGGGTCACGGAGGGCTGGCTCACGCCGGCCCGCTCCGCGAGCTCGGTGATCGAGAGGAACGCCGCCTCGGTGAGATGGTCGACGAGGTACTGGGCGATCCGGCGCTGCCCGGGCGAGAGCGGGTGCCCGTCGAACAGCGCCCGGACCCGGTCGGCCGGGGCCCGCTCGTGGTCGGCCGCCTGCCCGCTCGGCGTGATCGCTGCCGCCTGTGCGCGCGCCTGCTGCCCCGATGACACCGGCGGTCCTCTCTTTCGTGCCGCTCTGTGACCCCAAGATAGCTCACGGCATCCGGCTGACCAGCGCGCTTCCCCCCGCAGCAGGCCGCGCGGGCACCCCCGGCGGCCGGGGGCGGGCGCCGGGGTCACGGCCGCGAGCATGCGTGACGGAGCGTCAGCAGATCTGCACCGGCTGGCCCGTTGTGAGCCGGTGCGGGGCCCGGCCGTCGAGGAGGAGCACCACGAGGGCCCGCAGGGGCTGGTCCAGCGGGACGAAGGCGCCGCCGCCGGCGGCGGGTACGGTCCGTACGCCGTGCAGGGCCAGGCGCTCGCCGGTACCGGCGTACTGGGCCGGGGTGAGCCGGTAACCGCAGGGCGGGTCGGCGAGGATCTCGCCGTCCGCCGCGGGGGCGTTGTCCGCACCGGCCAGCGGGACCGGCCCCCTTGCGCTGACCGCCGCCCTGCGGGCGCCCTCGGAGGCCGCCGCCAGGGGGCCCGTACGGGCAAGGGCGTAGGCGAACAGTCCGCGCAGGGCGGCCAGTTAGGAGTCCACCCGGCGGCGGCGGTTCAGTGCCGCGTCGGCCCTCTCCGCGTCCCCGGCCGGGCCCGCGAGGGCTTCGATGCGGCTTTCCACCAGCAGCGCGACGGCGTGCTTCAGGCCCGCCGTGTTGCGCAGGATCCGTTCCTGGCCGTCGCCCGCGGCCTGCCCGACGGGGGCGCCGGTCAGTGGGTCGGTGCGGATCCCGTAGGTCCCGGTGGAGCGGCCGGCCTCGTGGGCCGCCCCGCGCACGTACGCGGCGGACAGGAGGCGGGATTGCGCGTACACCGCCGGGTCGGTGTTGAGGTTGCGCGGCCAGAGGTCGAAGAGGTCCTTGTCGTACGTCCCCGGCGTCGACCGGTACTCGTGCAGGTCGTACACGAGGTGCGGCCGGTAGTCGCGCAGCACGGCGGCCAGCGCCGGCGCCTCGGGCGAGGTCAGGGCCGCGTGGTCGCGGTTGATGTCGGTGCCCCCGGCGTTGGAGCGGGTGCCGGCCGCCCGGCCGTCCGGATTGGCCGTCGGGACCACGAGCAGGGTCACGGTCTCCAGGAGCCGCCGGGCCGCCGCGTCCCGGGGGTGGGCGAGGTCCCGCACGGTGCTCAGGCAGGCCTCGCGCCCCGCCGGTTCGTCCCCGTGCTGGCTGCACACCAGGAGGACGGTCAGGGGTCCCCGGCCCAGACTCACCAGGCGCAGCGGGCGGCCCCGTACGGTCGCGCCGATGGTTCGGACCGTGGCCCCGGCGGTGGTCCCGGCGGCGGCTCGCCCGCCGTGCGGGCCGAGCGCGTCGAGCAGGTCCCGCTCCTGGGACTCGCTGGTCCAGCGCGCTCCGTGCGCGACCTCGAAGCCGGTACGGGGCAACCCGCCGGCCGCACGTACCGGGGCGGGGGCCAGAGCGGTCGCGAGCACGGCCGTCAGGGTCGCGGCGAGCGCGGTGAGACCGCGCGCCCTCGTCTTCTCGATCACCCCCCGGTTCTAGCGGGACCCGGGCCCCGGCGGCCGGGATCCGCTGCGAACTCACCCGGGTGGCGGGGCAGGTTCCTCCGTGCTCGCGGATCCCCCGCCCGGTCGCCTACGGCCGTTCGTCCAGCCCCTCCGGCAGCCGGCCGGTGTGGAGCACCCCCAGGGTCTGGGTCGCGCGCGTCAGGGCGACGTAGAGGTCGCTGGGCTCGTGGTCCGCCGGTTCCACGACGATCACCGTGTCGAACTCCAGGCCCTTGGCCTGCCGCGGAGCGAGCAGGACCACCGGGCGGGTGAGGTCGGGCTCCTCCCCCGCCCGTACGCCGGGCAGCGCGGCCGCCAGTGCCTCGTGCAGCGGGCGCGGGGCGATCACCGCGAGGCGTCCTTCGGCCGGCGCGCCCTCCCGTACCGCGTCGGCAACCGCCGCGGCCAGGTCCGCGGTCCGCTTCACCCAGGGGCGCCGTCCCGTGGAACGGACCGAGCTCGGCGGCTCGAAGCCCGGGTGGCGGGCCCGGAGCACGGCGGCGGCCAGCTCCATGATCTCGGCGGGCGTACGGTAGTTGACCGCGAGGCGCACGAGCTCCCAGCGGTCTTCCACGTAGGGCGCCAGGATCTGCTGCCAGGAGCCGCATCCGGCCTCGTCGCCGGTCTGGGCCGGGTCGCCCACCAGCGTCATGGAACGGGTCGGACAGCGCCTCATGAGCAGGCGCCAGGCCATGGCGGACAGTTCCTGCGCCTCGTCCACGATGACGTGCCCGAAGGCCCAGGTCCGGTCGGCGGCGGCCCGCTCGGCCGCACTGCGGTGGTCGGCCTCCTCCTGCCGCTCGGCCATCCGCTCGGCGTCGATGATGTCGTGGGCCGCGAGGAACTCGTTCTCCATGTCCTCGAACTCGTAGGAGTCCGAGCCCGCCGACAGGTCCAGGACACCCTGCGCGTACGCGACGCGTTCGAGGCGCTCGCGCTCCTCGGCGGCGCGCCGCGCGGTGTCGTCGACCCCGAGCAGTTCGGCGGCCTCGTCGAGCAGCGGCACGTCGGCCGGGGTCCAGTCCGCCTCGCCCGTGGTCGTGCGCCGGATCAGCGCGGCCTCCCGCTCGGGGAGGTAGGTGGGCTCGGCGAGGTAGTCGGCGATCAGCTGCCGGGGCGTGAGCGGGGGCCACAGCGTGTCGATGGCCGCGTGCACCTCGGCGCTGGTCGCGATCTCCTTGCCCAGCTGGGCGATGTCGTCGGGGCCGAGCAGGTTGGGGCCGCCGTAGGGGTCTGCGCCGAGCCGGTCGGCGAGCTGTTCGGTGAGCGCGTCGATGACGCGGAAGGCGAAGTACGGGCGCGCCGGATTGTGCGGCAGCCCGGTGGCCCGGGCCCGGTCGCGGGCCTCGTGGGCCATGGTCCGGTCGAGCAGCAGGGTCCCGTAGTCGTCGTGGTCGATCTCCAGGGCCGGTTCGGGGACCACGTCGGCGTCCTCGCCGCTGCCCGCGGGCACGGTCTCCGGGAGCGCCTGCCGGTCGCTCACGACGCGGGCGAGGATCCCGGCCATCTCCGCGCGCCCCTTGACGGCGGCGGCGCCGGGCCGGTCGGCGGCGCTCGCGCGCACGCCGGGGAACAGCTCGCCCGGGGTGGCGAGCAGGACCCCGGTCTCGCCGAGGGCCGGGAGGACCTCGCCGATGTAGCCGAGGAAGGCCGGGTTCGGTCCGACGATCAGCACGCCGCGCTTCGCGAGCAGCTCGCGGTGGGCGTACAGCAGGTAGGCGGCCCGGTGCAGGGCCACGGCGGTCTTGCCGGTGCCCGGACCGCCCTCCACGACCAGGACGCCGCGGTGGGTGGAACGGATGATGCGGTCCTGTTCGGCCTGGATGGTCTGCACGATGTCGTGCATCCGGCCGGTCCGGGCGGCGTCGAGCGCGGAGAGCAGCACGGCGTCCGCATCGGCCCCCTCGTGACCGGTGCGTTCGGTGTCGGCGAGGTCGAGGATCTCGTCGTGCAGGGCGGTGACCTCGCGGCCCCGGGTGGTGATGTGGCGGCGCCGGCGCAGACCCATGGGGGAATGGCCGGTCGCGAGATAGAACGGGCGTGCGACATCGGCCCGCCAATCGAGCACGAGAGGGGTGCGTTCCCCGTCGTCCTGCCTGATTCCAATGCGGCCGATGTGGTGGTCCGAGCCGTCGGAGAACTCCAGCCGGCCGAAACACAGGCCGCTTTCGCCCGAGTTCAGAGCGGAAAGCAGACCGGACTGTTCAGCGACCACGATGTCCCGTTCCAGTCGCGCCTGGAACCCGCTGCCGGCCTCGCCGAGCGCGCCCTGCACGGCGCGTTCGGCCTGATCCCGCAGGTCGTCGAGGCGCGCGTAGAGATCCGTGATGAATTGCTGTTCATTCCGGAATTCTTCGGTTGACAATTCCACTCCTGACGCGGTACGGTGTCCCCATAAGCTTTCTTCACGTCCCGGCTAAGCTGTAACGTGAAACATCAAATATAAGCAGGCGAACACCCCGGCCGTCAATCGGTCCGGGGTTTTTTTGCGTCGTGCCTATAGAGGTCGCACCTATAGGGCTGCACATTCACTCGGTGCGCAGCATGCGGACCTTCTGGTCGGTCAGGTCGTAGCGTGCGACCGCGACGGCGAGCCGGCCGGCGGCTATCCGGGAGGCCAGGTCGGGCTCCGCCGCCAGCAGGCCCCGGGTCCGGCGCGCATGGGCGTCGATGGTGGCGGCGACCCGGGCCTCGCCGTGCTGACCGTGGTCGATGGAGGGCCGGATCTGCTCCGCCAGGTACTGGATGTGCGCGGGCAGCCGGGCACCCGTCTCGTCGGCGTGCACCGCGGCCCCGACGGCCCCGCACGACTGGTGGGCAAGGACCAGGACCAGCGGAACGTCGAGCTCCAGGACCCCGTACGCGATACTGCCCAGCACCGCCTCGTCCAGCACCTCGCCCGCCGCGCGCACCGTCAGCAGGTCGCCGAGCCCCTGGTCGAAGACGAGCTCCGGCGGCACCCGGGAGTCGACGCAGCCCAGGACGATCGCGAACGGGTGCTGCTCCCGGGCCACTTGGAGGCGTACCGGACGGGACTCGTGCGGGTGCTGCTGGCGGTACGCCGCCCAGCGCCGGTTGCCGGCCGCCAGGCGGCGCAGCGCCTCCTCCGGGCTCCGGGGGCGGGCCCCGTCCGGGGTTTCGGCTGCGGTCTCGGAGGCGGAGGCCGGGAAGACGGAACCGAGCCCGAGGACGGAGGCGGCGGATCCGACGGCCGCGGTACCGGCCAGGGCGGTGCGCAGGAGGACCCGACGACTGGGCGAAGTAGCGGAAGGCGTCTGCGTGTTCGAGGACATTCGGGGACGTTAACCCCGTCCCGGCCCGCGGCGGCCGGCTCCGGCGGGAAATGGCGGGTTCCTCCCGGAGCCCGGCTCGATCGGGTCGGCGGAGCGCGGACTACGGCGGAGCGCGGGCTACGGCTTGCGCGCGGCGAGGGTCGCCGGTTTGACCGCGTCGGGTCCGTAGCGGGCCCTGGCCCGGTCGGCGGCCGCCTCGACGGCGAGCGCCCGTTCGTCGGCCGGGTCGAGGCTGAGCTGGCGCAGGGCTTCGGAGGCGGGGCGCAGGGCTTCGGCACGGAGGTCGAGGGAGCGTACGCGGGCCCGTTGCAGGCCGAGGAGACCGTAGAGCTCGTAGGCGGTGGCGGCCAGGGGGCCGGTGTGGTGGGTGGGTTCGGTCAGGGTGCGGGTCCGGGTGGTCGTGGTGCGGTCGGCGTAGCGGACGGTGAGGGTGAGGCCGCCGGCCACCTGCTCCTCGTCGCGGAGCCGGGCAGCGAGCCGGTGGGCCAGGCCGAGGAGGGCCCGGCGGTGCTCGTCCGTGGCGAGGCAGTCGGCCTCGAAGGGGTGGTGGGTGGTCAGGGACTTGGGGACGGGGCGGGCCTCGACGGGGCGCAGGTCCTCGCCCCGGGCGTGGGCGTGCAGGGACCGGCCCGTGGCCGAGCCGAAGATCCTGGTCAGGGTGGTCAGGGGGGCGTCGGCGAGGTCTCCGATCGTGTGCAGCCCGTACGCGGCGAGGGTGGCGGCGGTGGCCGGGCCGACCCCGTAGAGCGCGGCGACGGGCCGGGGGCGCAGCCAGGCGGTGACCTCCCCCTCGGTGAGGACGGTGGTGGCGCCGAGGGGGGTGAGGGCGGCCGTCATCGTGGCGAGCATACGGTTGGGTGCGATGGCGCAGGTGGTCCGCACGCCGTGGAGTCCGACGGTCCGCATCCGCAGGACGGCCGCCAGGGCCTCGGCGTCGCGCTGCCAGTAGCGCAGGGCCCCGGTGATGTCGAGGTGGGCGGCATCGGGCGGGACCGGCTGGACCCGGGGGGTGATGTCGGCCGCCATGTCGAGGAGTTGGGCGTACAGGGTGGGGGCGGTGGCGGGGCCCGGACCGGTGCCGGGGCCCGCACCGGGATCCGTGCCCGGGTCCGCGGCGGGGTCGGCCCCGTAGGGGAAGGCGGTCCCGTAGGGGAAGGCGGTCCCGTAGGGGAAGGCGGTCCCGTTTCCGGCCCCGTAGGGGAAGTGGAACTGGGCGTGGAGGATCTGCGGCACTGCGCTCACCCCGCCGATCCGGGGCTGGTGTAGCCGAGGGACTTGAGGTCGGCGGCGCGGGTGCCGGCGGGCTGGAGGTCCGCGTACGGGTGCAGGCGGGCTCCGCTGGTGCCGTTGGCGAGGGTGCGCGGCCGGGCGGCGTCCTGGGCGGGCGTGGGGGCCGGATCGGCGCGGCCGAGCAGCGCGAGTGCGGCTTCGGGGCCCTGGTCGCGGCGGGCGGCCGCGATCTCCTCCAGGTTCCAGACCATCTGGCCGACCACGGTGCGGCGCGGTCCGCGGGCCTCGACGGTGCCGCGGACCAGGAGCAGCCCGGAGTGGAAGACCGTGTGCGCGCAGGCGTCGTGGCTGTCTTCGAAGAAGGCGATGTCGACGAGGCCCCGGCCGTCTTCCAGGGTCACGAAGATGACGCGCTTGCCCGAAGGGATCGGCGGTGTCTGCGTCGAGGCCCGGACTCCGGCGACCAGGACCGGCTGCCCGGGGCGCATCGCACTCAGGTGGGCGGAGTCGACGGCGCCGATCTCGCGGAGCAGCCGGTGGTGGTGCTCCATGAGGTGCTGGGAGACGTCGATGGACAGGACCTCGATCTCGGCATTGAGGGCTTCGCGGCTGGTCATCTCCGGCAGCCCCGACGGTGCGGCGGTCACGAGGGCGCCGCCGAGGGCGAGTTGCCCGTCGACCGCGCGCCCCCGGGTGTGGCGGTGGAGTTCGGAGACCTGGAGGAGGAGGTCGCGGCGGGTGAGGCGGCCGCGCAGGGCGTCGAAGGCGCCGATCCGGATCAGGCGCTCGGCGGTCGGGAGGGCGGGGCGGGCCCGCTCCCAGAAGTCCTGGAGCGAGGCGTAGGGCCGGCCGGCGGCGATGCGGGCCACTTCCCCGTCGCCGGCCCCCTTCACCGTGGACAGCGAGAGCCGTACCGCCCAGGCCCCGTCCGCCGTCCGCTCGACGCGGTGGTCGGCCGCGGAGGCGTTGACGTCGACGGGGAGCACGGGCACGCCGTGGCGGCGGGCGTCGGAGACGATCACCCGGGCGGGCCACATCCCGGGGTCGTGCTCCAGCAGCCCGGCGTAGAGGGCGGCCGGGTGGTGGGCCTTGAGCCAGGCCGACTGGAGGGCGGGCACGGCGAAGGCGACGGCGTGCGCGCGGCAGAACCCGTACGCGCCGAACGCGGCGACGATCCCCCACACCTCGTCGAGCACCTCCGGGCCGTACCCGCGGGCGCCCGCCCGCTGCCGGAACCACGCCTCCACCCGGGGCAGCCGGTCGGGGCCCGCGAGGGCACGGCGCGCGATCTCGCCCAGCGCCCGGTCGCAGCCGGTCATCACCGCGAAGATGTCGATGATCTGCTCGTGCCAGATCGTCACGCCGTAGGTGTCGGCGAGTACGGGCTCCAGGTCGGGGTGCGGGTAGCGGGCGGCGGCTCCGTGGCGGGCGGCGATGTAGAGGGCGGGCATGCCGCCCTTGACCGGACCGGGCCGGAACAGGCTGATGTCGGCGATGACGTCCTGGACCCCGCGCGGCTGGAGCCGGCCGACGAGGTCCTGCTGGCCGGGGCTCTCCAGCTGGAACACGCCCACGGTCCGGGCCTGCCGGATGAGCTCGAACGCGTCGGGGTCGTCCAGCCGGACGTGGTCGGGGTTGTCGAGGTCGAGCTGGCGGCCGGTGGTGCGGCGGATCTCGGCGACGGCGTGCGCCATCGCCGACTGCATCCGTACCCCGAGCACGTCGAGCTTGACGAGCCCGAGGTCCTCGACGTCCTCCTTGTCCGCCTGGACCATCGGGTACCGGCCGCCCGGAGTGGGCTGCACCGGCAGCCGGTCCAGGAGGGCGGTGTCGGAGAGGATCACCCCGCACGGGTGCATGGCGTAGCCGCGCGGGAGAGCGTCCAGGCCCTCGGCCAGCTCCCACAGCGGGCCGTACGAGGCGGCCTCGGCGGCGAGTTCCCTGAGCTCGGGGAGTTCGGCGAGGGCACCGCGAATGTCGCAGGCCCGGATGTGCGGGAAGGACTTCGCGATCGTGTCGACGGTCTGCGGGGGCAGGCCGAGGGCCAGGCCCGTATCGCGCAGGGCGTGGCGGGCCCGGTAGGTCTCCGGCATCGCGGCGACGGCCACCCGCTCCGTGCCGAACCGCTCGATGATCCGGTCGTAGACCTCCAGCCGGCGGGCCGACTCCACGTCGAGGTCGATGTCGGGGAGCGAGCGGCGGCGGACGCTGAGGAAGCGTTCGAAGAGCAGGTGGTGTTCGAGGGGGTTGGCCGTGGCGATGAAGAGGGCGTGGTTGACCATGCTCCCGGCGCCGGATCCGCGGGCGGCGACCCGGATGCCCATGGCCCGGATGTCCGTGACCACCTGGGCGACCGCCAGGAAGTACGACTCGAACCCCAGCTTCCCGATCACGCCGAGCTCGTACTCCAGCCGCCGGACCGCCTGCGGGTCCCGGTCCAGGCCGCGCGCGAACATCCCTTCCGCGCAGCGGCGGCGCAGCAGGTCCGCGGCCCCGTCCGGGCCGGGTCCGGCGCCCACCGATTGCGGCTCCGGGAAGCTGGACCGCGCGGAGGCGGAGCCGATGCCGATGCCGAGGTCGGCCACCGGGTCGACGGTGCACAGTTCCGCCGTACGCGCGGTCTCCGCGAGCAGCTCCGCCGCCCTGGCCGGGTCCGAGGCGGCCCCCGCGCCCGCGCCCGGGCCGGTGGCCGCGGCGATCCGCTCGGCGGCGCGGGCCATCGCGTCCGGCCCCTTCAGCCAGCGCTCGCCGCAGTCCAGCCGGCGGCGGTCGACGGGGCGCAGCAGCCGGGCGGAGTCCAGTACGTCGGCGATGCGGTGCTGGGCGGGGTCGGCGTAGCGGACGGCGTTGCTGAGCACCGCCGGGACGCCGAGCCGGTCGGCCAGCCCCAGCGTGCGGGCGGCCAGGCGCAGCGAGCCCGGTCCGGTACCGGGGAGCCCGTACCAGAGCACCTCCAGCCGCAGCCCTGGGCCCGCGATCTCCCGCCACGGGGCGAGCAGCCGCTCGGCCAGGTCGGGCCGGCCGGCCGCGAGGGCGCGCACGGGCTCGGACACGGGGCCGAGCATGACCACCAGCCCCTGGCCGGCGTAGCGCTCCAGCAGGGACCAGGACACGACGGGCTGGGCGGGGACGGCCTGGCTCCCGTCCTGCGCACCCGCATGGGCGGCGGAGACCAGGCGGCACAGCCGGGCCCAGCCGTCCGCGTCCCGCGCGAGGAGGGTGACCCGCAGCGCCGGCTCGACGACGTACGCCCCACCCCGTACGGGCGTCCGCGGCCGGGCCCCGGCGGATCCCGCGGCGGGGGCGGATCCCGCGGCGGGGGCGGATCCCGCGGCGGGGGCAGGGGCGGGCGCGACGGCCACGTCGACCCCGAAGAGCGGACGGACCCCCGCCCCGACAGCCGCCTTCGCGAAGCGGACCGCCCCCGCGACGGTGTCGCGATCGGTGAGCGCGAGCGTCCCGACCCCTCGCTCGACGGCCCGTTTCACCAGGTCAGAGGGGTGCGAGGCGCCGTACCGAGCCGAGTAGCCGCTCGCGGCATGAAGGTGTACACCGTCGCCCACGGTCCACCTCCGATCGCCCGACCGCCCCTTTCCAGCCACCCTGACCAGATACAACCACCGTATCGAACATAATTCGAACAGCGCACCTTGCGCACCTTGCGCGAAGATGCGGACGCATGCCGACGACGGGGAGGCCGCACGTTTTCGAGGGGCCGAGCAGTCCACGGCCGTGCCCGCGAGACCTCACCAGCACGGCACGCCCATCCGGGACTTTCCCGCCAAATGCCCACTAACCGCCCTATATTTTCTGCCATGTGTGCTGACATCAGCCCGTTCCGGATCGAGATCCCGCAGGCCGATCTCGACGACCTGCACGACCGCCTGGCCCGGACCCGGTCGCCGTTCCCGGTGCCGGGATCCGGGGCTCAGTGGGATCACGGCATCCCGCCGGGCCATCTGAAGGAGCTGGCCGGCTACTGGGCGGACGGGTTCGACTGGCGGGCCCACGAGGCCCGGCTGAACGCCTTCCCGCACTTCGTGACCGAGATCGACGGCCAGACCATCCACTTCCTGCACCTGCGCTCCCCGGAGCCGGACGCCACGCCGCTCCTGCTGAACCACAGCTACCCCACCTCGTTCGTGGAGTTCCTTCAGGCCAGCGGCCCACTGACCGATCCGCGGGCCCACGGCGGGGACCCGGCCGACGCCTTCCACGTCGTTATCCCCTCCCTCCCCGGCTTCGTCTTCTCCAGCCCCCTCTCGGCACGCGGCTGGAACCTGGAGCGCACCGCTCTGGCCTACGGGGAGCTGATGACCCGCCTCGGGTACGAGCGTTTCGGCGTGGAAGGCGGGGACCTCGGGGCCGGAGTGACGGGTCGGGTCGCGACGCTGATGCCCGAGCGGGTGATCGGCGCGCACACCCACGGCGACCGGCTCCAGCTCGGCATGGCGGGCGAAGACCTCCCGGTGCCGGACGGCCTGACCGCGGAGGAACAGGCCGGGCTGGCCTCGGCACAGCGCAGTTGGGCGCAGATGAAGGGCTACAAGGTGCTGCACTCGACGGCCCCCAACGCCCTCTCAGCGGGGCTGGCGGACTCACCGGTGCTGCAGTTGGCGTGGATCGCGGAGAAGTTCGTGCAGTGGGCGAACCCCGCCACGCCGATCAGCCGTGAGGACGTCCTGATCACCGCGAGCCTGTACTGGTTCACCCGGACCGGGCCGGCGGCGGGCGACTTCTACTGGGAACTCGCACATGCCGACGACCCCGGCTGGGGCAGCACCGA
Source organism: Streptomyces sp. NPDC051563 (assembly GCF_044454225.1). Classification (NCBI taxonomy): domain Bacteria; kingdom Bacillati; phylum Actinomycetota; class Actinomycetes; order Kitasatosporales; family Streptomycetaceae; genus Streptomyces; species Streptomyces sp. NPDC051563. The sequence continues at coordinate 54,102 of NZ_JBITDL010000011.1, forward strand.
CGGTGTGCCGAGGGCCTCCTCGCTGTTCTACAGCGACCCGCTGGTCCGCAAGGTCCTCGGCCCCGCCGAGGGCAGTGGCGTCTTCTTCCGGGAGCACACCGAGGGCGGGCACTTCCCCGCCTTCGAGGTCCCCGACCTCTTCGTCGACGACATCCGCGCCTTCTTCCGCACCCTCCGTGCCTGACACCCCCCACCCGCGGAGGGCTCTCCCCGTACGGCGGTGCGGTATCCGGGTCCGCCGGCTGAGGCCGCATCCGTAGATGACCGCGGCCCGTCCGAAGATCAGCAACCGTCAGCGCCGTGCCGTACTGGTCCGCCGGCACCTGCTCGCACCGTCAGCCCGTGCGACCTCGGTGGAGCAGGTGGCCGAGGCGCTGGTGGCGCTGCACGCCACCGAGCCGGCCACGGTGTTCCTGTCCGTGGCCGCACGGATGACCGCGGCTACACCACAGGCGGTGGAGCAGGCCCTGTACGAGGACCGGAGTCTGGTGCGGATGCTCTGCATGCGCCGCACGGTGTTCGTGGTGCCGACGGCGCTGGCGCCGGTGGTGGAGGCTTCCACCGCCCGCACCATCGCGGCCCGCGAGCGCGCCGCGCTGCTCAAGGTGCTGACCGGGCAGCTCGGGCACGACGCGCCCTGGCTGGACGCGGTCGAGGGCGACGTCCTCGCCGCCCTGGCCGGCCTCGGTCAGGCCGACGCCACCCGGATCGCCGAAGCGGTGCCGCGCCTCAAGGAGCAGATCACGCTCTCCCCGGGCAAGCCGCACGAGACCCGGGTCCGGATCAGCAACAAGGTGGGATGAGGGGCACCCGGACGGGCGCTGGACTGGAGGAGGCAGCCCTCGAGATACGGGACGCCCAGGGCAGGCGTGTTGGCGCTACCGGAGACTCGTCGCGGTCCGGACGAGGTCGGCGACGGGTCTGGACCGGCTGTGGGGTGGCCAGGCGATCACGGTGGTGACCGGGGGTGCGTCCAGTACCGGAACGGCGGCCAGGTCCCCATGCAGTTGGGCTCGGCACGACTGCGGCGAGACCGCGCAGGCGCGGCCGAGCGCGACGAGCTGGAGCAGCTGCGCGTGGTCGCGGACCTGCGGGCCGGGGCCGGGTGGGTAGGTGCCGTCGGGCTCGGGCCAGCGGGGCAGGGGCAGGCCCGGCAGCCCGGTGATGTCGGCCATGTGCACATGGGCCCGGACGGTGAGCGGATGCCCGGCCGGCAGGACCGCGACCTGGCCCTCCGTGCCGAGTTCCTCGGTGTGGAACCCGGCCGTCGAGTCGAACGGCCGGTGCAGCAGGGCCACGTCGGCCCGGCCTTCGCGCAGGAGCCGTGCCTGCTCGCCCGGGCCGCACAGAATGACCTCGACGGGAACCGCGCCGGGTCCGGCGGCATACGCGTCGAGCAGCTTCGCCAGCAGTTCGCTGGACGCGCTGGCTTTCGTGACCAGGACCAGGCCGGGCAGGCCGGTCGCGGGCAGGGCGGCGCGGCGGGTCCGGCGCTCGGCGGCGTCGACCGCGTCGAGGGCCGCCCGGCCCTCGACCAGCAGCACCCGGCCGGCCCCGGTCAGCGTGACCGTGCGGCTGGTCCGATCCAGCAGGGGCGTCCCGAGTCGGCGTTCGAGCTGCTGGACGGCCCGCGACAGGGGCGGCTGCGTGATCCCGAGCCGCTGTGCGGCGCGCCCGAAGTGCAGCTCTTCGGCGACGGCGACGAAGTACCGCAGTTCCCGGGTCTCCATGCCGCCACGGTATCCCGGATCGATACCGGGACGGTATCGCTGCCCACCGGATCGGTGTTGGACCTCGCCGGGCCCGGCGAGCAGCATGATCCCCATGAGCGAACGAACGATTGCGCTGGTCACCGGCGCCAACAAGGGAATCGGCTACGAGATCGCCGCGGGCCTCGGCGCACTGGGCTGGAGCATCGGCGTCGGCGCCCGCGACGAACAGCGCCGCACCGCCGCGGTGAAGACACTGCGCGCGGCCGGAGTCGAGGCGTTCGGCGTACCCCTCGACGTGACCGACGACGCGAGCGCGACCGCCGCCGCACGGCTGATCGAGGAACGGGCCGGACGCCTCGACGTGCTCGTCAACAACGCCGCCATCACCGGCGGCATGCCCCAGGAACCCACCCGGGTCGATCCCGCCACCATCCGGACGGTCGTGGAGACCAACGTGATCGGCGTCATTCGCGTCACCAACGCGATGCTGCCGCTGCTGCGCCGCTCCGCCTCACCCCGCATCGTGAACATGTCCAGCAGCGTCGGCTCCCTCACCCGGCAGTCGGGAACCACCGCCGAGCAGACGGCAGGACCGGTGGCGGCGGCGTACGCGCCGTCGAAGACCTTCCTGAACGCCGTGACCCTCCAGTACGCCCGGGAGCTGAGCGGCACGAACATCCTGATCAACCTCGGCTGCCCCGGCTACGTCGCGACCGACCTCAACGGTTTCCGCGGCGTGCGCACTCCCGAGCAGGGCGCGGCGATCGCCGTCCGGCTCGCGACCCTGCCCGACGACGGCCCGACCGGGCAGTTCTTCAACGACGCCGGCGTCGTTCCCTGGTGACCACACGACCTGCCTACGGTGTGGCTTCCCTCCAGCGCTGGAGGGTTTCGCTCTTGTCGTCGTAGGTGAGCCAGGTCCCGTCGCCGAGCGGGCGCACGTAACTGTCGACGGGGCCCGTCGGGTATCCGACCGTCCCACGCGTCTCCAAGGTCCGGGCGTCGAGCAGCCAGTGACGGACCCGGTCCGGGTCCTCGTCGTACTCGGCCGTGGAGGCGATGACGGTACCGGCGTCCACGAAGCCGCAGCTGTAGTCCCAATAGGGCGGATCCTCGTCGTCGGCCGGTTCCGGCGCGGCCTCGGCGAGGACGGTGCCGTCCAGGGCGTGCAGCTGCAGGTCGGCTCCGTAGTGCTCGACCGTCAGGAAGCCCGGGAGGCCGGTGTGGACGTCCGCCAGGATGCGGTCCATGGCTGCGTTGAGGTCCCAGCCGGTCAGGGTTTCGCCGTTCCAGCGCGCCCAGTGCAGCAGGATGCCGTCCTGGCCCATGCCGATGCACAGACCCATGTGGACGCCGTCGGGGTGGGAGAGGTGGTGTGAACCCGCGGCCGCGCCGTCCAGCGGCAGCCGGGCCAGTTCGCGTCCGTCGCGGGCGTCCAGGACGAGCCAGCATTCCCGGCCTTCCGCTCCCCCGTCCGCTCCCTCTTCCGTTCCCTCTCCCTCCGGGCCCGTCACCACGTGCGCCCAGACGAGCCGGCCGTCGTCGGAGACCCGGCAGGATCCATGTTCGAGTCCGCGGCACACCTCCTGGTCCTCGCCCGTGTGTCCGTGGCCGAGTACGCGCCCCCAGCAGCCGTGCCGGTACTCCCACAGCGTTGTCCCGTCCGCGCCCACGGCTCTTACGGAGCGCTGGCCCGAGAACACCGCGAACGAGCCGTCGGGGCTCACCGAGTGGACACCGTGTTCCCAGCCCGGCCAGGGGAAGGGGAAGACGGCGGCCGGTGCGCGCTCCCCCGCGAAGAGCTCGTGCAGGTTGTAGACCTGCAGCTCCCGCCCCTTGCGGAGGAGGGCACGGCGCGGGCCGTCCCCACGCCCCTCGAAGGCGAAGCCGTTGACGAGTGCGTCCCCACCCGGCAGCTTCACCGAGTCGCACATGCACGCGGTGATCAACATGGCCCGAAGATATCCGTCAGCCGTACCGGATGAAACCGGGGACCGGCTCGCCGGCCTCGCCCCGACCGTTGCGGACACGGCCGAGGAACCGCGGAGGTACCCTCGGCGCAGTCAGGGCGTGGCGGCGCCGAACCACTTCTGCAGGTGGGGGTCCAGGTCCTGCTGGTGCTCCCCGGCCCATGCGACGTGGCCGTCGGGGCGCAACAGCACGGCGGGTGCGTCCAGTTCCTCACTGACGTCGACCACGTGATCGACGCGGTCCTCCCGTCCGGAGACCGAGAGCCGGCCCGTCTGGTCGAGCAGGAGGCCGCGGCCGGCGTGCATCAGCTCGTAGAGGCGCCCCCGCTTCAGCTGTACGTCCCGCAGCCTGCGGCCGAGCAGTTCGTGGCCCTCGCCGAAGTCGTAGCGGATCTCGACCGCGGTGATCATCCCCGTCACGTACCGGTTCACCTCCTCGAAGTCCATCAGCTTCGCGAACAGCTTCCGCAGTGCGGTGGGACCGGCATCGCTCCCCATCAGCGTGATCTGGGCGCGGGTGTTGTCCAGTACGGCGGCGCCCACCGGGTGGCGTTCGGCGTGGTAGCTGTCGAGGAGATCCTGCGGGGCCCAGCCGTTGACGGCGGCGGCGAGCTTCCAGCCGAGGTTGAAGGCGTCCTGCACGCCGAGGTTGAGTCCCTGGCCGCCGGTCGGCGGGTGGATGTGTGCCGCGTCGCCGGCCAGCAGGACCCGGCCGACCCGGTACTGCTCGGCCTGCCGGGTGGCGTCGCCGAAGCGGGACAGCCAGCGCGGCGAGTGCACCCCGAAGTCGGTTCCCCCGAAGGCCCGTAGCCGCTGCTTGAACTCCTCCAGGGTCGGCGCGCTGCGGTCCTCGGACACGCCGTCGGCGGGAACGATGATGCGGCAGGACCCGTCCTCGCCCGCGTGGACGCCGAAGCGGAGCTGGGTCTTGTTGACCTCCGCGACGACGGCGGCGATCGTCTCCGCGTCCGCGGTCACCTCCATCTGCCCCAGCAAGGTCTCGACCGTGGCGGGCTCCCCCGGGAAGCCGACGCCGAGCAGTTTGCGCACCGCGCTGCGGCCGCCGTCGCATCCGACGAGGTAGCGCGAGCGCAGGCGCGTACCGTCCGCCAGCTCGACCGTCACCCCGTCCTCGTCCTGGCTCAGGCCCACGGCCTCGCAGCCGCGCCTGATCTCGGCACCGACCTCGACGGCGTGCTCGCCCAACAGCCGCTCGGTGACGGGCTGCGGGACGGCGAGGCCGTAGGGGTGCGCCGTGTCCAGCCGGTCCGGCCACGGCTTCATGACACCGCCGAACAGGCCGCCGACCTGGAACTTCTCGCTGACGGCGAGGAAGCGGTCCAGCAGGCCGCGCTGGTCCATCAGCTCCACGCTGCGGGTGTGCAGACCCTGGCCGCGGGACTCTCCGGACGGCCGGGTCAGCTTCTCCAGCACGACCACGCGGACGCCGTGCAGGCGGAGCTCGGCGGCCAGCATCAGGCCGGTCGGCCCGCCGCCGACGACGATCACGTCGGTCGCGGCGGTCGCATCGGTCCCGGCGTCCGCATCGGTCAGGTCGGCCGCGTCGGTCAGGTCGGTCAGGTCGGTCGCGCCCGGCGCGTCGGCAGTTTCGGTCGTCTGGGGCACCGCAGTCATCACGCCATCACCATTTCCACAGGTTTCGCCTTCGGTCGGTGATTCTGCGTCACCACCAGGGCCTTGCCGCAAGCCCCCCGGTGCGCTATAAGTTGAGAGTGGCAAGGAGTGGGAACACCTCCTTGCCATTCTGCGTTCCGGGAGAAATCCGCTGGCGAGCCGTTCCCCGGCGGACGAGCATGGACCGCATGAGTGAACGAGGCGAGCGATGGACGCGGGCGACCATCTATCCCGACATGTGGGTGGACCCGGACGACGACCCCCGAAACAGCGGCGGGAACAGTACGGACGGTGAGCTCGCGACCCTCCAGGACTTCCTCACCGACTACCGCCTGACCTTGCGGATGAAGTGCGAGGGCCTGGATCCGGAGCAGCTGGCCCGCCGGGCGGTGCCGCCGTCGACGATGTCGTTGCTCGGCCTCCTGCGGCACCTCGCCGAGGTCGAACGGGACTGGCAGAACTGGATCACCGACGGCGAGCCGCTGCCGAAGCTGTACGGGGTGCGCGACGGGGACTTCGAGGGAGCCGTCGCCGACCGGGCCGTGGTCGACGGTGCGTACGCCGACCTGGAGCGCGAGCAGGGCGTGACCGACGCGGCGCTGGCCGGGCATCCGGATCTGGGCGAGCGGCTGGGCAAGGACCGCATCGCGGTGCGGGAGCTCATGGTGCACCGGATCGAGGAGTACGCCCGGCACTGCGGGCACGCCGACCTGTTGCGCGAGTGCGTCGACGGGAGGGTGGGCCAGTGACCGGGGGCGGTCCGGTCGGGGGTGGTCCCGTCGGAGGCGGTCCCGTCGGAGGCTGTCCCGTCCCTTCGACCTGGGGATGACCCGGACCGCGCTGGTCCACCTGCGCACCCCGTTCCTTCCGCCCGCCGTGCTGATCCTGGCCCTGCGCACCCTCTGACAGAGTGGGCCGAAGGGGCCCGCGAGGACCGGCAGGGCTGCGTACGGGACCGCACGCAGCCCGTGTGACCATGGCCTCCTTCGTACAAGCACCACATGGGGGGACCATGCGCACCCGTACCACCACCGCTTCGGCGGGCCTCGCCGCCCTGCTCGCGGCGGCCCTCGTCCTGTCCGGCTGCTCGGTGCCCGAGGGGAACACGGCCGGAAAGCCGGGAGCGGTGTCGGCCGCCCCGGTGCCGGCCGGGGGCGGGTTCGAGGGGCCGCGGCCGCAGGACCAGAACCTGCTGGCCTGGACCGGGGATCCGAACGACGCGGGGCACGTCACCGCCCAGTCCGCGGCCGGGGTCGGCGGACGGATCACCCTGGTCCGGATGGTGCTGCGCGAGCAGCTCACCTGGTCCAACATCTGGCTGGGGCTGGCCGGCATCGACCCGAACGCCCAACTGTCCGACTGCTACCTCGGCGTGTACGACGCCAAGGGCACCCTGGTCGGGTCCACCGCGGACGTCTCCCCGCAGCTCATGACCGATGCGATAGCCAAGCCGTTCCCCCTCGCCAAACCGTTCACCGCCGCCCCCGGCACCTACTTCGTCGCCCTCCTCCTCAACGGCAGCTGGGCCACGAACGCCCTCACGCTGAAGGCCACGGGCGCCGGGATCTCGGTGAACGCGGGGCTGAACCCGCCCAGCCTGCGCTACAGCACCGTCCTGACCGGCCAGACCTCGCTCCCCGCGAGCGTGAACCTCGCCGAGCAGTCCACGAGCACCATCAACACCGGCTGGGCCAGCCAGTGGTACGCCATCTCCTGAGCGCGTCTGGAACTCCGGCCGCGCATCACTGGTAGGAAAGTTTCCTGTTTGCTAGCATCCCGCTTCGGCGGCTCGGCGCGGTGCCCGCATCCGCGGGCATGACGCGCTCAGCGAGAGCTCTGACCCGGCCGCCGGGACCGTGCCCGTCCCTGCCCCGAACCGGGCGGGGGCGCAGGGTCTCGTACCGGTGCCAGCTCTCGCCACCCACCAGGCCAGGGAGTCAGGAATGCGCCTGAACACCCCAAGCACGCCTCATGCCGATACGTCGCGCCGCACGGTCGGCGTGGTCATCACCGCCGTACTCCTTCTCGTAGGCGCCCTGTTGCTCGCCCATCCGGATCGGGCCGACGCCGCCGCCGACCCCCTCATCTCGCGCGGCAAGCCCGCCACGGCGTCCTCCGCGGAGAGTTCGGGCCTCGGGGCGCAGAACGCCTTCGACGGCAGCTCCACCACACGGTGGGCCAGCGTCGAGGGCAAGGACCCGCAGTGGATCCGCGTCGACCTGGGCGCGAACGTCAACGTCACACGCGTGGCCCTGCGTTGGGAGGCTGCGTACGCCAAGGCGTACCGGGTCGAGATCTCGGCCGACGGCGCCACCTGGACCCGGCTCGCCAGCGAGACGGCCGGGAACGGCGGCACCGACGACTGGACCGGCCTGTCCGGCAAGGGCCGTTACCTGCGCGTGTACGGAACCGCCCGCGGCACCGCCTACGGCTACTCCCTGTACGAGGTCGAGGTGTACGGCACCCCCGACGGCGGGACGCCCCCGCCGGCCGGCGCCTTCACCGTGGTCGCCGCCGGTGACATCGCCGCCCAGTGCACCGCCTCGGACAGTTCCTGCGCCCACCCGAAGACCGCGGCGCAGGCCCAGAAGATCAACCCTAAGTTCTATCTGACGATGGGCGACAACCAGTACGACGACGCCCGGATCTCCGACTACCGGGCGTATTACGACACTTCGTGGGGCGCGTTCAAGGACAGGACCCGCCCCGTGCCCGGCAATCACGAGACCTACGACCCGGCCGGACCGCTCGCCGGCTACAAGGCGTACTTCGGCGCCGTCGCCTACCCCCAGGGCAAGAGCTACTACAGCTTCGACGAGGGCAACTGGCACTTCATCGCGCTCGACTCCAACTCCTTCGACCAGAAGGCCCAGATCGACTGGCTCAAGGCGGATCTCGCCGCGAACTCCAAGGGCTGCATCGCCGCTTACTGGCACCACCCCCTGTACTCCTCCGGCGGCCACGGCAACGACCCGGTGAGCAAGCCCGTCTGGAACATCCTGTACGGCGCCAAGGCCGACCTCGTACTGAACGGGCACGACCACCACTACGAGCGGTTCGCCCCGCAGGACCCCAACGGGAAGGCCACCGCGGACGGGATCACCGAGATCGTCGGCGGCATGGGAGGCGCCGAACCGTACGACATCGAGAACGTCCAGCCCAACAGCCAGAAGCGGATCAGCGGTACCTACGGGGTCCTGAAGCTGGACTTCACCGACTCCGGCTACAGCTGGAACTACGTCGCCACCGACGGGACGACGAAGGACACCAGCCCGAAGTACACCTGCCACTGATGTACCTGGCCACCACCGGCCGCCGGGCCGCGCCGGCCCCGCCCCCCATCGCGGGGGCGGGCCGGCGCGTCCCCGCCGCCGTCCTCGCGCTCGGTACGGTCAGCCTCGTCACCGACGTCTCCTCCGAAATGGTCAGCGCGGTGCTCCCGCTCTACCTCGTCCTCGGACTCGGCCTGTCTCCCCTCCAATTCGGCTTCCTGGACGGGCTGATGGGAGCGGGCGGCGCGGTCGTACGGCTGCTCGGCGGGCACCTCGCCGACCGCGGCCACCGCTACAAGCACGTCGCGGGGATCGGCTACGCCGTCTCGGCCTGCTCCCGGCTCGGCCTGCTGCTCGCGGGCGGCGCCACCGGCGGGATCGCGGCGGCCCTGGCCGCCGACCGGGTCGGCAAGGGCATCCGTACGGCGCCCCGCGACGCGCTGATCACCCTCAGCAGTCCTCCCGAGGAACTCGGCCGGTCCTTCGGCGTGCACCGGGCCATGGACACCACCGGGGCCCTGCTCGGACCGCTCGCCGCCTTCGCCCTGCTCCGGGTCACCGCGGGCGCGTACGACGCGGTGTTCGTCGCCAGCTTCTGCGCCGGTCTGCTCGGCGTGCTGCTGCTGGTCCTCTACGTTCCCGGCCACCAACGGCCGCCCGCAAGGCCGCCTGCAACGCCGCCCGCAAGGCCGGCCGCACCCGGCCCGACTCGCGTCCGGGGAACGGCCTTCGGGGCGCTGCGCGACCCCGGCTTCCGGCGGATCCTGGGCGCCGCCGCCCTGCTCGGCGGCGCCACCATCGGCGACGCCTTCGTCTACCTGCTGCTCCAGCGCCGCCTGGGGCTGGACCCGGGCTGGTTCCCCCTGCTGCCGCTCGGGGCGGCCGCGGGCTACCTGCTGCTGGCCGTCCCGGTGGGCCGGATCGCCGACCGGGTCGGGCGCCGGCTGCCGTTCCTGTACGGGCACCTCGCCCTGTTCGGCGCCTACCTGGTCCTGCTCGCCCCGGCCGGCGGGCCGGTCCCGCTGCTCCTCGCGGCCGTCCTCGCCCTGCTCGGGGTGTTCTACGCGGCCACCGACGGGGTGCTGATGGCCCTCGCCGGGCCGGTGCTGCCCGCCGGGGGCCGGGCGGGCGGGCTGGCCGTACTCCAGACCGGCCAGGCCCTGGCCCGGATGCTCGCCGCGGCGGGCTTCGGCGCCGCGTGGACGGTGTGGGGGCCGCGGCCCGCGCTGTGCGGGGCGACGGCGGTGCTGCTGGCCGCGCTGGCGGGCGGCTGGGCGCTGCTGCCGCGCGATCCGGGCGGCGCGGGGGTTCCGGGAGCCCAGGCCGCGGAGCCCGCAGAACCCCTCACCAGCCAGAGGAGCACCTCATGACCCCACCGCTCACCGGGCCGGCGCCCGCACGCCGCCTCGGCGCCCGGGCCCGTACCGCCGTCACGGTCGCCGCGGTCCTCCTCCTGGCGGGTTCCGCCACCGGGTACGCCCTGCACGCCGGGCACCGGCCCGGCGGCCAACGGGGCGGCGCCGACGCCTCCTTCGCCCTCGGCGGCCCCGCCCTGTACTTCCGGGACTCCGCCACGGGCCGGGTGGCTCACCAGCCCCTCAGCGCGGCGGCGGGCACGGCCGAGCGGACGGCGGGCGGCCCCGTCTGCGACCGGTTCCACGCCGCCGGGGGCACCGCGCTCTGCCTGCGCGCCGAGCCCGGGGTCCTGCCGAAGACGTACGCCGTCGTCCTCGACCGGAGTCTGCGCGAGGTGAGCCGGACAACCGTGCCGGGCGTTCCTACCCGGGCCCGGGTGTCCGCGTCCGGGAAGATGCTCGCCTGGACGGTGTTCGCCAGCGGCGATTCGTACTCCACCACGGGCTTCTCCACGCGGACGGCCGTACTGGACCTGCGCACGGGGTACTTGGTGAAGTCCCTGGAGGAGATACCGCTCACCGTCGACGGTGTCCGGTACCACTCCCCCGACGTCAACTACTGGGGCGTGAGCTTCGCCCGGGACGACAGCCGCTTCTACGCGACCGTCTCCACGAAGGGGCGTACGTACCTCGTCGAGGGGAACATGTCCGACTGGTCGGCGAGGACGCTGCGGGAGAACGTCGAATGCCCCTCCCTGTCACCCGACAGCACCCGGATCGCCTTCAAGAAGAAGGTGTCCGACGATCCGGCCGCGCCCTGGCGGCTGTACGTCCTCGATCTGCGGACGATGGCCGAGACCGCGCTCGCCGAGACCCGCGGCGTGGACGACCAGGCGGCCTGGACGGACGACGGGACGGTCGCCTACGCCCTGCCGGGTGCGGACGGTCGCGCGAGCGACGTCTGGAGCGTCCCCGCGGACGGGACCGGAGCGCCCCGGTTGTCCGTCGCGGGCGGATCGTCGCCGGTGGCGGTATCGGGGGCGGTCCCGGGGGCGGCCGGCTCGCAGTGATTCGGAGGCGGATGCTCGATGATGCTCATTCGGCCGTCGCTTCGAGCATCTATTGACATAGACCTGTCACTACGTTGCACTGTGGCCACTCCCTCCGGCAGTCACGGCCGGAGGGGGATGCCGCCGTGAACACCTGGGGACTCGCCATGCGTCTGCTCAGATTCCTGACCGCCTCCGCCCTGGCACTGGCCGCCTTGTCCCTGCCCTCCGCCGCCGGGGCCGCGCCCCTGCGGGCCGGGGCGGCCGTCGCCGCCGCGCCGCCGCAGACCGTGCCGGCCCTGCGGCAGTGGACGGCCGGCAGCGGGGCGTACGGCTTCACGAGCACCAGCCGGATCGTCGTCGATCCCGCCCACACCGCGCAGCTCTCCGACGAAGCGGCCACGTTCGCCGAGGACTTGCAGGCGCTGGCCGGGCGTCCCGTGGCCGTCGTCACCGGGAGCCCCTCCCCCGGCGACATCTCCCTGAGCCTGGGCGACGGCTCCCTCCCGGCCGAGGGGTACCGGATGACCGTCGGCCCCTCGCTCGCCATCCAGGCCGGGACCGACGCCGGAGCCTTCAACGGCACCCGTACCGTGCTGCAGTTGCTGCACCAGTCGGCCTCCGTGCCGGCCGGCACGGCGGTGGACTGGCCGACCAAGGCCGAACGCGGGCTGATGATCGACCAGGGGCGGAAGTTCTTCACGGTCGACTGGGTCAAGCAGCACATCAAGGAGCTGGCCTACCTCAAGCTCAACTACTTCCACTTCCACCTGTCGGACACCTTCGGCTTCCGCCTGGAGAGTTCGACGCACCCGGAGATCGTCTCCGCCGACCACTACTCCAAGCAGGAGATCGCGGACCTGGTCGCGCTGGGCCAGAAGTACCACGTCACGATCGTGCCCGAGATCGACACCCCGGGGCACATGAACCAGATCCTGGCCGCCCACCCGGAGCTCAGGCTCAAGGACTCCTCGGGCACGGCCAGTTCCGAGTTCATCGACCTGTCCCTGCCCGGTACGTACACGCTCGTCAAGGACCTGATCGAGGAGTACCTGCCGCTGTTCCCGGCTCCGTACTGGCACATCGGCGCCGACGAGTACGTCACGGACTACGCCCGGTACCCGCAGCTGCTCACCTACGCCCGCGCCCACTACGGCGCGAACGCCACCGCCAAGGACACCTACTACGGGTTCGTGAACTGGTCGGACTCCCTGGTCCGCGCGGCCGGCAAGACCACCCGGATGTGGAACGACGGCATCAAGGCCGGGGACGGAACCGTCTCCCCCGACGCCCGGATCCTCGTCGAGTACTGGTACAGCTACGGGCTCACCCCCCAGCAGCTGGTCAACGCCGGGTACACGGTCGCCAACGAGTCCTGGACGCCCACCTATTACGTGCTCGGCGGCGCGAAGCCGGACACCAAGTGGATGTACGAGACCTGGACCCCGGACCGGTTCGAGGGTGGCACCACCATCGGCGACCCCGCGAGGAACCGCGGTTCGCTGATCCACGTGTGGTGCGACAACCCTAACGCCGAGACGGAGACGCAGATCGCCGCCGGCATCATGTACCCGCTGCGCGGGCTCGCCCAGCAGACCTGGGGTTCGCCGAAGCCGGTGGCCACCTACGCGGCGTTCACGCCGATCGTGGCCGCGATCGGGCACCACCCCTCCTGGCCGGGGGTCGCCCAGCCGGGCAACCTCGCCCGCAACCGCCCCACCACCGCGTCCGGTACCGAGACCGCGAACTTCCCGGCCGCGCTGGCGACGGACGGCGATCCGGGAACCCGGTGGTCGAGCGCGTACACCGACCCGCAGTGGCTGCAGGTGGACCTCGGCTCCGCCCAGGCCGTCAACCGGGTCGTGCTGCGCTGGGAGGCCGCGTACGGGAAGGGCTTCCAGATCCAGGTCTCCGACGACCAGAGCACCTGGCGCACCCTGTACTCCACGACCATGGGCACCGGCGGGGTCCAGGACCTGACCGGCCTGTCCGACTCCGGCCGCTACATCCGGGTGTACGGAACCCAGCGCGGCACGACCTACGGCTACTCGCTGTACGAGTTCGAGGTGTACGGGGGCCAGTTGAGCGGGACCCGGACCCTCACCGCGGCCGGGAAGGCGCTCGACGACCCGGCGAGCTCCACCGCATCCGGCACCCAGCTGATCACCTGGACCCCGCACGGCGGCCCCAACCAGCAGTGGCGGCTGACGCTCACCGGCGACGGCAGCTACACGATGGCCAACGGCACCTCCGGGCTCTGCGCGGACGTGGCGGGCGGCTCCACCGCCCCGGGTGCGGCCGTGGTGCAGACCGCCTGCGGCAGCGCCGACAGCCAGCGCTGGCTGGTCACCCCGCTCGGCTCCGGCGAGTACGCGGTGGCCAACAAGAAGAGCGGGCTGCTCCTGACCACCGCGTCCGGCGCGGACGGGGCCCTGGCGAGCCAGCAGTCCAACAGCGGTTCGGTCTACGAGCGCTGGCAGATCAGCTGACCCCGGGCGGGGCTTCGGCTGCCTCGGGCGGGGGCCCGGTGACTTCGGGCGGTGGCCCTGCCGCCGTCACCGAGGTCAGCCGGGCCCCGGTTCCGGTCAGCCGGATCCGCAGTTCCCGCACGGTGCGGGGCTCCACCCGGTGGACGCGCCGTACCCCCACCGTGTGGCCGGAGGCGATGGGCCGGCCGTCGGCCCAGACCTCGTGGCCGTCCACGCGCTGCCCTCGCGCGAGGTCCTCGCGCAGCTCCACGTGGTCCACGCGGACGGGCCGGCCGAAGTCCGCGAGGAGATCGTCTCCGTCGGCCGTGAGGACGGCGGTGACGGGATCCTTGAGCCGCCGCCCCAACTCCGCGGTGAACGCGAGGAGTCGCTCCCGGTCGGCGTCGTCGATGAGCCCGCGCCGGTCGGGCGGGACACCCAGGAGCAGGCCGGCGCCCAGCCCCACCGAGGAGTACCAGATCTCCAGCAGCTCCTCACGAGTCTTGAGGGTGTCATGGTTCCCCGGCTGCCAGAACCAGTCGCCGCGGAGGGGGACATCGCACTCCGGCGGCAGGTAGGCGGCCGTGTCGAGCCCGGTGCGGCCGTCGTCGTACAGGCTGATGCCCGTGGAGTGGGTGACGTAGCGGCAGGGATCGGCGGCGAGCCCCTCCTCGTTGCCGACCCAGCGGATCGTGGGACGCCCCATGTTGAAGACCATGGCGTCCGGCTGGTGCCGGTCGACGACGGCCATGACGGCGTCCCAGTCGTACGTGCGCCCCTCGGAGCCCGCCCCGTCGAACCACAGCTCGCACAACGGGCCGTAGCGGGTGCAGAGTTCGGTGAGCTGGCGGAGGTAGAAGGAGTCGTAGGCGGTGGGCTCCTCATAGCAGTCCGCGTTGCGGTCCCAGGGCGAGAGGTACAGCCCGAGGCCGAGGCCCGCCTCCCCGCAGGCCTCGGCCAGTTCGGCGACCACGTCGCCCGCTCCGTCCTTCCAGGGCGAGGAGGCCACGGAGTAGGCGGTGGTGTCGGTCGGCCAGAGGCAGAAGCCGTCGTGGTGCTTGGCGGTCAGCACGACGTACTTCGCCCCGGCCTCGGTGGCGGTACGGACCCACTGGCGCGCGTCGAGCCGCGCGGGCCGGAAGGTGGCCGGGTCCAGGGTCCCGTCGCTCCACTCGACGCCGTTGAAGGTGTTGATGCCGAAGTGCAGGAAGATCCCGAATCCGGCTTCCTGCCAGGCGAGTTGCCCCGGCGTGGGCGCGAGAGGGGTGGCGGCGACGGGGCCGTCGGGACCGAGCGTCATGTGGGTTTCCGGAGGGTCGGTGGCGGGTCGTTCAGGCCGAGTGGGCCAGGCTCGCCGGGTGGACGGCGTAGGCGAAGGGGAGTCCTCGGGCGTACCGCTCCAACTCCTCGGCGGCGCAGGCCGCGAGGCGTCCGAGTTCGTTTCCGAGGGATCCGGCGATGTGCGGGGTGAGCAGCACGTTCGGCAGGTCGTAGAGCGGTGATGCGGCCGGCAGGACATCGGGGTGGGTGACGTCGAGGACGGCGTGCAGCCGGCCGGAGACCAGCTCCGCGGTGAGCGCGTCCGTATCGACCAGCGTGCCGCGCGCGGTGTTGACGAGGGTCGCGCCGTCGCGCATGAGGGCGAGGCGCCGGGCGTCGACGAGGTGGCGGGTCTCGGGGGTCTGCGGCGCGTGCACGGTCACCACGTCGCTGCGGCCCATCAGTTCGTCCAGGTGGACCGGTTCGACCCCCAGGGCCCTCGCTTCGTCGCCGTCCAGGTAGGGGTCGTGGACCAGCACGTGGGCGTCGTAGGAGCGCAGCAGCTCGATGACGCGGCGGCCGATGCGCGAGGCGCCGATGATGCCGACGGTCCTGCCGTAGTTGCCGATGGCGGGGTAGAGGGTGAGCGGATCGAGCTGGGTGCGGGCCTCCCGGTAGGCCCGGGCGGTCGTGAGGACGCGCTTGTTGGCGAAGACGATCGCGGCGACGGTGAATTCCGCGACGGGCCGGGCGTTGGCCTCGGCCGCGCTGGTGACGCGCAGCCCGCGCCGCCAGGCCGCCTCCGTCATCAGGCCCTTCACGGTTCCGGCGGTGTGCACCACCGCGCGCAGGGCCGGGAGGAGGTCGAGGGCCTGCTCGGTGAGGGGCGGGCAGCCCCAGCCGGTGAGCAGGACCTCGGCTTCGCGCAGCCGCACGGGGTCGGCCGCGGCGAAGTCGGTGACCAGCAGGCCGGGGTCCAGGAGCGCGGTGGCGCCGAGCCGGGCGAGGGCCTGCTCGTCGAGGAGGGCCGCCTTCGTGTCGGGGCTCATGACGAGAAGGGTGCGGGGCTTGCGGAGCCCACCGGGCTCGCGGGCCGGGTCGGGGTTCGTCACTTGAGTGCTCCCGCCGAGAGGCCGGAGCGCCAGAACCGCTGCAGGCCGATGAAGGCGAGGGCCAGCGGGATGACGGCGACCAGGGATCCGGTGATCGCGAGGGCGTAGAACTCCGGTTGCTGGACCACGAATTGGTTCCAGCTGTAGATGCCGAGGACCGCCGGGTACAGGTGCTGGTCGTTGAGCATGACCAGCGGGCCGAAGAAGTTGTTCCAGCTCGCGGTGAAGGAGAAGAGGAAGAGGGTCATGAAGCCGGGCAGGAGCATCGGCAGCGAGATCGACCGGAAGACGCGCAGCTCGCCCGCACCGTCGATGCGGGCGGCTTCGAGGACCTCGCCGGGCACGTAGCCCTCGGAGAAGACCCGGGCCAGGTAGACGCCGAAGGGGTTCACGAGGGCCGGGATGAGAACCGACCAGTAGGTGTTGACGATCCCGACCTCGGAGGCGAGGAGGTACTGCGGGAGGGTGATGACGACGCTCGGTACGAGCGTGCCGGTCAGGACCAGGCCGAAGAGCGCGCCCTTGCCGCGGAACTCGTACTTGTCGAAGCAGTATCCGGCGGCGACGCTGATCAGCGAGGACGCCAGGGATCCGACGACGGAGTAGAGGAGGCTGTTGAGCAGCCAGCGGCCGAAGATGCCGTCGTCGTGGCTGAAGACGGCCCGGAGGTTGTCGATGAGGTGGAACTCGCCGAAGCCGAAGCCGGCGGTCCCGAAGAGGTCGGCGTGGTTCTTGGTGGCGGCGATCAGCAGCCAGGTCAGCGGCATCAGGGTGTAGAGGACCGCGACCAGGAGCACGGTGTTGACCACGGCCCTGGAGGCCATCGCGCTGCTCCGGCGCGGCCTGCCGGTCCGGTTCCGCCCGGCCTGGCGGGCGGGCCGGGCTCCGGATGCGGGGGGTTGCTCGGCGCCGGGGGCGGCCTCGGGCGGGGCGGCGGAGGGGGCGGTCTTGGTGCTCATGCCGAGTCACCTCGCTTTCCGATCCGGGTGACGACGTAGGAGAGGGTGCCGGCGACGAGGGCCACGATGAGGGAGGCGGCGGAGGCGAGGCCGTAGTCGTGCCGCTCGAAGGCCGCCTTGTAGATGAACATCATCGGGGACCAGTCCGAGCCCATGGAGCCGGACCGCTTCGAGAGGAGCATCGGCTCGCCGAAGATCTGGACCACGCCGACGCAGGTGAACAGGAGCGTGAGGAACACGGCGGAGCGGATCATCGGCAGTTTGATCCGCAGGGCGATGCGCAGTTCTCCGGCGCCGTCCATGACGCCCGCTTCGATGACCTCGCGGGGCACGGCCTGCAGCGCGGCGAAGAAGATGATCATGTTGTAGCCGATCCACTGCCAGGCCGCGATGTTCACGAGCGAGGGCAGGACGCTGCCCGGGGCGAAGAAGTCCCACTGCCCGCCCGCCGCTTCGATCCAGTCCAGGACCGGGCTCAGGCCGGGGGTGTAGAGGTAGGTCCAGATGATCGCCGCGATCAGTCCGGGGACCGCGTGCGGCATGAAGACGGCGAACTGGACCAGGCGCTTGGCCCTGGCCGCGGCCGAGTCGACGAGGAGGGCCAGGGCGAGCGCCGCTCCGATCATCACCGGGATGTACACGGCGCAGTACGCGGCCACGTGCAGGAAGGAGGTGGTGAAGCCGTCGTCGCCGAGGGCCTTGGTGTAGTTCCCGAGCCCGCTGAAGACCCGTTCGGTGCCGCCGAATCCGAGGCCGGAGGACTGCTCGGTGAAGAAGCTCATCCAGAGCGCGTACGCGACGGGCAGGATCAGGACCGCGGTGAAGAGCAGGAAGAACGGGCCGAGGAAGACGAGCACCGCCCTGCCCTGGCCTGGCCGGTGCACGGGGGCGGCGCCGCGCGCGGAACGAGTGAGTGGTGCTGCCACCGGATCTCCTTGGTGGTGCGCTGCGGAGGAACGGACGGGGAAGGGCTGCGCAGGGGGACGGGGCGGGAGCGGGGCCCGGGGTGCCGGGAGGGCTTCGGGCCCCGCGCGGCGCCTACTTCGCGAGGTTGAGCCCGCGGCCCTTGATGGCCGCCTCGGCGGCCGTCTGGCCGGCCGCGAGTCCGTCGGTCAGGGTGCCCTTGAGGCCGGCGTCCTGGATGGCGGTGTTGGTGGCGGTCTGCACCGGCCCCCAGACCCAGCCCGGGACGATGGTGTCGACCTGCGCACCGGCGATCTCGTAGACCTTGTCGCCGCCGAAGAAGCCCTTGTCGTCGAAGGCCGCGGCGGCGATCGGACGCAGTTCGGGGCTGGCGGGCAGGCTGCTGCTCGGCGCCTTCAGGCTGCTGAGGCGGGCCTTGACGCCTTCGGGGCTGGTGGCCGCCCAGGTGGCGAACTCGGCGGCTTCCTTGACGTGCTTGCTGCCCTTGGTGACGGCGTAGCTGGTGCCGCCGAACATGCCGGTGGCCGGGGTGCCCCAGTGCGGCAGCGGAGCGACGCCCCACTTGCCCGAGTCCTTGGCCAGGGCCGTCATCGTGCCGCCCGCGCTCCACGAGGCGCCGATGAAGCTGGCCATGACCCCGTCGGCCTTGGCCTTCGCGAACTCCGGGCCGTTGATCTTCAGGTTCATCACCAGGTCGTCCTTGACCAGGCCCTGCCAGTACGAGGCCACCTTCTGCGAAGGGGCGTCGTTGATGCCGACCTTCCAGCCGTCACCCTCGGTGCCGTACCACTTGGCACCCGCCTGCCAGGAGAGCGCCGCCAGCAGGGGCGCGTCGTCGTTGCCCCAGCCGCCTATGCGCACGTTCTTGTCGGAGGCCTTGATCTTCTCGGCGGCCGTCTTGTACTCGTCCCAGGTCTTGGGGACTTCGACGCCCGCGTTCTTGAAGAGGTCCTTGCGGTAGTAGAGGAGGTTCGGCGTGGCGTCGTACGGCACGGCCCAGGTCTTGCCGCCGAGGACGACCCGGTCCTGGACTCCCTGGGGGAACTTCGCCTTCACGGTGGCGCCGGCCGGTGCGGTGATGTCCTCCAGGAAGCCCTGGCTGACGAATTCGGGGAGGGTCGGGTACTCGATGCCCGCGACGTCGGGGGCGTTCCCGGCCTTGATCGCGTTGCTGATCTTGGCGTATCCGTCCGGGCCGCCGGTGATGGCCGAGAAGGTGACCTTGATGTTCGGGTGGGACGCGTTGAAGGCGTCCACCACCTGCTGGGCGCCGCCGGTCCAGCCCCAATAGGTCAGGTTCACCGGCTCTTTGGGGGCTTCGGCCTTCGGCGCGGCGCCCTCGCTCCCACCGCAGGCAGTGGCGAGGAAGGCCAGCGAGACAGTGGCGAGGGCGGCGCGGGAGGTACGGGAAGTGAGCTTCACTGCTCTGCTCCTCAGGTGCGAGCCGTGGATGCGGCGAGGTGATGCACATCATTCGGCCAGAGGAGAAGCGAGTCAATAGAAAACGAAACTTTGAGAAAGGAAAGCCAAGTAACGGTTAGGCCTCTGCCCCCGGGACCTCACTGGAGGCCCGCACCCGCAGCTCGGGAAGGATGGCGATCCGCCGTCTGGGCCGGCCCGGCTCGCGCAGGCGGCGCACGAGCAACTCCACGCCCGTGACACCGACTTCGTGCTTCGAGGGCGCCACCGCGCTCAGCGGCAGGTCGGCCAGGGAGGCCACCTCGTCGTCGTACGAGACCAGTGCGACATCTCCCGGTACGGCCAGCGAGGCGCTGCGCAGCCGCTGCATGAGCACCATGGCCTCGTGGTCGGGATGGACCAGGGCGGCGTCGACGCGGCCCTCCCGCACCGCTGCCACGAAGGCGTCCACCACCTGCTCGTAAGCGGGCTCGCCGGCCCCGTACTCCGCGAGGTCCAGGAAGAGCGCGTGCCCGGCGGCCTCGGGGCCGGCCTCCTCCATCGCCGCGAAGTAACCCTTCCTGATCCAGGGTGCGGTGGGCGTCCCGCCGCGCATGACCAGGGCGATCCTGCGGCGCCCCGCGTCCAGGAGGTGGCTCACCGCCAGCCTGGCTCCGTACCCGTGGTCGGTGCCGACGTGCTCGGCCGCGGAGGCCTGCTGTTCGGGGCGGCGCTCGATCAGCACGACGGGCACGCCGAGCTCCTCGTACCACTGGCCGCCCGGCTTGCCCTCGCCGGCGGAGGGCGCGAGCAGCAGCCCGTCGACGCCGTCCTCGACCATCCGCGCGGCCTGGGCCTTCTCGGTGTCCACGTCGTACGTGGACACGGCGAGGGTCAGCCGTACCCCGAGGGCGTCCGCCGCTTCCCGGGCCCCCTTGATCACCTCGGGGTAGTAGTAGGCGGAGGAGGGCACGATCAGCCCGAGGACCAGCGGCCGGCCGGATCCGGGCCCCGCGCCGGGCCCGGCTCCCGCGGCGGTAGCGGCCGAAGCCGCGCGCGCCGCCGCCGGGGCCGCGGTCGCGGGAGCGGTCTGCGCCCAGTCCTCGGGGAGCATCGCCCCGCCGTGCACCCGGGCCAACAGGCCGCGCTCGGCGAGGACTTCGACGTCCTTGCGCACCGTCACCACGGACACGCCGAGCTCCGAGGCGAAGTCCGTGACGCGCATCGATCCCGCTTCGCGGACCCGGCGCAGGATCGCCTGCTGTCGTTCCTCTGCGTGCACGGTGGGGCTCCCCTCGACTGCGTCCCTGGTCGAGGTCAGCGTAGCGCGGGAAAGCCGAAACTTCCGTTTTCTTTCGAACGAAAGGATTGCAATGGATCAGTCTGGGCCGGACGCTGTCCGCGAGCTATCCGGCGTCGGCTCCGCCGCAGTCGGGGTGGCCCCAGCGCGAACCGAGCTTGCCGATCTTCTCCCCCGCCGCGTACTGCTTCCCGCAGGGGCAGGTGCCGGGGAACTTGGCCTTGATCGTCACCCCGGTCCGGCCGGCGGTCGCGCCCTTGCCTGCCGTCGCGCTCTTGCCGGCCGCGCTCTTGCCTGCCGCGGCCCCTGCGGGGCGGCGCGCGGAGGTGCTGCGGGCCGGGGTGCTGCGGGCCGGGGCCGGTACGGGCATGGACGCGTGACCCAGGGCGGTACCGGCCGGCTCCTGGCTCACGGCCGCGTCGCTGGCCGCCTGGTCGGCGATCGCGTTCAGGTGGTCACCGTCCTCGCGGTGCGCGGGGACGTAGCGGAACTCCACGTCCCGGTCGGTCAGCAGGGCGTCGATGCTCTCGACGAGCTCCCGGTTGGCCACCGGCTTGCCGGCGGCCGTCTTCCAGCCGTTGCGCTTCCAGGCCGGGAGCCACTGGGTCACGGCCTTCATGGCGTACTGGGAGTCCATCCGCACCTGCACGGCCGTGCCGGGGGCCACGGCCTCCAGCAGCCGCTGCAGGGCGGTGAGTTCACCCACGTTGTTGGTGGCCCGGCCGAGCGGCCCGGCCTCCCAGCGCTCGGGGTGTCCGTGGACGTCGGCGATGACCCAGGCCCAGGCGGCCGGCCCGGGATTTCCCTTGGCCGCCCCGTCGCAGGCGGCGATGATGCGATCAGACATCCCCCGATCATGCCTCACCGCGGCGGCCGCCCGTGCCCACGGCCGGTGCCGGGGGCATGCCTGCGGCCCCGTCCGCGTGTGCGGCCGTGCCTCCTTCCACGCCTGCGCCCTCGTCTGTGTCCACGCCCCCGTCCGCGTCGTGCGCCCGCGGCAGGAGCCGGTCCAGGAAGGGCGGGAGCCACCAGTTGGCCCGGCCCATCAGGAACATCGCCGACGGGACCAGCACCAGCCGCACCACGGTCGCGTCCAGGATCACGCTCACCGCCAGGCCCACCGCGAGCATCTTGACCACGACCGTGGGCGAAGCCGCGAAGGACAGGAAGACCGCGGTCATGATGAGCGCCGCGCTGGAGATGACCCGTCCGGTGGCCGCCAGGCCCGTGCCGACGGCGAGGGTGTTGTTCCCGGTGCGGTGCCAGGAGGTGGCGATGGCGGAGAGCAGGAAGATCTCGTAGTCCATCGACAGTCCGAAGACGATCGCGAACATCATCATCGGTACGAACGACTCGATGGGGACGGGCTCCGACACCCCGATCAGCCCGCTCCCCCAGCCCCATTGGAACACCGCGACGAGGACCCCGTAGGACGCGGCGGTGGTGAACAGGTTCAGGGCGACCGCCTTCAGCGGGACCACCACGCTGCGGAACACGAAGGTGAGCAGGACGAGCGCGGCGGCCAGCACGATGCCGATGATGAGCGGCAGCCGGTCCTTGACGCTGTCGCGGAAGTCCAGCTGGCCGGCGGTGGATCCGGTGAGGTAGCCCTCCGCGCCGGTGCCGTTCAGCGCGCGGGGCAGCGTGGTGCCGGTCAGCGTCGTGAACAGGCTCCCCGTGCCGGCGCTCTGCGGTCCGGTGGCCGGGGTGACGGTGGAGACGAGCAGGCGGCCGTCCGGGGTCGGCGCGAGCGGGGTGAAGGCGGCTATCCCGGCCGTGTCCCGCAGCGCGGCCGTGAGCCCGGCGCCGATCCGGTCGGCCGGGGCGGAGGCGTCGTGGAGGTCGGCCACCAGGAGGAAGGTGCCGTTCGCCCCGGGGCCGAAGCCGGGTCCCTCGCCCTCGGCGATCCAGTCGTAGGCCGTGCGCGTGGTGCTGCCCGCCCGGTCGGCGCCGTCGTCGACGTGGCCGAGGCGCATCGAGAACAGCGGTACGGCGCACAGCGCGAGGAGCAGCGTGCCCGCGGTCAGGAACCTCCACGGATGCCGTGCCACCAGGGCGGCGTAGCGGTGCCAGCCGTCGTGGTCGCCGGAGGTTTCGGCGACCGGGCGGCGCAGGGCGAGACGGTCGATCCGGCGTCCCACCAGGCCCAGGGCGGCCGGCACGAGGGTCAGGGCGGCCGCTCCGGTGACGATCACGACGAGGGTGGCGGCCAGTCCCATGCGGCCGATGAAGGTCAGTCCGCAGGCGTACAGGCTCAGCATGGCCACCGCGACGGTGACGGCGGCCACGACGACGGCGCGGCCGCTGGTGGCGGCGGTGCGGCCGGCCGCTTCGACCGGATCGTGCCCGTCGAGGAGGTCCTGGCGGAAGCGGGTGGTGAGGAGGAGCGCGTAGTCGATGCCCACGCCGAGGCCGATCATGGTCGCCAGGGTGGGAGCGGCGGTCGCGAAGCTGACGACCCCCGCCACGATGCCGACGACGCCGAGGCCCACGCCGACGCCGACCACCGCGGTGAGCAGGGGCAGCAGGGCGGCGGCGACGCTGCCGAAGGCGAGCAGGAGGATGAGCAGGGCCACCAGGACGCCCGCCGCCTCGCGGGCCTTGTCGTCGGCCGGCGGCCGGACCACCTGGTTCAGGTCCCCGCCGTAGGCGACCTCCACGCCCGAGGCGCGGGCCCCGGCGGTGGCCGCGTCGAGGGTGCCGGTGTACTCGTGCCCGAGGGTCTTGACCTGCCGGTCGAAGGAGACCGTGGTGTAGGCGGTGCGGCCGTCCGCGCTGGTGACCACCGGGGAGACGGCGGTGACGTGGGGCATCCGCGCGAGGCGGGCCACGCTCTCGTCGACGGCCCGGCGGTGCCCGGCCGTCGAGCCGGAGTCCACGTGGAAGACCACGCGTCCGTTGGGGTCCCCGGCCCCCGGGGCCGACGCGGCCAGCAGATCGGCGCCGGTACGGGACTGCGTGCTGGGGAGGCTGATCTGGTCGCTGTAGACCGGGGCGGCGAGCCGGCTGCCGGCCGTCGCACCGGCCAGCACCAGGAGCCAGGCCGCGATCACCCAGACGGGGTGACGGGCACAGAAGCCGCCGAGGCGGCCCAAGCGGCCCGGGCGACCGGGGCGACCGGGGCGGCCCGTTCGGCCGAGGGGGGAATGCACGACGCCTCCAAGAAGTGTCAGGGCTGACACGGAGCACCTTGGCAGAAAATGTCATGACTGACAATTGTCAGTCATGACGATTGACAGGGGTGACGGCATTGCTAGGCTTCGACGGTGAACCAAGATCCGGCCGCCCCCCTCTCCGCGCCCTCGCCCACGCCTGCGCCCGATTCCGAGCCGGATTCCGGGCTGCGCGAGCGGAAGAAGGAACGGACCCGGAAACTGCTGCGCGAGGGCGCAGCCGCACTGTTCGCCGAGCACGGTTTCGCGGGCACCACGGTGGCGGACATCGCCGCCTGCGCGAACGTCTCCGAGCGGACCTTCTTCCGCTACTTCGACAGCAAGGAAGCCCTGCTCCTGCCCGACAGCGTCGACCTGTTCGCGTACGTCGAGGCGGAGCTGGCCCGGCGCCCGGCGCACGAGGATCCGCTCGACGCGGTCTGCAACGCCCTGATCTCCGCGGTGGCCCCGTTCGCGGCGTCCAGCCTCACCGCCCTGACCCACTCGGTGGCCATCGCGGGCGACGAACGCGTGGTGGCCGCCCAACTCGTGCAGCTCTTCGCCGATTTCGAGGACCGGCTCACTCTCCTGGTGCTGAACCGGCTCCCCGCCGACACCCCCGAGGCCGACCTGCGCGCCGGGGTGATCGCGGGCGCCGCCCTGTCCGCCGTCCGCGCCGTCCTGCGCACCCAGCGCCGGCGCCGCGCCAACGGCACCCTCACCGTCACCCCGCCCTCCTCGCTCCTGCTGGAGGCCTTCGGCATGCTCAAACAGATCGGATCCGCAGCGCAATGAAGCTCCGACGCACCCCCGTCCTCGTCACCGCCGGGATGGCCGCCGCCCTGGCCGGCGTCTTCGTGGCCGACGTGGTGGTCGAACACACCGCCCAGGACCGCATCGCACGGGCGGCGGGCTGCCGCCTCCAGGCCCGCGGCCCCGTCACCGCGGAACTGTCCGGCGCCTTCGCCGGGCTCCGCGCACTGACCGGCCAGGTGGGTTCCGTCCACCTAGCGGCCGAGGACGTGCGCCGGGCCGACACCGAGATGAACATCAAGGCCGACCTGTACGACGTCACGCGCGAGGGCGGCATGAGCGGCGGCCGGGCGTCGGCCACCATCCCCTACGAAGCCCTGCAGAAGCGCCTGGCCGACTCGGGGGACGCCGCGGCGTCGGGCGCCGAGGATCTGACCGTGGGCGGCGACGCGAAGGGACTCACCCTCACCGGGACCGTGGGCGGCCTGGGCCTCCCCGTCACCGTGCACGCGAGCACCAGCACCACGGCGACCGGCCTGACGATCACCCCGACGACGGTCACCGTACTGGGCCGCGAGCTGCCGATAGCCACCGTGAGCGGGCTGCCCGGCGCGGCGGGCCTGGCCGAGCGGCTCGCACCCCGGACCGTGGACGTCGGCGACCTGCCCGAAGGGGTCAGCCTCACCGGAGCCCGGACCAGCGGGGCCGGCCTCACCCTGGACGCCTCCCTCGCGAAGTCCGCGGGCGCGGACACCGACGGGAACACCTGCACGTCGGTCTAGGCCGCCCCCTGCCCCACCCTTCTGCGAGTTCACCTACGCGGTCACCGGCAAGACCGTCGACTCGGTCTCCTTCCACGACGGAGGGGGCACGGCCACCGCGCCGGACCTCGTGACCGCCGAGCAGCCGGGCGCCGCCTGGACGAAGACGGTCAGGCCACGGGCGAGGCGGCCATGGCCGGCGGCTGCGTGGCGGTGTCCCCGATCGCGGCCCGCTAGCCGGTCCGGCCGCCGGCGCCGATGCCCCGTACCTCAACGGGCTTGACCTCAAGCCTGCTTGAGGTGTGACCCTGATCCACATGACCACACCACTCCCGTCCCGCTCGGCCGACATCGAAGCGATCGGCCGGCTCGTCGCCACCGTCGAGCACTCCCAGCGGACCAAGGACCCCGAGGAGTTCCTCGGCCTCTTCCACCCGGATGCGATCTGGACGACGGCCCACGGCAAGGTGCTCGTCGGTCTCGACGCGATCTCGGAGTTCACCCGCAAGGTCCTGCCCGCGGCGAACTGGGACGGCCGGGTCACCTACGAGGTGGTCCACGTGCTGTTCATCCGCCCCGACGTCGCGGCCGTCAAGGTCCGCCAGCGCTACCTGTCCCCGGGCGGGGAGAGCGAGGGCGCCCCGCTGTACGTCATGGCGAAGCAGCCCGACGGCCGCTGGCTGCTGACCGCCTGCCAGAACACCGGGGTCGTCGCCGAGCAGGCCTGAGCGGCGCGCGAGGCCGTTCCCGTGTGGATGCGCTAGGGGATGTCTTGTCGATCAGGCCGGATCAGGGAGCGGGGTCTGGTGCCGTGCATCGCAAGGCGGAGGAGGGAGTCGACGCGGAGCGTCGGCGAGTGACGACAACGCGGCGAGGCGCGGTGCCAGACCCCGCGAGCCCGGCCTGATCGACAAGACACCCCCTAGCGCCGCAGCCGAGGCTGCGATCCGTGTCCGGCGAGGTGGAGCCGCATGGCGCACTCGTCCTCGGCCTCGATGAACACCTGCTGACCCCAATGGGCGCTGAGGCGTTGCGCGACATCGACCAGTCGGCGGCGTTCCTCCGGGGAGTAGGCGGGGAACCTGACCCAGCCCCGGTCGGCGATGACGTTGCCGAGGTCGCTGAACAGAACCGCCCGCGCGCGCTGCTCTTCCTCCTCGGTCAGCGGTGTGGAGCTGCCCTCCTCGGGCTTCACCCGGACGTTGTACAGGTCTCGGACCACTGGCTTCTCACAATCCGGCTGGGGCTGTCGCCGAAGAGGATATCGGCGCTGCCAGGGCCCTGTTCCGGTGGATCATGTGGCTACTAGGCTGCGGCGATGGACCGGGACCGGGACCGGAATGGCGATCGGCAGCAGGATGCGGGCCGCGTGAACGATTACGACGGCTTCGCCGAGGCGTACGCGGCGGAGAACGAGAACAACCTGGTGAACGCCCACTACGAGCGCCCCGCGATGCCGGCCCTCGCCGGAGACGTGGCCGGCCGCCGGATCCTGGACGCGGGGTGCGGTTCGGGGCCGCTCACCGCCGCGCTGCGCGAGCGCGGTGCGGTGGTCACCGGCGTGGACTCCAGCGCCGGGATGCTGGCGCTGGCGCGGCGGCGGCTGGGTGAGGGCGCCTCGTTGCACGAGGCCGATCTGGGCGGCCGACTGCCGTTCGCCGACGGCGTGTTCGACGACGTGGTCGCGTCGCTGGTGCTGCACTAGTACGCCCTGTTTCCTGTTCTTCGTCGTCGACGTACCGCTGGCGACTCCGGGTCCCTGATGCCTCGGCCGCAGCCGCGGCAGGTCACGGCAGGTATCGCCGGCGTATCGAAAACCGCATACGCCCTCGCGACCGTCCGCCGTGTCCCCTGGGGACATGAACCACAACGGACCCCCGTCGACACCGCCCCGCCGCACGCTCAGGGCCGTGCTGCTCGCTCTGACGGCCCTCGGCGCCGCAGGCATCCTCTATCTCGGACGGGGGATGCTCCTGATGGCCGCTCCGAGATGCATGGCCGGGCAGTGGCACGGGTGCCTCGACACGTTCAACGGGGTGGTGCTCGTCACCCTCGTCGCCATCCCCTTGTCCCTGCTGCTGGTGTGGGTCCTGGCGCGCCGTCGGCGTCGCGCGGGCGTGGAGGCCCGGTCGGCGTGGCGGGTCTCGCTGGCCGAGGCGGGCATGGTGCACGGCACGCTGCCGTTCGTGTGGATGACCATGATGCCGGGGTCCGGGGCCGGGATCGTCCCCGGCCGGTTCAGCCTGGTGCCGTTGCGTGACCTGGTCACGATGGGGCCGCTCGGCATCGTCGGCAACCTGCTGGTCCTCGCCTCGCTCGGGTTCTTCGCCCCGATGCGCTGGGCGGCGCTGGCCTCGGTGCCGCGGATCCTGGCCCTGGGCGCGGGCTGCTCCGTCCTGATCGAGACCGCGCAGTACGTCCTCCAGCTCGACCGGGTCTCCTCCGTGGACGACGTCCTGGTCAACGCCTCCGGCGCCGCACTGGCCGCGCTGGCGTCCCGCCGCTGGTGGCGCACCACGGCCCCGGAGCCGGCGGACCTGCCCCGTCCCGCGCCGCAGGCCGTAGCGGCGGGCTGAGGCGCGCACCCGGTGCGCGCCGTGCATACGACGGCGATATGTCCCGGTGTCTAGGCTTCGGGCATGCGCGTACTGATCGTCGAGGACGAGCCCTACCTGGCCGAGGCCGTCCGTGACGGCCTGCGGCTGGAGGCGATCGCCGCCGACATCGCCGGCGACGGTGACTCCGCCCTGGAACTGCTGGGCGTCAACTCCTACGATCTCGCGATCCTCGACCGCGACATCCCCGGCCCCTCCGGCGACGAGGTGGCCCGCCGCATCGTCGCCTCCGGCAGCGGCATCCCGATCCTCATGCTCACCGCCGCGGACCGGATCGACGACAAGGCGTCCGGCTTCGGGCTCGGCGCCGACGACTACCTCACCAAGCCCTTCGAGCTGCGGGAGCTCGTCCTGCGCCTGCGGGCGCTCGACCGCAGGCGCGCGTACGCCCGGCCTCCGGTGCGCCTGATCGCGGGCCTGCGCCTCGACCCCTTCCGCCGGGAGGTCTTCCGCGACGGACGCTACGTCGCGCTCACGCGCAAGCAGTTCGCCGTGCTGGAGGTCCTCGTCGCCGCCGAGGGCGGGGTCGTCAGCGCGGAGGAGCTGCTGGAACGGGCCTGGGACGAGAACGCCGACCCGCTGGCCAACGCCGTGCGCATCACCGTCTCTGCCCTGCGCAAACGGCTCGGCGAACCGTGGGTCATCGCCACGGTGGCCGGCGTCGGCTACCGCATCGACACCCCGCCGCCCACCGGGGTGCACCGCGAGGCGGACGGGGGGACCGGCCGTGCATAGGGCGCCTGGATGGAGCGTTCGCTCCAAACTCACCCTCAGCTACGCCGGTTTCCTCATGGTCGCCGGGGTCCTGCTGCTCGCGGCGGTGTGGCTGTTCCTCCTGCGGTACGTCCCCGACCGCGCGCTCGTCGTCGACGCCGACACCCCGCCCACCGGTGTCTTCCCCATCCGGTCCAACCTGCTGCGCGTCTTCGCTCCGAGGGCGGCCGCGGTCCTGGTGTTCCTGCTGGTGCTCGGCCTCGTGGGCGGGTGGATCCTCGCCGGGCGGATGCTCGCGCCCCTGAACCGGATCACGGATGCGGCGCGGACGGCCGGGAACCGGTCGCTGTCCCACCGGATCCACATGCGGGGCCGCCAGGACGAGTTCCGCGAACTCTCCGACGCGTTCGACTCGATGCTCGACCGGCTGGAGTCCCACGTGGCCGAGCAGCAGCGGTTCGCCGCGAACGCCTCCCACGAGCTGCGCACTCCGCTGGCCATCTCCCGGACGCTCCTCGACGTCGCCCGCAAGGACCCGACGCGGGACCGGGACGAACTCGTCGAACGCCTGCACGCCGTCAACGCGCGGGCGATCGACCTCACCGAAGCCCTTCTGCTCCTCAGCCACGGCGACCGCGCGGACTTCGCGCGCGAGAGCGTGGACCTCTCGCTCCTCGCCGAGGAAGCCGTCGAAACGCTGCTCCCCCTCGCCGAGCAGCGCCGGATCACCCTCGACGTCACCGGTGGGACGGCCCGGACCGACGGCTCCGCGGAGCTCCTGCTGCGGATGGTGACGAACCTCGTCCAGAACGCGGTCGTCCACAACCTCCCCAGCGGTGGGACCGTGACGGTCCACACCGAGGAGCACGGCGGCACGAGCGTGCTCCGGGTCGAGAACACGGGCCCGCAGCTCGCGCCGGAACTGGTCCCGACGCTCACCGAACCCTTCCGCCGGGCGACCGAACGCGTCCGTACGGACGAGCACGCCGGGGTCGGTCTGGGCCTGGCCATCGTGCACAGCATCGTCCGCGCCCACGCCGGGACCCTCGACCTCGTACCCCGCCCGGCCGGCGGGCTCCTCGTGACGGTCCGGCTCCCGGGCGCGGGGTAGGCGACGCGCCTGCGCGCGGCCGGGAGCCGCCGGCCGTTCAGCGAAGGCGTACGAGCTTCGCGCCCAGCGACGGCGCCGACAGGTCCGACTGAAGTGCCACCGGTACGGTCGGGGCGCCCGGCCCGGTCCCGACGGTCAGGACCCCGATCTCGGTGCCGGCCGGCGCCTGCGCCGGGAGTCCCTTGTCTCCGACGGCCAGCCGCAGTTCGAGGCGCTGCCCCGGTACGGCGACGGCGGCCGTGTCCCGGGTGGCCACCACCGGGGTACGGGTACCGAGCCCGTCGTCCACGTAGCCGACGACCTGGCCCTTCTTGACCGCGCCGGCCGAGGTCAGTGCCGCGCGGACGGCCTCGATGACCTTCTTGCTGTTCTGCTTGACCAGTTTCAGGCTGTTGGCGCCGTCGGGGTCGGCGCCCGTGACGTGCTGGTCGAGCATCGTGCCGAGGATCAGCGGGGTCTTGTCGCCCACCGTCTTGTACGCCGCCCACACCAGCGCGCCGCCGGCCGCCGAACTGGACCCGGTCTTGATGCCCTTGATGCTGAGTCCGGCGATGAGCAGGTCGTCGTTGTTGTTGATGAGCGGCTCACTCAGGCCCGGGACGGTGGCGTTGGGGAGCATGACGATCGCCCGGAAGGCGTCGAACTTCATGACCTCCTCGGCCAGTTTCAGCTGATCGGTGGCGGTGCTCACGGTCCCGGCATCGAGCCCGCTCGGGTCGGTGTACGTGGTGGAGGTCATGCCGAGCGCCTTGGCCTCGGCGTTCATCTTCTCCACGAACGCGGCCTCGGCATCGCTCCCGGTGTCCCAACGCGCCAGCAGGCGTGCGATGTTGTTGCCCGAGGGGATCATCAGCATCTTCAGCATGTTCTGCTGGGAGAAGCGGGTGCCGGTCGTCAGCCCCTTGACGCGCGATTCGCTCGCCGAGCTGCCCTCCGCGACGGCCTTGGCGTCGACCGGGATCTGCGGGCCGTCCTCGTCCTTCTTCAGCGGGTGGCCCTTGAGGATCACGTAGGCCGTCATGACCTTGGCGACGCTGGCCGTCGGCACGGGCTTCTGCTCCCCGAACGTCCCGACGTCGCCGGCGCCGCCGATCCGTACGGCGGCCTGGCCCTTCTCGGGCCAGGGCACCTCGAACCGGCCGTCGAGGGTGACGGAGGAAGCGGCGCCCCCACTGGTGAGGACCGCGTCGGGCAGCGGCCGCAGCGCCTGTACGACGGCCAGTACGGCGACCAGCAGGAGCAGCGGCGGCACCCAGATCCGGAACCGCCGGGCCACCGTCCGACCGGGGGTCGCGGGCGGCGGCGGGGTGTTGGTGAGCTGCGCGAGTAGGTCGAGCGCGGGCAACGGCTGCTCGGTGGTCCCCTCGGGGACGCCCGCGTTCCCCTGCGGCGCGGGGCCGTCGCCCGGCCCCCTGTCGGCCCCGCCAGGAAGGCGCCCGGGCGCCGGGGCCGGAGCCGGGGCGGGGGCGGGCACGGCCGTCGGCACGGCCGCGGTCGGCTCTACGGGTGCCGGCGCGGGCAGTGCGGCGGGCGCCGAGGCCTGCGCCCACTTCGGCACGGGCACCGACGCCGAAGGAGCCGCGTCCAACGGCTTGAGCGCGATGAACTGACTCGTCCTCTCGGAATCCGACTCAGGACGGGGGCGGGGGCGGGGACCGGGGCCGGCATCGGCATCGGCATCGGCATCGGCAGCCTTAGCAGCGGCTGCCGTCTCCGGCTCCGACTCGGTGACGGCCTCAACCTCCGACTCGGGCTCGGGCTCTGCCCCGGGCGAAGGCACGGGCACGACCTCGGCACCAGGCTCGGAAGGGGACGCCGGCTCGGGGACGGCGTCGGGCTCGGGCTCGGGGACGGCCTCGGCCTCGGGGACGGCCTCGGCCTCGGGCTCGGGCTCGGGCTCGGGCTCGGGCTCGGGCTCGGGCTCGGGCTCGGGCTCGGGCTCGGGCTCGGGCTCGGGCTGCGGATCCGGGCGGGGCGCGGGAGCCGATGTGTGCGCGTCGCGCGGTCCGGGCGTCCCCGCCCGGTGCTCGTCTTCCGTCGCGCCGGGCGTCTTGCCCTCCACCGGTACCGCCGTCATGCCGTACACCGCCTTGCTCGTGCCGTTCTGGATGAGCCGTCAGTCTCCCTGTGGCATATGCGCAGGTGATGCGCGCCGGATGACCAATTGGTCACAATCCGTCGGCCGGGCCCGGGCCGGGACCGTCGTCAAACGGTCATCAAACGATCACGGTCCCCTCATGAGCGCCCCGAAGGATCGGATCTTCCCCCGCACCACGCACCACCCGAGAACCGGACACCGCTCATGGACCCCAGCAACCCCGTCCCCCCGGCTCCGTCGCGGCGGCGCCTGCTCGCCGGTGGCGGCGCCCTGTTCGTGACCGCGACCGCCGCTTCCCTGCTGGCCGCCCGGCCCGGCGGTTCCGGACCGGACGACGAGGACCGCGGCCGGGAGGCGACGCTGCCCGGGGCCCCGCCCGCCGCGTCACCCGCTTCCGGATGGATGCCCGGGGCGGCCAAGCTTCCCCTGGAACGCAACTTCGTCCACGGCGAACGCGATGCGCAGCGCGGGCTCGTGCTCCACGTCCAGGAGGGCGAGGGGTCCCTGTACGAGCGGTTCAACACCCCGGGGGTCAAGACTTCCTCGCACTTCTGGGTCTCCCGGGACGGGGAGACCGAGCAGTACGTGTCCGTCCTGGACCGGGCCTGGGCACAGGTGGAGGGCAACGGTTCCTGGGCCTCGGTCGAGACCTCCGGCTTCGCCACCCGGCCGCTCACCGAGGCCCAAGTGGACGCCGTCGCCCGGATCTACGTCTGGGGCGCCACCGCGCACGGCTGGCCTCCGGCCGTCAGCGAGCACCCGGACCGGCCCGGGCTGGGTGTCCACGCCATGGGCGGCGCCGCGTGGGGCGGGCACGACTGTCCCGGCACCTCCCGGTCCGGCCAGCGCGCCGAGATCATCCGCCGGGTGCGCGAGCGCCTGCCCGGCGGCGGGTGAACGGGGTCGACTGGTCAGCCGGTCAGCCGGTCAGCCGGTCGGCGAGGGTCTTCGCGGGCGGGCCCAGCACCATCGTGTAGTGGTTGCAGTCCGGCACCTGTTCGGTGTCGAGCACCGGCCTCCGCCCCGTCCAGTGGGCCACCAGGGCGTCCGGCAGGAAGCCAGGGGTCTCGTCCTCCAGCCCCGCGGCGCGTACACCAGCCGGGTGGGCACGGTCAGGGACAGCAGGTCGGCGCCGTCGGGGCCCTGGCCGGTGACGTCGTAGCGGACGTACCGCTCGATGTCCTCGTTCCAGTACGGGCCGAGCGTGGCCGCGATCACCGCGTCGGGGTCGGCGCCCTCGGGCAGCGGGAACGGCAGACCGCCGTCGATCAGGAGCAGCCGGCCGAAGAGCCCGGGGCGGCGCGCGGCCGCGCGCAGGGCGATGCAGGCGCCCATGGAGTGACCGGCCAGGGCGACGGGACGGCCCTCGCCGAACCGCTCGGCGGCGGCGCACACATCGGCGGCGTGCCCGTCGATGCCGTGGCCTTCCGGGCGGCCGTGCTGTGGCCCCGGGCGCGCAGGTCGAGGGCGAACAGGCTCCATTCGGAGGGGTGCGAAACCTGGTGGAACGGGCCGCTCCACCGTCGCGGTCGACCGTTTCCCCCTCGGTTCAGGACCGGGCGGATCGGTCCTCCGATTCGGCGGGCGGGTGCAGGGTCTGCAGGGCCGAGCGGTGGGAGACCCAGCCCACGAGGTGGAGGCGTTCCTCGTCGAGGACGGGGAGTCCGTCGCCCTCGCTCTCGGCGAGCAGGGGCAGTGCCTCCTGGAGGGACTGGCCGGCGAGCAGGGCCGGCGGGTGGTCCCGTAGCGCCTCGACGGGCGTGTCCTCGGACAGTCCTGCGTGCAGGGCCCGGGAGAGGGCGGGCGCGCCGACCGAACCCGCGTAGTGGCCGTGCCGGTCGACGAGCGGGAGGCGGCCGGCGCCCGCCTCGATCATCACCGTGATCGCCTCGCGCAGGCCGGTGCCGGATGCGAGCGCGGGCGGCGGCGGTCCCATGGCGGTCCGTACCTCGATCGCCGCCGGGCCGGTGAGGTCCAGGTCGACCCCGCGGCGGCGGAGTTTGGCCGTGTAGACGGTGTCCCGGCTGAGCGCGTGGCTGACCCCGGTGGCGACGGCGACGGCGGCCATCAGCGGCAGGATGATGCCGTACTCGCCGGTCAGCTCGTAGATGATGACGACGGCGGTGATCGGTGCGCGGGCCGATCCGGCGAAGACCGCGCCCATCCCGATGACGGCGTAGGTCATGGCCGAACCGGTGACTCCGGGTGCGAGGTGGTCCATCGTCTGCCCGAAGGCGCTGCCGAGCATGGCGCCGACGAAGAGGCTCGGGGCGAAGACGCCGCCCGAGCCGCCGATGCCGATGGTGACACTGCACGCGAGGATCTTGCCGACGAGCAGGACGAGCAGGAAGCCGATCGCGTACCCGCCGACCGCGGCCTTGCCGAGGACCGGGTAGCCGACCCCGTACATCTCGGGCAGTGCGAGCAGGATCGCGCCCAGCACGATGCCTCCGGCGGCCGGGCGCAGCCATTCCGGGCCGTGCCAGACGGAGTCGCAGAGGTCCTCCACCCCGTAGAGCACCTTGCTGAAGAGCACCCCGACGGCCCCGGCCACCGCGCCGAGCAGGACGTAGAGGGCGTACGCGGCCAGGTGGCCGGCGTTCACCGGTGCGAGGTCCAGGAACCTTTCGTCGCCGAGGATCTCGCGTCCGATCACGCTGGCGGTGACCGCGGAGACGGCGACGAGGCCGAAGGCGCGGGCCGTGAAATCGCGCAGGATCAGTTCCATCGCGAAGAACACCCCGGCCAGGGGCGCGTTGAAGGTGGCGGCGATGCCGCCGGCCGAGCCGCAGGCGACCAGCAGCCGCATCCGTTCCTCGCGGACCCGCAGGAGGGCTCCGGCGGTGGAGCCGAGGGCGGCCCCGATCTGGACGATGGGCCCTTCGCGCCCCACGGAACCGCCGCCGCCGATGCACAGCGCGGACGCGAGCGACTTCACCACGGCGACCCGGGGCGGGATCCGGCCACCCTGGCGGGCGACCGCGTACATCACCTCGGGGACGCCGTGGCCGCGCGCCTCCTTGGCGTAGCGGTAGACGAGCGGTCCGTAGAGCGCGCCCGCGACCACGGGTGCGAGGAGGACGAAGTACGGTCCGAGCCAGGGCACGTAGGGGTTGTCGGCGTGGCCGGCGGAGGAGTAGTCGTCGTGGCCGGACAGCGCCCGGGTGAAGACCTCGATCAGCCAGCGGAAGCCCACCGCGCCCAGTCCCGACCCGGCGCCCACGAGGATCGCGGGCAGCAGCATCGCGGCCTGGGTGCGGTTCAGTGCGTCCCGTGCCCCCTCCGCCGAGAACGGACCCATCGCCACTCCTCAGGAACCGATCCACTGCCGATCGCGCGCCACGGCCCCTGACCACGATCCCCCGGACCCCCATCCAACGGCCCGTCCCCGGCCCGGGCCCGGAGGCGGGCCGGTGGTACACCCGCCCGGCGTAGGGGACGTGGCCGGTCCGTCCGGGCGGGCGCGGCGCCTGGCCG
Source organism: Streptomyces sp. NPDC051563 (assembly GCF_044454225.1). Lineage (NCBI taxonomy): Bacteria > Bacillati > Actinomycetota > Actinomycetes > Kitasatosporales > Streptomycetaceae > Streptomyces > Streptomyces sp. NPDC051563. The sequence goes on from NZ_JBITDL010000011.1 coordinate 89,197, forward strand.
AAGGCCGACCCCCGTCCGTTCCCGCTCCCGTACAGTCCCTGCTGCCGCCGCCCCGCGGGCGGGAGCGGACCCCGGCCGGCGGACGGTGGAGCGGACGGACGGACGGACGACCGGACAGACGAACGCGCGGACAGGGGAACAGCGATGACCATCGAAGCCGGTCCCGTGGGACGTTCCGGTCCCCCGGTCCCCGAGCTGGATCCCTCCGTCGTGGAACGGTGGAGCGCGGGAGGAGGCCAGCTCGTCGAGCTGCTGGCCGAGGTGTGCGGACGGCTCGGCGGGATCGGCGCGTTCCGGCTCGGGGACGGCGGCCCCGCAGGCCGGCCGACCGTGCTGGTCACCGGTCCGGAGGCGATCCAGCACGTACTGGCCCTGCATCCCGGGCGCTACGTCAAACGCTCGCACCGTGCCCGGCTGCTGGTCGGCGACGGCGTGCTCTCCGCGACCGGCGAGGCGTGGAAGCGCCAACGGCGGCTCCTGCAGTCCCAGTTCACGGGGACCGGGATGCGCCGCTACGAGCAGCGGATCGCCGGGGCCGCCCGGACCGCCGCCGGGCGATGGGCCGCGTACGCGCGGACCGGGGAGGTCTTCGACGTGGGCGAGGAGATGCGGCGCTTCGCCCTCGACACCATCTGGCGCTCCCTGACCGGCCATCCGCTGGACGAGGAGACCGACCGCGAACTGGGCTCCGTCGCGGCCGTGGTGGCGGCGCTCCCGACGCTGCCCGCCGATTCCGCGGATGCCGGAGAGGCGGTCGCCGCGGATCTGGCCAGGATCGACTCCGTGGCCCGGCAGGCCATCGCCGCCGCCCGCCGGGGATCCGCCGGCCCCGACGGGCCGGGGCTGCTCCACCTGCTGGTGGAGGCGTCCGCCGAACGGCCCGAGTACACCGACCGGCTGATCCGTGACGAGCTGGTCACCCTGCTGGTCGCGGGACACGAGACCACGGCCACCACCCTGACCTGGCTGCACCTGCTCCTCGACCGGCGTCCCGAGGCCCGTGCGTGGGCCCTCGGGGCGGGCGGCGAGGGCTCGGCCGAGCGCCGGGAGGCGATCCAGGCCCTGGTCAGCGAGACCTTGCGGCTGTACCCGTCCGCCTGGATCCTGCCCCGGCACGCCGCCGAGGACGACGTCCTGGGCGGTTACGCCGTCGAGGCGGGCACCGACGTGCTGGTCTGCCCCTACCTCGCGCACCGCGACCCGGCACTGTGGCCCGATCCCGAGCGCTTCGATCCGCGGCGCTTCACCGCACCGGGCGGCCGGCCGGCCGTACCGGGTGCCTACGTGCCCTTCGGCATCGGCCCCCGCGCCTGTCTCGGGATGCAGTTCGCGCTGCGCGAGTCGACGGTGCTGCTGGAGCACCTGCTGCCGCTCCCCGGGCCGGTCTTCCGGTCGGTTCCGGACAAGTCCGCCTACAGCATCACGGTCCGGCCGGACGGACCGACGCCGGCCACGCTGACACCACGCCCGCTCACGCGGCTCCCCCTCGCGTCGGGCCCGCTCACGGCTCACCCGGACCGGGGGCGCTGAGGCTCGCCGCCTTCCGATGGCTCAGGCCCGGCCGATGGCTCAGGCCCGGCCCGATGCCCCGGGCCCACCGGACGCGTCGGCGCGCGGCGGCCAGGACGCCCAGGACGAGCAGCAGGCCCGCGCCGGTGCCGGCGAGGCCCGCGCGGAGCCCTTCGGGGACGTACGAGCACGCCAGCCGGTCGGCGCCGCCGGATCCCAGGGGGACGCCGAGCAGCCCCTGGTACGGGACCGGGGCGCGGGCCGGGCCGCCGTCGACCGAGCAGCTCCAGCCGGGGGACGCCGTGGTGGAGAGCACCGCCGTGCCGGTGGAGCCCGCGGGGAGCCGGGCCTCGACGGTGTGCCCGCCGGCCGTGATGCCGGTGGCCCCGCCCGCCTTCAGCCCGGCCACGGCGGCGTCGAAGGCGGCCTGGTCCAGGCAGCCGAGCGCGTCGGACGGCAGGACCTGGCCGTCCGACCCGGTGCGCACGGAGAAGGTGAAGGTGCCGTCGGCCGCCGCCGTGCCCATCTCCCTGACCGGGGCGCTGACCGCGGGCGGCCTGCCGGAGAAGCTCTCCAGCCGGCCGCCGGCCTCGGCCCGGGCGGTGGCGTTGAGGTCGGGCGCGTGGAGGAAGGCGCGGGCCCCCGGGGCGCACCGCCCCGTGAACGCGGTCCAGCCTTCGGGGCCCCAGCCCTCGGCCCGGGGCAGGGCGAAGCCCGGCCCGGATACCGGTGCCGGTACGGCCGCCGGTGCCGGTGCGGTCCGTGCGTCGCCGCGGGTGAGCTCGGGGACGGTGTAGACCCTGGCGCCGAGCGCGGTCTGGCGCCGGGCCCAGACGGAGCCCGCGGGAGCCCCGTACGACTGGTCGCTGCCCGGTGCCCGGAGGGTGACCAGGGGCGGGGCGGGCAGGGTGCGGACGGTGACTCCGTCCTCGCCGGCCGGTTCGAGGACGGTGCCGATGCCGAGCAGGGCCCGCAGCACCGGGTCTCCCGCGGGCCACAGGTGGCGGCCGCCCATGGCCTGGCCGAGGCCGAGGCCGCGCAGTGCGCGCGCGGTCTCCACGCTCACGTAGCTGCTGTAGTAGGCGCCGCCCTGGCCTCCGACCAGCATCGCGTCGTTGTTGGTGACGAAGACTCCGGGTCCGGCGTCGGACCGGGTGGCGGGCCAGTTCCCGTGCGCTTCCAGGGCCTTGCGCGCGTTCTTGCCGAGCTCGGTCATGGTCTGGGGGCGTACGGGGCCGCGCCGGCGGGGGTCGTCGGCGACGGAGTTCCCGTAGACGGAGTACACGGTTCCGGCGAAGACCGAGACGGCCAGCAGCAGCATCACGCCGATGCGGGCGGGGCGGCGCAGTCCGCGCGCGTAGAGCAGCAGCAGGACCGTGGTGACGGCGCCGCCGGCCAGGACGCCGGTGAGGGCGTGCCCGTTGACCGGCGGGAGGCCGCGGGAGGCCGTGACGAGCACGGCCAGCAGACTCGCACCGCCGAGCAGGGCCCGGGGCCGGGGCATGTGGGCGAGGCAGATCCAGGCGGCCATCGCCAGCATGCCGCTGAGCACGAAGGACTCGCGGAAGGGGGCGCCGTGCGGGAGGGCCCCGCCCTGCCAGAGTTTGGCGGTGGGGGTGAGGACGAAGGAGAGCCCGGTCAGCAGCAGGAGCGCGCACCAGGCGAGGCGTTCGCGGCCGCGCACCTTCGACTGGAAGGGCAGGGTCAGGACGAGGAGGAGGACGAGCACCCCCGCGTAGACGTTCGGCGCGGGGCTGACGGGGTGGGTGCCCGGTATGAGCATCGAGAGGAAGGTCAGCGGATCGGTGTGCACGCTGACCACGTACAGCTCGGTGGGCTGGGCCCGCCCGTTGGCGAAGGCGCACACCAGGATGGCCGGGGCGGCGAGGAGCAGTCCGGTGCCGGTCATGGCGGCGGCCCGCCACACCGCCCGGCCGCGGGTGCGCAGGTCGGCGTCGGCGAGCAGGAGCCGTACGAGGAAGACGAGCGCGGTGGCCGTGGTCGCCATGGCGGCGGTGTAGAAGTTGGCGAACCAGCACAGGGCGACGAGGAAGCTGCCGAGGACCCAGCGGCGGCCGGTCAGGCACCAGTCGGCGGCTATCCCGAGCAGGGGTATCGCGACCAGGCCCCAGGTCCACATCGGAACGACGGTGCCCTCGGCGACTCCCCAGCCGCAGACGGCGTAGCCGACGGAGAGCAGGGCGCGCAGCCAGGGCGAGCCGGGGCGCAGGCGCCCCAGGTACACGGTCATCAGCGCGGCGGCGAGGCCCATGCTGCACAGGCTGACGAGGTAGACGGAGAGTTCCGCGTGCTGGCGGGGCAGGAGGCCGGTCAGCAGGGAGAACGGGTTGGAGAGATAGGTGAAGAAGTCGCCGAGGAATCCGACGCCGTACCCGCTCTGCCAGTTGAAGAGCAGATCCCCCTGGGCACCGCCGTGCTGGAGGTCCCAGAGGTGGGTGTGGAAGGGGGCGTATTGGTGGCGCAGGTCGTTGTCGGCGCGGGGAACGGGCCCGAAAGGGTAGATCCCGCGCGTGGCGAGACCGGCGCTGTAAGCGGCCGTGGATATGAGCGCGGCGGTGAACGCCGAAAGGAATGCAATATTCCGATTGACCCCTCCCACCTGGGACGCGACCTCTCCGCGGATTCTCGCGGAGAGGGGTTTTCCGGCAGGCGGGAGCGAAGTGGCGGTCATGTGTGGGAAACCCTCGTGCGTGACTAATCGGCCACGGACAGGCCGCCGATTCCCGCACCCTATGTACACCGCAGAAGAATTCACGCACGCGACGCAACAAATATGATCGCAATCACGGGAAGGTCTGGTCCAAGCAGGATAGAAAATGGACAATCGTCAACTTTTCGACCATCCTGCCGCCCTCCGCCCCCGAGCGCGCCCCAGTCCGCCCCGGCCCGCCCGGCCGTCCCCCGGGAAGAGTGCCGGAACCGCCGGATCCCGTACGCTCGTCGGATGGCAAAGTACTTCGACGTACACCCCGACAACCCCCAGCCCCGAGCGATCGGCAGCATCGCCGACGGCATCCGCGCCGGAGGACTCGTCGCCTACCCGACGGACTCCTGCTACGCGCTGGGCGCCCAGCTGGGCAACCGTGAGGGTGTGGACCGGATCCGGTCCATCCGGCAGCTCGACGACCGCCACCACTTCACCCTGGTGTGCGAGAACTTCGCGCAGCTGGGCCAGTTCGTCCTCATCGACAACGACGTCTTCCGTGCGATCAAGGCGTCCACCCCCGGCAGCTACACCTTCATCCTTCCGGCGACGAAGGAAGTGCCGCGCCAGCTCCAGCACCCGAAGAAGAAGACCGTGGGCGTGCGCATCCCCGACCACGTCGTGGTCCAGGCGCTGCTGGCCGAGCTGGGCGAGCCGCTGCTGTCGAGCACGCTGCTCCTGCCCGACGAGGCGGAGCCGATGACGCAGGGCTGGGAGATCAAGGACCGGCTCGACCACGTCGTGGACATGGTGGTCGACTCGGGAGAGTGCGGGACGCTGCCGACGACGGTCATCGACTTCTCCAGCGGCGAGGCCGAGATCGTCCGGCGGGGCGCGGGGGACACCACCCGCTTCGAGTAGCAGCCGGCGCCGGGGGCGGGGGGGCAGGACCCTCCCGCCCCCGAACGGCGTATCAGGTGCGCGGGTACAGGACGGGCTTGAGGCCGTAGTCGAGCTCGGAGCCGTCCACGAGGAGGGCTTCCACCGTTCGGGTGGCCGGATCGATGTCCGCCACCATCCCGTCGCCCGAGTAGCGGGGGTACCCGGAGGCGCCGTTCTGGCCGGTCGCCGCGACGACGGCGGAGCGGACGGCGTCGTCGGCCGACCCGTCCACCACGTGCTCGGGCACCAGCAGGATCTCGAAGGTCTGCGGTTCGGTACTCATCCCCCGACGCTAACCGGCTCCCGCGCATCATGCCGTCCGGCGCCGCCGTCGATGAGCCCTTGGAGCCCCGGTGCGTACAGGTCCGCCAGTCGCCCGGGCGGCGTACGGGGCCCCGCGCCGTCGGGCCGGTGCAGGCTCAGCGTCGCCCCCAGGCCCAGCAGCTGGCCCGCGACCAACTCGGCGCGCAGCTCCCGGTCGGCGCCGTCGAGACGGCCGGCGAGGCGGGCGGTGACCTGTTCGCGGAACCGCTCCCGCAGCAGGGTGCGCTCGTCGTCGTTGCCCAGGGAGAACACCACCCGCAGCAGCGGGTCCCCGCGGAGCTCGTCGCGCAGCCGGACCATCGTCAGGACGAGGTGGCGGCCCAGGACAGCGGGTTCCGCCGCGAACAGGGCGTCGGCGGCGGGCTGGAAGTCGGCGACCGTGTTGAACAGCCCCTCCTTGCTGCCGAACCGCTTCACGATCAGCGACGGGCTGACGCCGGCGTCGGCCGCGATGCCGCGCAGGGTGACTTCGGCGTAGGGGCGCAGGGTGAAGGCCCTGCGGGCGGCGCGCACGATGGCGTCGCGGCCGGACTCCTCGGCGGTGCTCATGTGCCCTCCCGGAGCGCGGTCGCGGACGTGGTCACCCCGACCGTACCGGGCCGCGCGGCCGCCGCCGGCCTCCCCGCGGGCAGACACAGGGCCGCCGCCAGGGCGGCGAGCGCGGCCCCGGCCGCGATCAGGAAGACCAGCAGGTACGCGTGCAGGGTGGGGACGCTGCGCCCGCCCGCCACGAACGTGACCCGGGCGAGCACGGCCGCGACCACGGCGCTGCAGCAGGCCTGGCCCACCGAGCGCATCAGGGTGTTGAGGCCGTTCGCGGCGCCCGTCTCGGTCACGGGGACGGCCCGCATGACGAGCGCGGGCAGCGCCGAGTAGGCGAGGGCGGTACCGCAGGCGACCACCGTGGCGCCGGCCACGATCAGCCAGAGGGCGTGGCTGGTGAAGAACCGGACGAGGTAGCCGAGGGCCATGACCGCCGCGCCGAGGGCCAGGGCGGTCCGCGGGCCGTACGCGGCGGAGAGCCGCGCCGAGACCGGGGACAGCGCGACCATGGCCAGGCCGCCCGGCAGCAGGCACAGGCCGCTCACCACGAGGGAGGCGCCGAGCCCGTACCCGGTGTTCGTCGGCTCCTGTACCAGCTGGGCGGTGACCAGGGAGTTCGCGTAGAAGGCGAATCCGATGAGCAGGGCCGCGAGGTTGGTGAGCAGGACGGCGGGGCGCGCCGAGACGCGCAGGTCGACCATCGGGGAGGCGGTGCGCAGCTCGTGGCGTCCCCAGAGGGCTCCGGTGAGCAGGGCGGTGGCGAACAGTGCGAGCGTGCGCGGCGCCGTCCAGCCCCAGTCCGCGCCCTGGGTGATGGCGAGGAGCAGGGCCACGAGGGTGGCGGCGAGGCCGAGGGTGCCCGGTACGTCGAACCGGCCCGCGGTGCGCGTCGGGGACTCGGGGACGGTCCACAGGACGAGGAGGACGTCCAGCAGGCCGAGGGCGGCCGAGGCCCAGAACATGGTGTGCCAGTCGAAGTTGTCGACGACGAGGGCCGCCACCGGGAGGCCTATCGCGGCGCCGATCCCGAGGGTGGAGCTCATGAGGGCGATGGACGGCAGGACGCGCTCCGGCGGGAGCTCGTCGCGGATGATGCTGATGCCGAGCGGGATGACGGCGAGCGCGGTGCCCTGGAGGGCGCGTCCGGTGATCAGGACGGCGATGTCGGAGGTGGCCGCGCACAGCGCGGATCCGGCGGTGAGGACGACGAGCGAGGCGAGGAGCACGCGGCGCTTGCCGTACATGTCGCCGACCCGGCCGAGCACGGGGGTGCAGACGGCGCCGGTGAGCAGGGTGACGGTGACGAGCCAGCCCGCGGCGGCGCGGCTGCTGCCCGTCAGGTCGGGTATGTGCGGCAGCAGGGGGACCACCAGCGTCTGCATGACGGCCACGATCGCCCCGCAGAAGGCGAGGACGGCCACCATCGGACGGGGGCGGATTCGGGGGTGCGTCTTGGTGGGCATACGGCTCCCGGACATTGGTCCGACGGAAGGGGTGCACATGTGTTCACCCCCAGGGTAAACGCGCGTGCACCCCTGTGTCCGCCCCTCCGGGCATCGGATTCCGGCCGGATCGCGCCGGCCCGGCCGGCTGCCGTCTAGGCCGTCTCTTTCGGATCTTGTCGGCCGAGCCCGCGGCGTCCGGTGCCGTGCCCGGGCGTGCTGCCGGGGCGTTCGCGTACTGGGCGTACGTGGTCGCCCCGGCAGTGCGGCCGGGCGCGGTGCCGGGCGTCGCGGGCCCGGCAAGATCCGGAAGAGACGGCCTAAGGGCGGGCGCCCGCGCCGTCCGAGGGCCCGGCCGGATCGGCCCCGGGTGCCGAGGGGTGGTGCAGCAGACCGCGCGCCCACCGTTCGTTGAGGCCCGCGAGGAAGCCGATGGCTCCCCAGAAGAACCAGGTCGTGGCCAAGGCCCCGTGCCCGTCGGCGGAGAGCGGCCCGGGCCCGCACAGGGCGGCCGGGGTGGCCGGCGGGGTGAGGAGCGTGAGGATCCCGCCCGCGACGAGGAGGTAGAGGGCGGTGGCCAGGAACCAGCCCACCACCACCCGGTACCAGCCCTCTTGGCGCAGCGCGCGGGACAGCTGGACCGGGTCCGACAGCCGGACCGGGTCCACGGCGGGGCCCGCCCCGCCCGGGCGGGAGCGGATCAGCTGCCGGGGATCGCGCAGCCGGACGATCACGCTGAAGACCGCGCCCATGGCGCCGCCGGCGAAACACACCAGGGCCCCGGCGAGGGCCAGCTGCTCCTGGCAGCCGAGGCCCGTGCCGAAGAGCCGGGGCACCCACTCCCCCAGGGCGAAGACAAGCAGCAGGATCACCGGGCTGATCACGATTCCGCAGGTCAAGCCGGTGTTCAGACCGCGGGCCGCCGCCGTGGCCGTATCGGCCTCCAGCCGCGCCGCGGCCAGCGCGACGGCCGTCTCCAGCCGGGCCACGTCCGCCCCCTGGGCCACGGCGCGCAGGGCGCGCAGCAGTTCGCCGGTGACCGCGGCGCGCGTCCGCCGTTCGAAGGCCCGCTGCGCGGCCGTGTGCAGGCCGTCGAGGCGGAGCATGAGCTCCGGTTCGGCGCACCACAGTTCCCGCAGTCGTTCCGGATCGATGCCGGGCACCTCTTCCAGTGCCCGTATCTCGCCGTCGGCCGCGCCGTCGAACCACTCGCGCGCATCGCGCAGCATCGGCTCCCCCTCTTCGCACAGCAGTTGTACTCGTCTTCGCCGCGCGAGGATAGCCGCCGGCCCGGCGGAGCGGCGCCGTCAGTCCGCCGGGCGGGCCTGCTGCGGGGACGGACTCCCGTCACGGCCGGACGCGCGGAAGAGGGCGTGGAGCAGGACCGCGGTGAGCGTGCCCGCCACGACCCCGCTGCCGAGGACGGTCCGGGCCCAGGTGGGGAACCCTTGATAGAGGTCGGGGGCCACCACCGGCAGCAGTCCGGCGGTGAGGGCCAGCGCGATGACGGTGGAGCCGCCGCCGGCGCCGGGCGCGGTCCGCCCGAGCATGTCGACGCCCATCACCGCGATGATCCCGTAGATCACCAGGGCGGATCCGCCCACGACGGGTGCGGGGATCGCGGCGAGCAGCCGGGAGACGGGGGCCAGCAGGCCGACGGCGACGAGGAGCACTCCCGCGCCGGCGGTCACGAAGCGGCTGCGGACCCCGGTGAGCCGTCCGATCCCGATGTTCTCGGCGCTCGTGACCATCAGCGAGGTGCCGAACAGCCCGCCGAACACCGAGATCAGGGCGTCGGCGCGGGCCACCCGGGGCACATCGCGGCCGGGGTCGCTCTCGCGCCCCACGGTCTCGCTGTTCAGGACGGTCTGCCCGGTGATCTCCGCGAGGGTGGTGAGGCTGAAGACGAGCAGGGGCAGTGCGGCGAGCAGGTCGAACTGCGGTGCGCCGTACGGGAGGAGGTGCGGCAGGGTCAGGCCCCCGCCGGCTCCGCCGACGGGCGCGAGGTGGCCGAGGCCGGTCGTGAGCGCGATGAGGGTGCCCGCGCCCATGCCGAGGAGCACGGCGGTCTGCCGCCAGATCCCGCGCAGCACCATGAGGAACAGCACGGTGCAGCCGATGGTGGCGCCGGCCAGCACGACCGCCGAGGGCGCGGCGTACCCGGGGCTCCCGGGGCGGCCGGTGACCAGCTGGGCGGCGACCCGGATCATGGCGATCCCGATGAGCAGCACGGTGGTGCCCATGACCAGGGGCGGGAAGAGCCGGACGACCTTCGCGTAGAAGGGCAGTACGGCGAAGAGCAGCGCCGCGGCGAGGAGCACCGAGCCGGTGGCGGTCGCGGGGCCGTGGTCCTTGGCTATCTGGAGGAACAGCGCGGTGGCCGCCCCGCCGGGGAGCATGACGAACGGCAGCCGGGCTCCGAACCGACACACCCCGAGGGACTGCAGCAGGGTGCCCGCGCCGCAGAGCACGAGGGTGGCGCTGAGCAGGGAGGCGGTGCCGGCGGCGGTGAGGCCGAGGGCCTGGCCGGTCAGGAAGGTGGTGGACACGGGCGCGGCCACCATGGCCAGGACGTGCTGTGCGGACAGCGGGGCCAGCCGGCGCACCGGGAGCCGCTCGTCGGCGGGGTTCACGGGGGCGGGGTTCACGGGGGCCTGATCCGTCCTCGTCGGGGAGGTGCTCATCGGGCGGCCTCTCTGTCCAGCCAGGGGAGCTCCTCGGCGGTGTACCGGTAGGCGCGGAAGACGGCGTTGGGTTCGGACGGGAACAGGCCGCGGACCTCGGACTCCTGGTAGGCGCCGAAGTGGGGGACGACGTACTCCCAGCAGAGGTAGCCCTCGGGGGTCACTTCGAAGAGGCGGCCGGACGGGGAGTCGGTGACGAGGGTGTTGCCGCCGGCCAGGCGCTGGGCGCTGCCCATGAACGGGGCGAAGAAGGCCTCGCGCGCGGGGTCGTGGTACTCCCAGACGACCTTGCCCGAGGAGCGCTCGACCTCGATGACGCGGGAGTAGGGGACGTCCGATCCGGGCCGGAAGACTCCGTTGTCGAACACCAGCACCCTGCCGTCGGCGAGTTCGGTGGGGGCGTGCTGCTGGGAGACGACCCCGGGCTCGGTGCGCCAGAGGATCTCGCCGGTCTCCCGGCTGATGACGACCACGGCGGAAACGCTGCGCAGGCTGGCGAGGACGTTCCCGTCGGCGAGCGGTACGACGCTGTTGATCAGCGGCCAGTGCTCCCGGGCGTAATCGGGGTGCAGGGCGTACTCGGCCCGGTCGAGGTGTTCGGCCGCGCTCCACGACCAGCGTACGGAGCCGTCGGCGTCGACCTCCTTGATCGTGTCGGCCCATACCGTGCCGTCGGCCGCCTCCGAACCGGGCACTCCCCCGAGCACGCCCGCCGCGTCGGAGCCCCGCAGGGGTTCGAGCGCGGTGTAGAGCACACGGCCGCCGCCGAGGTGGTGGGCGTCGTGGTGCTGGAGGGGATCGCGGTGTTCGCGCAGGACGGTGCCGTCCGGGGTGGCTTCGAGCATCACGCCGCCGCGGTACTTGTGCCACATCGGGAAGAGCGCCTCCTGCCCGGGGAGCACTCCGCTGTAGGCCAGGTTGCCGTTGGCGAGGATCCGGGCGTGCCGGCCGGGGCGGTAGGGCAGCCGCCACTCGTGGACCACCTCGCCGTGGATGTCGATCAGGTACACCTCGCCGGTGCCGGTGAGCGGGGCGAAGAGGGTGTACCCGCCTTCCGAGGCGGTGGGGTCGAGGGCGATGAGACCCGTGCCGCGGCGGCGGCGGAAGTTCTGGTCGACCGGGGGCATGCTGTCCTCCTGCGGAGCGTGAAACTTTGTTTGATGCGAGCAATCTCCTTTGAAGTTAGCGGTGCATTGTTGCGGCGCTGTGAAGGGAGTGCGAAGCCCGCGGCGGGGTGCGGGAAGATGATCGTCAGAGGCGCGGGACGACGAGCGGGGTGCGGGGTGGGCGGGCACGTGGAAGAGGAGACCTCCGAGCGGAGGATCGGTGCGGGCATCCGCAGGCGGCGCAGGGCCCTGGACCTCACCCTCGCCGAGGTGGCCGCGCGCAGCGGGCTGTCCTCGCCCTTCCTCAGCCAGATCGAGAACGACCGGGCCCGCCCGAGCATGCGCTCGCTCCAGCGGGTGGCGGACGCCCTGGACACCACGGCCGTACAGCTGCTGGCCGCCGGGGAGACCCCGCGCCGGGTGGACATCGTGCGGGCCGACGCCGATCCGGGGCTCGACTCGGGGTCCGGCAGCGGGCCCGGCTCCGGGGCGGGCTCCGGGACGGACACGACGGCCCGGGTCCGTCCGCTCGTCCGCGGCCAGCACCAGATGCACGCACTGGAGTTCACCGGGGACCATGACGCCGAGCGCCCGTTCCGGCACCGCAACGACGAGCTGATGTACGTGGCCGACGGCTCGGCCGAGGTCGAGGCCGACGGGCGGACGCACCGGCTGGGCCGCGGCGACACGCTGTACCTCACGGGTGGGGTGGAGCACACCTGGCGGGCGCTGGAGGCGGGCACGCGGGTGCTGCTCGTCGCCGTCGCCGACCACGTGGAGGCCGTCGTGGACCCGCGGAGCTGACCGGGGGCCACGCACGGGTACGGCGGTACGTCAGTCCGTGGGCACCGTGCGCAGGGACTGGTGCACGGACCAGGCCACCGACACCAGGGGCACCGCCACCACGGCCCCCACGATCCCGGCGGCGATGGCTCCCGCGACCACCGACAGGGCCACCACCATCGGGTGCAGGCGCACCGCCCAGCTCATCACCAGCGGATGCAGCACGTGTCCTTCGATCTGGCCGATGACCACGATGAGCGCGACCACCAGGGCGGCCACGAGCGGCCCCTGGGTGGCGAGGGCGACCACGGCCGCCACGCCGAGGGCGACCGGCGAGCCGATGAGCGGGACGAAGGCGGCGACGAACTCCAGCAGGGCCAGCGGAACCGCCAGCGGGACACCGAGGAGGTAGAGCGCGATGCCCACGAGGACGGCGTTGGTCCCGGCCACGAGCACGATGCCGTGGGTGTAGCCCGTGAAGGTCCGCCACGCGGCGCGTCCGCCCACGGCCATCCGGTCCCTTGCGCCTTCGGGAAGCTGTGCACAGAACCAGTTCCACTGCCGGTCGCCCGAATAGGTGAAGAAGACCGAGCAGAACAGCCCGAGGGCCGCCACGGTGAACACTGCGACGACCCGTCCCGCACCGCTGAGCGCCGTGCTCAGCAAGGTGGAGCGGTGGCTGGAGAGGTAGTCGCCGATCTTGGACTGGGCATCGCTCAGGGCGTGCGCGTCGAGCCGCAGCGGCGGACCCTGGAGCCAGTTCTGGATGCGGTCCAGCCCGACCCGGAACTCGCCCACCAGCGCCGGCCATTCCCCTGCGACGGCCTCGCCCACCAGCGCGAGGCCGCCGAGCACCAGGATCATGCTGCCGATCAGTGCGCAGGCCACGGCCAGGCCGCGGGGCATCACCCGGGCCAGCAGGCCGGCCGGCGGGCGCAGCATGGCCGCCGCGACCAGGCCCAGGAAGAGGGCCAGGGCGATCTCGTGGAACCGTCCCAGGACGGTGAAGACCGCGTACACCGCCGCGCCGACGACCAGCAGCCGCCAGGCGTACCCGGCGGCGGTCCGCAGGAGCGGGGCCACGGGGGCCGCCGCTCGTGGGGCCGCCGCCGTCGCGCGCGCCGGGACACGGCCCCGGCCGGTCCGGCCTTCGCCGCCGGGGCGGGCGCCGGGCGGGAGCCGCCGGGCGGGCCGCGTCACGAGTCGCCTGGTCATGTGCGGCCGCACCTCCGGGGTGTGTTGGTCCCCTCGGGCTATCACCCCGGCGGCGGCCGCCCGGTGCGCCGCGCAGCGCGTTCGCCCGAAGGCCTCATCCGCGCTGGGCCGAAGGAGCAGGCCCGGGCGTTGCCCCTCCTTCGGCGAGTGCGCTGGTCACAGGGGGTTTCCCGGACCGGGCCGCCGACGGGCGACGGGAAACCCGTCGACCCCGGTGCCCGCCGGGGACAGGCTCCAGGTGTCAGCACGGAGCAAGACCCGAGGGGACACCCACCATGCGCAAGATGATCCGCGGCGCCGCCGCCTTCGCCACCGCCGCCGCAGCCGTCGTCGCACTCAGCGGAGCCGCCGGGGCGTCCGGCGCGCAGCCGGCCGACACGTGGGCCGGGTGCCCGGACGGGGCGGTCTGCATCTACCCGCAGAACCAGAACCCCGCCGTCAGCCCGAGCCACGTCTTCTACAGCTACGGGGCGCACAACCTCAGCAACCAGTTCGGCAACCACTGGGTGCTCAACAACCAGTACGGCGGGGCCACCGCACGCCTGTGCGCCGGCTCCAACGGGGCCAACTGCGGCAACCCCATCGTCCAGGGCACCGGGGTCTACGCCGACCTCGGGCCGATCAACTCCCTCACCCTCAACCGCTAGCGGCGAACGGGCCGCCGGTCCGTTCGGTCTTCGCAAGGACGTTCCGGAGTCCGGCCCCCGGCCGGGCTCCGGAACGCCGTCGTTTCACGCCACACCGCACGAACGGCCGGTAGGCCTTCGGACCCCCGCGATAGCCTGGGCACCTGCCTCTCACAGCCTGGGCGCACATTGCCATGGGGGACGTCTTGGGAGATCCGGACCGCGCGGGCGGTACCGCGGCGGGCTTCCCCGCCCAGTTGAGAAGGCTGCGCGTGGAGCGCGGCCTGTCCTTGGGCGATCTCGCCCGCCGGACCCACTACAGCAAGGGCTATCTCAGCAAGATCGAGACCGGTGCGAAGCCGGTCACCCTCGAGGTCGCCCGCAGCTGCGACCGGGCCCTGGGGGCGGAGGGCGAACTCCTGCGGCTGGTACCGGAGAACGAGGGGGCCGCGCCGCCCGCGGCGGCGAAGTCCCGCGCCGGGCAGACCGGATCCGGCGCCGCGCAGGCCGGTCCGCCCCACCAGCGCGGTCCGCAGTCGGACGGTGCGTGCCCCTACCGCGGCCTGTCGGCGTTCACCCCGCGGGACGCCCGGTGGTTCTTCGGCCGGGAGCGGGCCACGGCCGCCCTCGTCGAGCGCGTCCACGACCGGCTCGGGCACGGCCCGTTGCTCCTCGTCGCCCGGTCGGGCGCGGGCAAGTCCTCCCTGCTCAGTGCGGGTCTGGTACCGGCGCTGCGGAGCGGCGGCCTCCCGGTGGCGGGGGCCGACGGCTGGCCGGTCGTCAGGTTCACCCCGACCGCGCACCCGCTGCGGGAGCTCCTCGAAGCCACCGTGAACGCGGTGGGGGCCGAACTCGGCGTCACCCCGGTGCAGCTGAGCACCCACCCTGAACTGCTGCTCGAATCCGTGCACCGGCTGACGCGCGGCGACGGACCGGCCGGAGCCCTTCGCGGAGCGGACGGAGGCCGGCTCCCGGCCGTGCGGCCGGTGCTGCTGGTCGACCAGTTCGAAGAGCTGTTCACCCTCTGCTCCGACGAGGAGGAGCGCCGCGCCTTCGTCCGGGTGCTCCTGGCGCTGGCCACCGCTCCCCCGGCGGCGACTCCCGGTGGCGGTCCCGGCCCGGCCATCGTCGTACTGGGCGTGCGGGCCGACTTCTCCGGGGAGTGCCTGGACCTGCCGGAGCTGGCTGCCGTGTTCAGCGAGGGGCTGTTCGTCCTGCCCCCGATGTCCGTGGCGGAGCTGCGGGAAGCGATCACGCGCCCCGCGGAGCTCGCCGGGCTCGTACTGGAGCCGGGGCTGGTCCCCCTGCTGCTGCGGGACGCGGGCGTACGGGACCCCGGCGTACGGGACCCCGGCGTACGGGACCCCGGCACCGGGGACTCCGGCGCCGGCGACCCCGGCGCCGGGGATCCCGCGGCCCGCCCCGGCGGCGGTCCGGACGCCTGGCCCGGGGAGGCTCCCGCCAGCGCCCTGCCCCTGATGTCGCACGCCCTGATGGCCACTTGGCAGCGGCGCGAGGGATCCACGCTCACCGTGGCGGGGTACGAGTACGCGGGCGGGATCCAGGGCGCGGTCGCACGCAGCGCCGAGCAGGTGTTCGCCCGGCTGGACCCGGCCGGGCAGCGGACGGTCCGGCGGCTCCTCGTCCGGCTGGTGCACGTCGCGGACGGTACGGGACCGACCCGGCGCCGGATGAGCCGCACCGCCCTGCTGGCGGGAGAGGCCGGCCCGGGGCGGGCCGCGGCCGCCCTCGACGCCTTCGTCCGGGCCCGGCTGATCAGCGCGGACAGCGATAGCGTCGAGATCACCCACGAGGCCCTGCTGCACGCCTGGCCCCGGCTGCGCGGCTGGATCCACGCCGACCGGGCCGGGCTGCTCGTCCACCAGCACCTGGCCCAGGCCGCCGGCGAATGGGCGCGCGAGGCCCGCGACCCGTCCGTGCTGTACCGCGGGAGCCGCCTCGCCACCGCCCGCACCTGGGCCGACGAGCTGGACGGCCGCAGCCGGCTGGGCCCCCGGGAGGCGGACTTCCTCGACGCGAGCCGGGCCGCGGAGGAGGCCCGCAGCCGTCAGGACCGGCTGCGGGTCCGGCTGCACCAGCGGATGCTGGCCACGCTCGTCGCCCTGCTCCTGCTGGCGCTGACCGCCGGCGCGGTGGCCTACCAGCAGCGGGCGGGGGCGCTCGGGCAGGAGCGGACCGCCCGCTCCCAGGCCCTGGCCGCCCGGTCGCTGTCCCTGTCCGCGGGACAGCCCGAGGCCTCCATGCTGCTCGCCGGGGAGGCCTATCGGGCCGAGCCGACG
This sequence comes from Streptomyces sp. NPDC051563, assembly GCF_044454225.1. Classification (NCBI taxonomy): domain Bacteria; kingdom Bacillati; phylum Actinomycetota; class Actinomycetes; order Kitasatosporales; family Streptomycetaceae; genus Streptomyces; species Streptomyces sp. NPDC051563. The sequence goes on from NZ_JBITDL010000011.1 coordinate 105,336, forward strand.
CCCGAGGCCCGCGGCGCCCTGCTCAGCACCCAGTCGCAGCCCTTCCTGGCCCGGCTCGGCGGGCACGGCGGGCCGGTCAACGCGGTGGCCTTCGCCCCGGACGGCCGGCTCCTGGCGACCGGCGGCTCCGACGGGAAGGTGCTGCTGCGGCGGGTGGCCGACCGGAGCACGGTCGCCGCCTTCACCGCGCCCGGCCGGGTGCGCACCGTCGCCTTCAGCCCCGACGGGCAGACCCTGGCGGCCGGTTCCACCGACGGGCCGGTCCGGCTGTGGCCCCTCGGTGCCGGCGGCGGCCCCGTGTCGGTGCTGGCGCCGAGCACGGCGGGCGCCCGGGCGGTGGCCTTCGCCCCCGACGGGGGCACCCTGGCCGTGGCCGCCGCCGACGGGACCATCCAGTTGCGGGACACGGCCGGGGACCACCCCGAGCGGGCCGTCCTGAGCGGTCACACCGCGCGGGTCAACGCCCTGGCGTACGCCCCGGACGGCCGGAGCCTCGTATCGGCCGGGGCCGACGGGACCGTACGGCTGTGGGACACGCGGCGGGCGGAGCCGGCCGGGGTCCTGGAGGGGCACACCGGGGAGGTGCTGGGCGCCGCCTTCGCCCCGGACGGCCGTACGGTCGCCACCGGCGGGGTCGACCGTACGGTGCGGCTGTGGGACGTGGCCGGGCGGCGCGCGGCCGCGACGCTGACCGGGCACAGCGACGACGTCAACTCCGTGGCCTACACCCCGGACGGCACCACCGTCATCAGCGGGGGCGGCGACGGCACCACCCGGCTGTGGGACGTGCGGGGCGGCCGGCTCACGGCGACGCTCGCCGGTCACACCGACTACGTGCTCGCCGTCTCCGTGGATCCGACGGGATCGGTGCTCGCCACCGCCGCGTTCGACCAGTCCGTCGTGCTGTGGGACCTGCGGGGGCCCGTGCTGACGGCGCGCCCGTTCACCGAGGTGTGGCACGCCGCGTACAGCCCCGACGGGAAGCTCCTCGCCACGGCCTGCGCCGACCACACGGTGCTGGTGTGGGACGTGCCCGGACGGCGGGTTCAGGCCACTTTCACGGGGCACGGCGAGACGGTGTTCTCGGTGGCCTTCGCCCCCGACGGACACACCCTCGCCTCGGCCGGCGCCGACGGCACCGTACGCCTCTGGGACACCACCGCGCGCACCCCGCTCGCCACCCTCACCGGACACGAAGGGACGGTGTTCTCGGTGGCCTTCGCCCCCGACGGACACACCCTCGCCTCGGCCGGCGCCGACGGCACCGTACGCCTCTGGGACACCACCGCGCGCACCCCGCTCGCCACCCTCACCGGACACACCGACTTCGCCAACGACGTCGCCTTCAGCCCCGACGGACGGACCCTGGCCAGCGCCGGGGACGACCTGACCGTACGGCTGTGGGACGTGGCCGGGCGCCGGCCGCTCGCCGCGCTCGGCGGGCACGCGGGGGCGGTACGGGCCGTCGCGTTCGGCCCGGACGGGCGGACCCTGGCGAGCAGCGGCAACGACGGCACCGTACGGCTGTGGGACGTGGACCAGCGGCGCGTCACCGCGGTGCTGACCGGGCACACCGGTTCGGCGCGGGGCATCGCCTTCTCCCCCGACGGGACGACCCTGGCGAGCAGCGGCAACGACCGTACGGTGCGGCTGTGGGACGTCCCCGGACACCGGGTGCGGGCCGTGCTGTCGGGCCACACCAACGCGGTCTGGGGGGTCGTCTTCTCCCCCGACGGACGGACCCTGGCGAGCAGCAGCAACGACGGCACCGTACGGCTGTGGAACCCGGATCCCGGCGCCCGGCTGGCGGAGATCTGCCGGACGGTGGGCCGCCTCGGACCGCGGGAGCGGGAGGCGCTGATGCCCGGTCTGGCCGTGCAGGCGGGGGGCGGCTGCTAGGGGGTGTCTCGCGGATCAGCCCCGATCGGACCGGGGCGGATCAGAGCGGACCGGACCGGACCGGACCGGACCGGATCAGCCCCGATCGGCCCGCGGCGTACGGGGTTTCCTCAGGGGTTTCCCGTTGCCCGTTCGGGTGGTGCCCCGTCCGGCCCTCGACGGGGCGCCGCGGCGGGCGCCAGGCTGGTCCCCGGATCCGGGTCCGGATCCAGGTCCGGTCCCGCGGTCAAGTGCCGTAGCGGCAGCCGCGCTTCACCGCCATCCCCCGCCCCGTCGTGTGAAACGAGGTCTCCCACCGTGCTGCGCCGAACAGGTCTCATCGGAACGCTCCTCGCGCTCCTCGCCGTACTCCTCTGCTCCCCCGCGAGCCCGGCCTCTGCCGACGACGGTTGCCGGGTCCTGGCCCCCGGGGCCTCGGCGGCGGCCGAGCGCGCCGTCGCCGCCGCCTGCGAACAGGTGGGAAAGGGGGTCTGGTACACGTGGGGCGGTGGTCACGGCGCGGCGCCCGGTGCCACCTACGGGCAGGTGGACCCCACCGATCCGGCGAGCGAGCACGATCCCGAACGGCTCGGCTTCGACTGCTCGGGATTCGTCCGCTACGCCTACGCGCAGGCAGCCGGCTCGGACCTCCTCGACGGGGTAGCCAGTGCGCAGTACTACACGCACCGCGCGGCCACCCGCTTCACCGCCGCCCAGGGGCTCGCCCCACTGCTCCCCGGCGACCTGCTGGTGTGGGGGACCTCCCGCGACCTGCACCACATCGCCCTCTACCTCGGGGCGGGCAGGATGGCGGAGGCCCGGCAGTCCGGCACCAGGCTGATGGTCAGTGAGGTCACCGACGCCCGGCTGTCGAACGGCTATTACGGGGCGGTCCGCGTGGACACCGGTCCGGTCACCGGCCAGGTGTTCCGGACCTGGGGCACGGGCGTGTGGACCAAGGAGCAGCCGGCGACGGGGGCCGCGCGGGTCTACGCCCTGCCCGGGCCGACGACCGTCCGCATCTCCTGCCAGAAGCACGCGGAGCCGGTGACCTCGGACGGCTACACCAATGACGCCTGGTCCTATCTTCCGGACTACCGGGCCTGGATGACGAACATCTACGTCCGTGGGGCGGCTTGGCTGGAAAACGTCCCCACGTGTCGTTGATCATCCGTAAGGTCGTAAACGATCAACAACCCCCCCAAGCCGGTTGACCCGGCCCATTTCGAGGAGCAACGTGCGCCCGTCTGCGTACCCGTCGTACCTGTCTTCCCCCGCTTCCCCCGCTTCCCCCGCTTCCCTCGCTTCCCCGGCTTCCCGGTCCACCCGGTCGCCGCTCGCCCGCTCGCGGCGGCTGGCCGTCGGCGCCGCCCTGCTCGCGGTCGTGGCCGGCGGTACGCTGCCCGCCACCGCCGCCCACGCGGCCAGCGCGACCGGCTCCCTCGCCCAGGCCCCCGTCCAGCCGGCCGCCGCGCCCGATCTGGAGGCGCTGACGCAGGCGTTGCGCAATACGACGGCGGCGGGAGCCCCCGGGGCGATGGCCCGCTTCACCGGTCCGGACGGGGTCCAGAGCCGGGTGGAGGGCGTGCGCGACCGGGAGACGGGCGCGGCCATGGACCCGCGGGCCCGCTTCCGCATCGGCAGCGTCACCAAGACGTTCTCCTCGGTCGTCCTCCTCCAGCTCGTGGACGAGGGCCGCATCGAGCTGGACCGGCCGGTCAACTCCTACCTCCCGGGCCTGCTGCCCGACGACCGGATCACGGTGCGCCACCTGCTCACCCACCGGAGCGGTCTGGCGGACTACACAAACGCGATGTTCGAGCACACCGTGCCCGGCTTCGAGGCGGTCCGGAACAAGGTGTTCACGTACCAGGAGCTCGTCGACCTCTCGCTCGCCGAGCCGAGAACCACCGAGCCCGGGGTGGCGTACAAGTACTCGAACACCAACTTCGTGGTGGTGGGCATGCTGATCGAGAAGGCCACCGGAAAGCCGGTGGCCAAGGAGTACGAGCGGCGCATCATCAAGCCCCTCAAGCTGAAGAACACCTCGTACGTGCACCCCGGCACGGCCATCAAGGGCCTGCACGCCAACGGCTACCTGCACCCGGACGAGGCCGGCGCCCCGCTGGTCGACTCCACCGAACAGACCGTCTCCTGGGCGCAGTCCGCGGGCGCGATGATCTCCAGCGCGGCCGACCTCAGCACCTTCATGTCCTCCCTGCTCGGCGGCAAGCTGCTGCGTCCCGGCACGCTGGACGCCATGCTCACCGTGACGCCGACCGACACCACCAACACCCGGTTCTACGGGCTGGGCCTGCGCCGCTACGACCTCTCGTGCGGTGCGCAGGTCTACGGACACACGGGCACGGTTCAGGGCTTCTACACCTACGCGTTCACCACCCGGGACGGCAAGCGCTCCCTGTCCGCCATGGCGAACACCTCCAACCGGGGCCAGGCCAACACCGCCCTCGGCGGCACGCTGGAGGCCGCCTTCTGCGGCAAGGCCCCGGCCGCCGGACCGGCGACGGCCACGGCGCGCGGTTTCGCGTTCGCCCCGGGCTCCGCCCCGGCCCCGGCGGAGGCGGACCTCCCCGAGAACCGCTGACGGCGATTCCCGGACACCGGTCGGTTCCCGCCCCTTGGCTTGGGGGCGGGAGCCCGGAAAGCTGAACTCCGCATTCCCGCACGGGCGTTGCCCGTGTGACCGATGAGGAGGACACGATGGCCGACGTACCGCCCGTGAAGCGTTCCCGCAGGGGGCCGGGCCGCCGGGCCCGCCGGATGCTCGCCGCCACCGCGGGGGCCGCGACGCTGGTCCTCGCGGTCCCCGGGGTCGCGTTCGCGGCCCCGCCCCCGGCCCTGCCGGCCAATGCGGACGGGCTGGATCAGACCTTCCAGCCGGCCTACGACTACGACCGCGACGGCTGCTACTCCAGCCCCGCCATAGGCCCCGACGGGACCCTCAACGGGGGCCTGAAGATGGGCGGTGACGTCAACGGCCAGTGCCGCGACCTCTCCGACCTGAACAACACCAACGGCTACTCCCGCGCGAAGTGCAACAACGGCTGGTGCGCCGTCATGTACGCGCTCTACTTCGAGAAGGACCAGGTCTCCCTCGGCCCCGGCAGCGCCGGACACCGGCACGACTGGGAGCACGTCGTGGTGTGGATCCAGAACAACCAGGTCGGCTACGTCTCCACGTCGGAGCACGGGAACTTCAAGGTCCACGCCGCCTCGCAGATCCGGTTCGACGGCACGCACCCGAAGATCGTCTACCACAAGGACGGGATCAGCACGCACTGCTTCCGCGCCGCGAACTCCAACGACGAGCCGCCGGAGAACCACAAGGGAACCTGGCAGTACCCTCCGCTGGTCGGCTGGAACGGCTACCCCGCCGGGCTGCGCGACAAGCTGAGCCAGGCCGACTTCGGCAGCGCCCTGCTCGGGATCAAGGACGGCCAGTTCAACGGCCACCTGGCCAAGGCCAAACCGGCCGGGATCCCCTTCGACCCCAACGCGTGACGGCCCCGGGACCTGCGGAAGGGCGCCGGGCGTCCGCCCCGGGACCCGCGGAAGGGCGCCCGGAGGGGCCCGGATAAGGTCGTCGCGGGACCGGCGCCGCCCCGCCGCCCCCGCTCCGCACCTGCCCGGCCGACGGCCGCCCTGCCCGGAAACCTGCCGCCATGAGTACCGCGCTCCACCCTGCCCAGTCCCCCGACGCCGCCGGCTCCCCCGGGGCCGGCGCCCCCGAGCCGCCCCGCCGCCGGGCCTTCGGCGGCCGGGCACCGGCCCGGCCCTCGGCCGCCGCCGCGATCCACAGCATCAGCGCCGCCACGGTGGTCCTGCTGTGGCTCGTGGCGATCGGCGCCATGATCCACGAGCCGATCCTCATCCCCCCGCTGGCCGCCAGTGCCGCCCTCGTGCACAGCGCGCCCACGCTGCCGCTGGCGCAGCCCCGCGGGGTGGTCATAGGGCACATGGTCGGGGCGGCCGTGGGCTACGGGGTGCTGGCCGTGGCCGGAAGCAGCGCCTGGGGGGCCGCCGTGGCCGCCGGTGTCACGCTGGCGCTGGTCATGGCCGCGCGCACCCCGCATTCACCCGCCTGCGCCACCGCCGTGGTGGTCGTGCTCCAGACCCCGGTGGCGGCCCGGTTCGTCCCGCTGCTGTTCGGATCCACCGTGCTGATCGTGCTGACCGGGTACGCGGCCTCCCGGGTGCGCCGCAAGGCGCCGAGGTACCCCGCGTACTGGTGGTGACCGTACGTCACCACGGGCGGGGTTCGAGATGCGCTCCCGGCGCACTGCTGGTTCGCTGAAGGACGCCCGGCGTCCCCCCACAGCGCCCAGGAGTGAACATGAGTGCAGGCGAGTCCCACGGCCGGTCCCGGCAGCTGCGCGACAAGGCGCAGGAGCTGGACGAGGCCGCCACCCGCTCGACCGACCCCGACGAGAGCCGGCGGCTGCGGGACAAGGCGCGCCGCCTGCGCGAGCAAAGCGAGCAGGAGCGCGTCATCGACGACCCGGGCATGGACCTGCGCTAGGGGGCTACGGACCTACGGGGCCACGGCCGCCGCGGGGGCCTCGTCGAGCTCCCACGCGTGGCGCTTGAACTCGCGGACGAAGTCGGCGTGGTCCTCCCACTGGCGGGCGATGCCGCGCAGCACGTCCCAGTGGTGCTCCACCGCCTGGTCGATGACCCGGCGGACCGTCGGCTCGGCCGTCTCCCGCTGCTCGATGAGGCCCTTGGCCACCGAGGCCTCCAGCGCCGCGTTGCGCAGCGCGCGCAGGGCGCGGGAGGTGTCGTCCATCCCGAAGCCGTTCTCGCTGCCCGTCTCCTCGGCGAAGAGCGGGGTGAGCCGCGCCTCGATGAAGGCGGTGATCCGCTCGAAGTGGCGTACGTCCATCGGGGGCTCCATCTCGGGTCGCTGCGCTGTCCGGCGCGAACCGGGCCGCACCGGCGATCATTATCCCGCAGCCGGGCACCCGCTCCGCTCCGGGGGTGGGGGCACTAATCTGACGTGCATGGACGAGCTGGACGGTGTGGAGGTCATCGCGTTCGCCGACGCCGGGGCCTTCGAGGACTGGCTGGCCGGGCACCACACCCGGCACGAGGGCGTGTGGGTCAAGGTGGCGAAGAAGGCGTCGGGGATCCCTTCGGTCTCCTCGGACGAGCTGGTCGACAGCGGGCTGTGCTTCGGCTGGATCTCCGGGCAGCGCCGGTCGCTGGACGAGCGCCACTACCTCCAGAAGTACGTGCCCCGCAGGCCGCGGAGCCTGTGGTCGCAGGTCAATGTCGACAAGGTGACCGAGCTGACGGCCCTGGGCCGGATGCGCGAGCCGGGCCTCGCCGAGGTGCGCAATGCGCAGGAGGACGGCCGCTGGGCGGGTGCCTACGCCTCCCAGCGGGCGGCGGAGGTGCCGGCCGACGTCACGGCGGCCCTGGCGGAGAACCCGGCGGCCCGGACGGCCTTCGAGGCCCTGGACCGGACGGGGCGCTACCTCGTCGTGCTGCCCCTCCTCCAGGCCCTCACCCCGGAGACCCGGCGGACCCGCCTGGAGCAGGCCGTACGCCTCCTGGCGCGGGGCGCCGCCGGCTGAACCGCGCCCGCGCCGCTCAGGCCTAGGGCAGCACCTCCCGGCCCCGACCGCGTCCGTCCACCCGGACGCGGAGCGGGCGGAGGCCTGCGTGGGAGAAGGTCGCCTCTGCCGCGTCGGACGAGACCACGTCCAGCCCGTCGAGGAACAGCCGTTCCGGTGCGGGCGGCCCGTCCATCGCCGCGCAGAGGCGCAGCCAGGGCGCGGGAGCGTGCGCGAGGGCGAACGCCCGGAGGGCGTCCAGCCCTTCGAGGACGTGCCGGACTCGCGCCGCGACGTCATCGAGGCCGGCGGGACCGTCCCCCGTCCCGTCGGGGCCGATCCGCACCTCGCACGAGGTGTCCCCGTCGGCGGCGGGTGGCCCTCCCTCCGCAGCGACGGCGATCCAGCCCACCAGCCCGCCTTCGCCGTCGGGCCGCAGCACGCCCAGCCAGGGGTGGCGGACCGGTCCGGCGTACCGGGAGCAGCAGGGTGCGAGCCGCTCTGAGGCGACCGCTCCGCAGTCGGGGCACAGGAGGTGGAGGTGACAGGCCGGGTCCCCGCCGTCGGGTGTGGCGTCCATGGGACCGAGGCTAGTGGCGAACGGCTCGCGGTGGCACCGCACTCCCCCGTGGACCTACCAGCGCAGCGGGAGGCGGCTCACGCCCTGCATCAGGGTGCCCGGCAGCCAGGCCCGCGGGCCGGCTTGCGGGTCCTCGGCCAGGTCGGGGAAGCGTTCGAGCAGGGAGCGGATGGCGATGCGGCCCTCCATGCGGGCCAGCGGGGCGCCGATGCAGAAGTGGAGTCCGTGGCCGAAGGCCAGGTGGGCCTGCGGGGCTCGGCCGATGTCGAAAGCTCCGGGGTTCTCGAAACGCGCGGGGTCGCGGTCGGCGCCGCTCAGGGAGACGAACACGGTGGCCCCGGCCGGGATGGTGGTGCCGCCCACGTCGAGGGGTTCGCGGGCGTAGCGGTACGTGGTGTGCTGCACGGGGCCGTCGTAGCGGAGCATCTCCTCGACCGCTCCGTCGATCAGCCCGTCCGGGTCGGCTCGCAGCGCGGCCAGTTGGCCGGGGTGCTCGAGCAGGGCCCGTACGCCGTTGGAGATGAGGTTGACGGTGGTCTCGTGGCCCGCGATCAGCAGCAGGAAGGCCATCCCGATGACCTCGTCGGGGGACAGGGAGTCCCCGTCCTCGTCGCTGGTGCGGATCAGCGCGCTGAGCAGGTCCTCGCCGGGGTCCTTGGACTTGGCCCCGATGAGCTCCACCAGGTAGGCCCCCATGGCCTGGTTCGCGGTGCCGTTCGCTTCGGGCGAGGTGGGGGAGACGATCTCGTTGGACCAGTAGCGGAACCGGGCCCGGTCGAGGTCGGGGACGCCGAGCAGCTCGCAGATGACGGTCATCGGCAGCGGGAACGCCAGCGCTTCGATCAGGTCGCCGCCACGCTCGGGCCGGGCGGCCATCGCATCGAGCAGTTCGTCGGTGATCTGCTGGATCCGCGCCCGCATGCCCTCCATCCGGCGTGCGGTGAACTCCCGTGACACCAGCCGTCGCAGCCGCGTGTGGTGGGGCGGGTCGGATTCCAGCATGTTGGCGTTGACGGCGCTGAGCTGGGTGTCCGGGAAATTGCCCGAGGCGCGCCAGTCCTTGGACAGGGTCGGGTCGTTGAGCGCGCGGCGCGCCTCTTCGTGCCCGACGATCATCCAGGTCGGCACGGTGTCGCCGGCGTTGAGGAGGATCTGGTGGACGGGCCCCACCGCACGCATCCGCTCGTAGAACGCGTACGGGTCGGCGTCGAACTCTTCCGCGCCGGCGCTGATGTCCACTACTGGCATCGGACCACGGTACGCCCCCAACCGGGGGCCGGTGAGGGCGGTTTCCGGACACTCCGGGGCAAGACCTCGATCACGGTAGTCTGCGGCCTTCGCCAAACGAAAGAGGGGGACGGCCATGACGACCGCACGCGAGGTAGTCCGGACGACGGTGGAGGTCGTCACGCGGGACGGCACCGCCGATGCCTATCTGGCCCGGCCCGACGGCGAAGGGGCGTACCCCGGGGTGCTGCTGTACGTGAACGCCCTCGGGATCCGTCCGCACGTCAAGTCGGTGGCGGACCGGATCGCGGCGGCCGGCTACGTCGTCCTGATGCCCAACCTCTTCTACCGCCACGGGCGCGCACCGGTGTTCGAGCTGCCGGAGTTCGTGGACTTCGGCCGGCAGCCGGAGCTCTTCGACCGGGTCGGCCCGGTCCTCGATTCGCTGACGGCCGAGCTGGCGATGCGGGATGCCGAGGCCTATCTGGAGCGGCTCGCGGCCCTTCCGGAGGTCGCCGCCGGGCCGGTGGCGATCACGGGGTACTGCCTGGGAGCCCGGCTGGCCCTGCTCACGGCGGGTACGTATCCGCAGCGGGTGGCGGCCGCGGCCGGTTTCCACGGCGGTTTCCTGGCCACGGACGCGCCGGACAGTCCGCACCTCGTGGCCCACCGGGTCACCGCCGAGCTGTACTTCGGCCACGCGGACCAGGACCCGTCCCTGCCGGCCGAGGAGATCGACCGGCTGTCGAAGGCCCTGTCGGCGGCGGGGGTCCGTCACCGGGCCGAGGTGTACGAGGGTGCGGCGCACGGCTACACGCTGGCCGACACGAATTCCTACGACGCCGCCTCGGACGAGCGGCACTGGTCCGCGCTGTTCGCACTGCTGGACCGGACGTTCTGAGCTCCGCGGGACCGGCGAACTGCCGGGCCCGCGCCATCACCACCACCACTACCTTTCAGATCTACTGAAAGGAACGATCAAAAACAATCGATGGACCTGAGCAATCCCGGCGGCCGAGAGTAGGGGCATCCCACCGAGCCCCAACTCCCCTACCGCCAAAGGAAAGCAGGCTTCCGCGCATGCAGCTCACGACCAACGACTTCGCCGCAGCGCCCTACGTCTCGGGCGACCCCTACGCCGACTACCGGGGCGGCACCTTCGACTTCTCCCACCTCACCGACCTGGCCGACCGGCGGCTCGGCGCCGGGGTCATCGCGGCCAACGACGAGTTCTTCGCCGAGCGGGAGAACCTCCTGCTGCGCGCCCCCGCCGTCTTCGACGTGCACGACTACGGCAACAAGGGCAAGGTGATGGACGGCTGGGAGACCCGGCGGCGGCGCGGAGCGGGCGCGCACGAGCCGTTCCCGACGGACTCCGACCACGACTGGGCACTGATCCGCCTCGGCGCCCCCGGCGTCATCCGCGGGATCCTCGTCGACACCGCACACTTCCGCGGGAACCACCCGCAGCAGGTCAGCGTGTGGGCGGCGGCCTTCGACGGGACGCCCTCGGCCGCCGAACTCCTCGAACGGACGGACGCCTGGGAGGAGATCGTGCCCCGCACCCCCGTGTACGGCCACGCCGCGAACGGCTTCGCGGTCGACTCCGGGCGCCGCTGGACGCACCTGCGCGTCAACCAGCATCCCGACGGGGGCATCGCACGCCTGCGGGTCCACGGCGAGGTGCTGCCCGACCCCGAATGGCTGGCCCTGCTCGGCGCGGTGGACGTGGCCTGCGTGGTCAACGGCGGGGTCGTGGAGGAGGCCTCGGACGGCTTCTACTCCTCCCCCGGGAACACGATCATGCCGGGGCTGTCACAGAAGCAGGACGACGGCTGGGAGACGCGCCGGCGCCGCGACAAGGGGAACGACTGGATCGCGTACCGGCTGGCCGGCCAGTGCGAGATCCGTGCGGTGGAGGTGGACACCGCGAACCTGAAGGGCAACGCGGCCGGCTGGGTGGCGCTGTCCGTCAAGGACGGTGCGGACGGCGCGTGGAAGCAGGTCCTCCCGCGCACCCGGCTGGAGCCGGACAGCCCGCACCGGCTGCCGCTCGCCGCGCCGGTCCTGGCCACGCACGCCCGGATCGACGTCTACCCGGACGGCGGATTCGCCCGGCTGCGCCTGCACGGCCGCCTCACCGACGCCGGAGCCGCCGCCCTCACCGCCCGCGCAGCGCGTGCGACCGGAGCGGCGGCGCCCGGGCTCTGACACGGAAGGGCGGCGGCTCCGGCATCACGCCCGGAACCGCCGCCCTTCATGCTCCGATCCGGCCGATCGGCCGGATCGGCCGGGTCGGACCGGATTACTCGACGACGAGCTCGACGGGGATGTTGCCGCGCGTGGCCCGGGAGTAGGGGCAGACCTCGTGCGCCTGCTTGACCAGCAGGGTCCCGGTCTCCCCCAGCAGCACCTCGGGGAGTTCCACGCGCAGGACCACGGCCAGCCCGAAGCCCTCGCCGTCCTTGCCGATGGAGACCTCCGCGGTGACCGAGACCTCGCTGGTGTCGACCTTGGCCTGACGGCCGACCAGTCCGAGGGCGCTGGCGAAGCAGGCGGCGTATCCGGCCGCGAAGAGCTGCTCGGGGTTGGTGCCCAGGCCGCTGCCGCCGAGGGCCGGCGGCATGGCCAGCGCCAGGTCGATCTGGCCGTCGGAGCTGACGGCGCGGCCTTCGCGGCCGTTGGCGGTGGCGACAGCGGTGTAGATCGCGTCCATCTCGGGGGTCCTCTCAAGGGGCGGAGGCGGGCCGCCGACCGGCGACCTCGCTCCATCAATATGGCACACAATTACGTTGTGCACAATTTAGTTGCCGACACAACACCCCGGGTACACTGGCCCCCATGACCGAGCAACCGACCGACACCGCCCCCGACCAGGACTTCCTGCGCCTCGACGGCCAGATCTGCTTCGCGCTCGGCGCGGCGAACCGCGCCTTCGGCGGGCTCTACCGGGTCGTCCTGAAGGACCTCGGGCTGACCTACCCCCAGTACCTGGTGATGCTGGTGCTGTGGGAGCACGGGGAGCTGCCCGTCAAGCAGCTCGGGCAGCACCTGCGGCTCGACTCGGGCACCCTCTCCCCGCTCCTCAAGCGGCTCGAAGCGGCCGGCCTGATCGTGCGCGAGCGCAGCGCGGCCGACGAACGGTCCGTGCACGTACGGCCCACCGGGGCGGGTACGGCGCTGCGTGCGCGAGCCGTCGAGGTGCCCCGGCGCATCGCCGCCGCGACCGGCTTCGAGCTCTCCGAGGTCAAGGACCTGCAGGACCGCCTGCGGCGGCTCACCGCCGCCCTGGACGCGGCGGTTCCGCCGGAGTAGGGCGGCGTACGGCCCGTCCGGCCGGGGATCCGTGCGGGCGCCACAGGGGGTGTTCGCGCCGCGCCCAGTCGGCGGCCACCGAGCCCGTCCGCATGCCACGCCGGGCCTCCGGATCGCGGACGGCCATCATGACGTGGCCCGCGACGGCCGCGGCCATGGCGAGGGCCAGCCAGTCGTGGACGAAGGTGGCCCCGGTCCGCCAGGGCAGCGGGGTCAGCCCGGTGAACCACATCAGCAGACCGGTGCCGAGCATCACGAGGGCGGCCCCGGCGCTCCAGCTCGCGTAGAGCTTCTGCCCGGCGTTGAACTTGCCCGCCGGGCGCGCGGCAGGCCGGCGGTCGCGGCGCAGGGCGGCGCGCAGCCAGGTGCGGTCGTGCGGGCCGAAGCGGTTCAGCCGCCCCAGGTCCCCGCGGAAGGCCCGGGAGCCGAGCCCGAGCAGGACGGGGGCCGGGATCAGCAGTCCGGACCACTCGTGGACGGTGACCACGAGGTGGCGGCGGCCGACGAGTTCGGCCAGGGGCGGCAGGTAGAGGCAGGCCGCGGTCGCCAGGCACACCCCGGTCAGGGCGGCGGTGGCCAGGTGGACCAGCCGTACGGCGGGGCTGAACCGGCCCACGCGGGCGGGGCGACCGGGCACGGCCGGTGCGGTCTGTGCGGCCGGTGCGGTCCGGCCGACCGGTCCGGCCTCTCCGGCCTCTCCGGCCGGGAGTTCAGGCGGTCGGGGCATCGTCGCGTCCGTTCGACTTGCCGACCCAGGCGTCGACGTCGTAGCCGAGTTCCTCCCAGTAGCCGGGCCGGACGTCCCGGGTGAGGGTGATGCCCGACAGCCATTTCGCCGACTTGTAGAAGTACATGGGGGCCGCGTAGAGCCGGACCGGACCGCCGTGGGCGTGACTGAGGGGCTTGTCCTGCATGTTCAGGGCGACCATGACGTCCTCGCGGCGGGCCTGCGGGAGTGTGAGGCTCTCGGTGTAGGTGCCGTCGAAGCAGGTGAACCGGATCGCGCGGGCCTCGGGGCGGACCCCGGCGGCGTCCAGCAGCCGGAAGAGCGGGACCCCTTCGAAGGGGGTCTCGGGGACGCGCCAGCCCGTCACGCACTGGACGTCGCGCACCACCCGGGTCAGCGGCAGGGCCCGCAGCGCGTCGAGGGTGTACGTGGCCGGGCGCTCGACCAGGCCGTCGACGGTCAGCCGGTAGTCGGCCGGGCCGCGCTCGGGGACCGAGGCGGCGACCGAGTAGTACCGGAACCCGCCGCCGCCCGGCAGCAGTCCGGTGAGTCCGGTGGGGTCCTTGCTCGCGGCCGCGCCCAGTACGGCGTCGAAGCCCGACTGGAGCTTCGGCGCGAGGGCCAGTCCGAGGGCGCCGAGCCCCACCATGCCGAGGACCAGCCGCCGGCCGACGGGGACACCGCGGCCGTCGGGGTCGGCGGTGGGGTCGAGGTCGGGGTCTGGGCCGGGATCGAGGTCCGGGCCGGGGTGCTGGTCTGTGCTCACGTGACGATTCGACCACCCGCGGCTCCCCGCGGCCAGGGTCCGCGCCCGCCCGTCAGAGTTCCGTAAGACGCGCACGCGGGTCCGTACGGCAGTCCGGCCGGGCCCGCACGCCGCGGGGCCGGCCGGACGCTCCGGGGACCCGGCCCCGGAGCGGGACTACGCGCCGCTGGCCTTGAGCATGTCCTCGCGCTCGACGAGCTTGATGCGCTCGCGGCCCTGCGGCTCGCCCAGCGCCTTCTCCGCGGCGTCGAGCTTGTACCAGCCCTCCCACGTCGTGAAGCGGACCTGCTTCTCCGCGAGGAAGGTCGCGACCGCCTCCGGCTCGGGAGCCGCCGGCGTCAGCAGGTTGCCGGCCGCGTGGTCGGCGAGCAGGCTGGCGACCGTCTCGTTCGCGTCGCCCTTGGTGTGGCCGATCAGGCCGATCGGGCCGCGGCGGATCCAGCCGGTGACGTACGTGGACGGCAGGTGCGCGCCGGCCTCGATGACGCGGCCGGCCTCGTCCGGGACCGTGCCGGAGTCGACGTCCCAGGGCAGCTTGGGCAGCTCGTCGGAGAGGTAGCCGACGGCGCGGTAGACGGACTGGACGTCCCAGTCGGTGAACGTGCCGGTGCCCTTGACGTTGCCGGTGCCGTCGAGTTCGGTGCGCTCGGTGCGCAGCCCCACGACCTTGCCGTCCGCGCCGAGGACCTCGGTGGGCGACTCGAAGAAGTGCAGGAAGAGCTTGTGCGGGCGCTCGCCTATGTCGCGGATCGCCCAGTTCTCCAGGGTCTTGGCGACCATGTCCGCCTGCTTGTTGGAGCGGCGGGTGGTGATCGAACCCTCGTCGTAGTCGATGTCCTCGGGGTTGACGATGACCTCGATGTTCGGCGAGTGGTCCAGCTCGCGCAGCTCCATCGGGCTGAACTTGGCCTGCGCGGGGCCGCGGCGGCCGAAGACGTGGACTTCGAGGGCCTTGTTGGCCTTGAGGCCCTCGTAGACGTTCGCCGGGATCTCGGTCGGCAGCAGCTCGTCGGCGGTCTTGGCGAGGATGCGGGCCACGTCGAGGGCGACGTTGCCGACGCCGAGGACGGCGACCTTCTCGGCCTCCAGCGGCCAGGTGCGCGGCACGTCGGGGTGGCCGTCGTACCAGGAGACGAAGTCTGCGGCGCCGTAGGAGCCGTCGAGGTCGACACCCGGGATGGTGAGCGCGCGGTCCGCGGTGGCGCCGGTGGAGAAGATCACGGCGTCGTAGAAGGAGCGCAGCTCGTCGAGGCTGATGTCGTTCGGGTAGTCCACGTTGCCGAAGAGGCGGACCTGCGGCTTGTCGAGCACCTGGTGCAGGGCGGTGATGATGCCCTTGATGCGGGGGTGGTCGGGGGCGACGCCGTAGCGGATCAGGCCGAAGGGGGCCGGCATCCGTTCGAAGATGTCGATGGACACACCCGGCTCGGCGGCCGCCTCGGACTTCAGCAGGGCGTCGGCGGCGTAGATGCCGGCGGGGCCGGCACCGACGATTGCTACCCGCAGGGGGCGAGGCATGGCTGGGTTCCCTTCGAACGGCGAAAGACTCGATCAAGAGGAACCCTAAGCTAAGGGCAGCCTAACCCGGCACCCACCCCCGGGTTATACCCCCATAAGACAACCTTATGACACCCCCAAGCCCCCGTTGGAGTCGGCGTGAGCCTCGCGGGCCGTGAGCTGCCCCTGGAGGAAGGCGTCCATATCGGGTGCGTACGGCCCGCCGTGGTCGAAGAGCAGCTCCGTGATGCGCCGCCATTCCGCGACGGCGGCGCGCGTGGCGGCGTCGGCGCTCTCCAGGTCGCCGCCCGCGGCCTCCACGGCGGCGGCCTCGGCGGCCTCGAGCTCCTCCTCGGCCTGGTGGTGGGTCAGGCCGGTGGCCCGGTCCCGTACCCGGGCGCGGGCCGCGCGCTCCGCGTCGGAGGGGACGTGCGGTGCGTTGGCGGCGTCGTCGGTCACGGTGGTTCTGCCTCTGCTTCCTGTTCCGGGGAGGGCGGGGTTCGTGGTGGGCGGGCGTTCCGGGCGGAGCCGCCCGCGGGTCACCAGGGCTCGGTGACGGTCACGGGGAACTCCTCACGCGTACGAACCGTGACCGTGCCCGCATCCGTGCCCCCGTACACCTCGTGCCGCCAGGCCGCGAAGACCCGTACCACCCTGCGGGCGTCGTCCCCGCGGCCCTTGCCCACCGCCCGGGTGGCGAAGGTCACCTCCGCGAGGCCCTTCCCGTGCACCTTGCGGACGCGGACCTCGCCGATGCCTTCCGCGGAGACGAACGTGTCCTCGTCGGTGCGGTGCTCCGCGTAGTAGGCGACGAAGTCCCGCCTCATGTCGAACCACCCGGCCGCGCCGCAGGGACCCGCGCCATTGGTGGCGGCGGTGGGGCCGGAGCCGCCGTCCGTGGGCGGGCCGGGCGCGCCGGTGTCCTGATCGGTGGGCGGACCGCCAGGGCCGCCGGTCTCCTCGTCCGTCGGGGGACCGGGATCGCCCCCGGTCTCCCCGTCCGTGGGCGGGCCCGCGTATCCGCCCGTCTCCTCGTCGGTCGGGGGACCGGCGTATCCGCCCGTCTGCTCCTCCGTCGGGACATCGGGCGCGGCGGTGGACCGGTCCGGGCCCGCATCGGTGTCCTTCGCCTTCGCCCCGTCCAGATCGCAGCGCTCCGGACCGGGCGCCGCGGTGGGAGCTGCGGGCCCGGCCGCCTCCCCGGCCCGTACGGCGTCGCCGCAGGCCGCGAGTCCCGCGCACAGGAGCACCGTCACCAGCCCGGCCAGGGCCGTCCGCCCGGTCCGGGATACCGCCGTCTTCGTCATGTCGCCTCCCCCTTCCGGTCGTGTAGAGGGCTCCGCGGGGGTCCGCGGTTCCCTCCCGGGGGGCCGTTCCCGCAGGTGCGGGTTGCCTGCTAACGATGTGCCGCATGACGAATCCCCCGATTCCCCCGGTCGCCCTCGTGGCGCGGCCCGTCCTCTTCCTCGACGTGGACGGACCCCTCATCCCGTTCGGGCGGGACGGGCGTTCGTCTGGGTCGACGACGAGATCGGCGACGCGGACCGCCGGTGGGTGGCCGCGCACCACCCCGGCCCTGCCCTCCTCCACCGGGTCGACCCCCGGATCGGCCTCGGGGACGCCGACTTCGCCGTCCTGGAGGCGTGGCTGCGCACCCACGGCACCTGAGCCCGGGCGGCCTCGGGCCCCGCGCCGGAACCGGTTCGAAACCGGCCCGGAGCCGGTCTGAGGGCCTGTCCGCCCGTCACCCGGCGCACCCCCGGGGAGCGTTCGCCGCCCGCCGGGCCAACGGGCCTGGCTTCGAGCGGCGTCCGGCATGGGTAGGCTTCCCGGGACACAGTGGGCGGCAGGGTTCGGGGTGGGGTCATGGGGCGTCAGATGCGCGTGCCCGGTGCGGTACTGGCGGCCGTGCTGCTGCTGGCCGTAGCCGGCTGTTCCGGAACGACGGGCGGGGCCGGGTCCGATTCCGGCGACGATCCGAAGCCGGGCGGAGGCGCGCCGTCGGCTGCCGCCAGCCCGGGCGCTCCCGCCGACGGGAAGCCCCCCGCCGGCGACGTCCTTCCCGGCATGGTCGGCGTCTCCGTGGCCCGTACCCAGCTGGCCTCGCTGAAGGTGGCGCCGCCCGGAACCATGTCCGGCTACAGCCGGGACAAGTTCACGCACTGGGCGGAGCAGGGCGACAAGTGCGACACCCGTGAGGTCGTCCTCCAGCGGGACGGCGCGAAGGTCACCCGGGACGCCCAGTGCAAGGCCGTGTCCGGCACCTGGAAGAGCCTGTACGACGAGGTGGTGGTCACCGAGGCCTCGAAGATGGACATCGACCACATGGTGCCCCTCGCCGAGGGCTGGCGCTCCGGCGCGGCCGGCTGGGACGCCGCGAAGCGCAAGGCCTTCGCGAACGATCTGACGCACCCCCAACTGCTCGCGGTGTCGGCCTCCTCGAACCGGTCGAAGGGCGATCAGAGCCCCGACCTGTGGCAGCCGCCGTCGAAGTCGGCCTGGTGCCAGTACGGGCGGGCCTGGACCACGGTCAAGTCCGTGTACGGCCTGACCGTCACCGAGCCCGAGAAGAAGATGCTCGCCACCATGCTGGACACCTGCGCGGGCTGATGCCGGGTCACTCCAGGACGGCGATGCCCAGGGGGCGCGAGCCCGCCGCGAGGCGGCGGCTGCTCCCGCTGTCGAGGTCCACGACCGTGATGCCGTTCCAGTAGCCGTCCCGGGTGTAGCCCCCGGTGACGTAGGCCGTCCGCCCGTCCCGGGACACGGCCACGTCCTCGTGCGGTCCGTCCAGCGGGTACACCCGCTCCGAGCCGTCCGGGGAACGGACCGTGAGGGAGGGCCCCTTACCCTTGCCCGGTTCCACCGCCCCCGTACCGACCACCAGCAGCCTGCCGTCCGCGGTGACCGCGGCCCCGTGCTGATGGGTGTCGGCGGTCATCTCCTCCACGGTGGTGCGGCCCGTCCGCGGATCCACCACCGCGAGCCGCTCGCCCTCGAAGGGCAGCAGCAGCATCCCGTCCGCCGGCCGTACGACGGCGTAGTGCGGTTTCAGCCAGGAGCCGAGGCCGCCCTCCGTCCCGTAGGGGGCGACTTCGATGCGGCGCGGCGCCGGTCCGGCGGGGCCCGCGGGCCCGACCGGCACGACGGTGACGTCGAAGGAGTCGTGGCCGGTGACGTACACCTGCGAACCGTCGCGCGAAACGTCCACGTCGAAGGGCCGCCGGCCCACCGGGACCACCGCCGTCACGGCGCTCCCCGCCGTGTCGACGACCTCCAGGACACCGGTGGTCCCGGGCACGTTGACCCCGACGTACGCGTGCGCGCCGTCGGGCGAGAGCGCGATGCCCATGCCGCCGCCGCGGTACTCGCCGCCGGTCACGGGCCCGGTGCCGGTGGTGCGGTACGGGATCAGGGCCGTCCGGGTCCGCGTCTTCGTGTCCACGACGGCGACCCCTTCGGCCGTGGCCACCCAGGCCCGGCCGTCCGCTCCGACCGCCAGTCCGTAGGGGGCCCGGCCGACCCGCACCGAGCCGACCGCGCCGCGCTCCGGGTCGACGAAGGTGACGGTGTCGGCCCCGAAGTCGGCGACGAGCAGGGTGCCGCCCGGGGTGGTCGCGGCCGTCGGCAGCGGTGAGGCGGCAGCAGTGGCGGGGGCCGCGGAGGCGGCGGCCCCGGGCGCGCCGGGAGCGGAGCAGGCGCCCAGCAGCAGGGCTCCGGCGAGGGCCGCGAGGGCGGTACGGGATCCCCGTACGCGGCGGCGCGGGTGCGGGCGGTCGTGCTGCGGCATGGGCGTGGCCCCTCTCGGTTCCGGGGGCGGGGCCGGTGGTGCGCCCGCTCCCCCGTATCCATCCTCACCGCGCGGGACCGCCCGGCCGCTCGGCCCGGCGGCCGACAGCGGGGTCAACCGATCGGTCGATGCGGGCACGGGCGCGGCGGGGGCGGGGGGGGCACGCCGGGCGCGCGAGGCGTGCGGGGCGTGAGGGGCCTACGGGGCGTGCGGGGCGGCTCAGCCCTCGTACTCCGTGAGGTCGATGCCGTGGAGGTTGAGGAGGGCGTGGGTCTCCGGGTGGTTGATGTCCTTCTCGGCGGTCATCCCCAGCTTGCGGATCACGTTCTCGGACTCGTCGTTGCCCGCCCGGTTCACGGCGACGACCCGGTCGAGACCGCGTTCCTGGAGGGCGAACTCCAGGGTGGCGTGCGCGGCCTCGGAGCCGTAGCCCTGGCCCCAGTAGGAGCGGCCGAGCCGCCAGGTGATCTCGGCCGCCGGCAGCACCTCGGGCAGCCACCACGGCATGGAGAGCCCCACGGCTCCGATCAGCTCGCCGGAGGCCAGCAGCTCCACGGCGAAGATCCCGAAGCCCTCTTCGTCCCACTCGTCCTCCCACCGCTCGATGGTCTCGGCGGTCTCCTCCAGGTCGAGGGTCTCGCCGTCGCCGATCCAGCGCATCA
Source organism: Streptomyces sp. NPDC051563 (assembly GCF_044454225.1). Classification (NCBI taxonomy): domain Bacteria; kingdom Bacillati; phylum Actinomycetota; class Actinomycetes; order Kitasatosporales; family Streptomycetaceae; genus Streptomyces; species Streptomyces sp. NPDC051563. The sequence continues at coordinate 125,354 of NZ_JBITDL010000011.1, forward strand.
CCTCGGGGTCGGCGAGGATCTCCGACAGGGGGACGAGGTCGTCCTCGGACCAGCGGCGGAGGAGGAGGCGGGGGGTACGGATCTCGGTCATGACACCCATCCTGCCGAACGCGCCGGACATCGGGTAATCGGGTCCCCGGCTACTCCCCGGGACCCGCCTGACCGGCCGCCGGATCCTCCTCCGGGGCCCCCGCCGGGACGGTGATCGCGTCGAGCTGCGCCCGCAGGTGGACGTGCGAGTCGACCGGCTCGTGCGCGATCCGGCCCAGCGGCGCCGGAAGGGATTCCACCCGGGTGTGCGGATCGCACTCGTAGAAGTAGACGAGCGAGATCAGCTCCTCGGCCGGCGCGTCGGCCGGCGGCGGCAGGACCCGGTGACGGCCGGCCCGCCAGCGGTCTCCCGTCCAGCGCGCCATCAGGTCACCGATGTTCACGGTGAGCGCGGCCGGGTCGTACGGGGCGTCCTGCCAGCCCTCCTCGTCCGTGTGGATCTGGAGTCCGCCCTCGCCCGGCTCACGGTCCAGCACGGTGACGGTGCCGAAGTCGGTGTGCGCGCCGATGCGGAACTGGCCGGGCAGCGGCGGGCCGACGGTCTCGGTGCCGGGGTACCAGTTGACGTTGAACCCCCAGGTGGGGTGGCCGGTGTGGCGGGTGAAATGGTCCGGGTCCAGGCCCAGGGCGGTGGCCAGCAGCTCCAGCAGCTCGTCGGAGAGCGCCCGCATCGCGGCCAGGTACTCCGTCACCGGCGGCCGCAGCGCGGGCACTTCGGCCGGCCACGCGTTGGGCCGGAACCACTCGGCGTCCACCGAGGCGATGCCCGTCGGTTCCTCCGCCGCCCAGGACCAGGATTCCTTGAGGTCCGGCGGGGAGGCCTCGCCCTCCGCGTAGCTGTTGGCCTCGGCGCCCGGGCCGAGCCAGCCGCGGCCGCCGACCGCGACGGCGTACGGGGCCTTGGCGGCGGCCGGGAGCCGGAAGAACGTGCGGGCGGCCTCCCGGATCCGCCGGGGCAGCTCCGGATCCACCCCGTGCCCGGCCACCAGCAGGAAGCCGGCCGCCCGCAGCGCCTCGTCGACGCGGGCGGCCACGAGGCGGCGCTCCTCGGGCCCGCCGGTGCGCCACGGGCCGAGATCGATCAGGGGGACCTGGGAACGCGGCATGCGCGACCTGCTTTCCGGGCCGGGGGCGCGGTGGGAAGCCGGGGCGTGCGCCCGAGCCCCGCTCAGCCCCGTAGGACGTACCGGACCAGGCCCTCCCCCGTACCGGCCCCGGTGAAACCGGCCCGCCGCAGCGCCGCCCGGGAGCGTGCGCCGTCCTCGTCGGTCGTGGCATCCGGCCGGGTGACGCCCGGCTGTCCGAGGGTCCGGGCGGACAGTGCCTTCAGCTCCGGCGAGGGCCACGGCGGCCGACAGGAAACCCCCAGAGGCCTCGATCGGATCGACCAGGCCGGACGGGCCGGTACGCGCCTCGGCCCGTATTCTCAGAAGGACGTACGCGTCGGTGGCGCGGACCGTGAGCCGGGCGGCGTAGGCGGTGAAGTCCTCGGTGACGTGGACGGCGGTGTCGCGACAGCTCCCGTCGGCCGGTGAGCGACACCGCCGTATCGATGTCCTGGGAATTCATGATCGTCATGGCTGCACGGCAGGGGCCCGGCCGGGTGCCGCCAAGGGGATACCCGTGACCCACGGGCGGTGGTCGCGGTGGCGCGCCTGCGGGCCACGGCCGGGGACGGGGCGCTACTGCTTGTGCTCGGACGGCGCGCTGACCGCGCCCCGGTGAAGGGCGGAGCAAACGGTGGAGATTTCGACGAGGGACGTCTTCGGGGCCCCGTGCTGGGTGAGCCTGATGGCACGGGACCTCGGCGCGGCCCAGCGGTTCTACGGTGAGGTCGCCGGCTGGCGGTTCCGGACCGCGCGGCTCGGCGAGGCCTTCTCGGTGGCCGAGCTGGACGGGATGCCGGTGGCCGGGATCGGGGCGCTGGCCGGGGATCTCGCGGTGGCCGTGGCCTGGACCCCGTACTTCGCGGTCGACGACGCCGACGTGGCGGTGGACCGGATCCGGGAGCGCAGCGGCACGATCGCGGTCGGCCCGGTCTCCTTCGAGTCGGGGGGCCGCGGGGCGCTGGTGGCGGACCGGGACGGGGCGGTGTTCGGCATCTGGGAGGGCCAGGTCTCCTCGGGCTGGCGGGTCGGCACCGGACAGGCGCCGGCCTGGCTGGAACTGCGCACCCGGGACGCCTTCGACTCGGCGATCTTCTACGGGGAGGTGCTGGAGTGGGCCACCGGCCGCTCGGGCTGCTGCGAGGTGGCGTACGAGGAGGACCGGGTGGTGCTGCGCCAGGACGGGGGCCCGGTGGCGCGCCTCGACAGCGGCCCCGTGGAGCCGGGTTCGTACAGCCCGTACACCCGGCCGCGCTGGCACGTGCACTTCCGGGTGCCCGCGCTGGGGCCGGCGGTGGAGGCGGCCGTCGCGCTGGGCGGCCGCACGGTGTCGGAGCCGGGGGCGAGCGACACGGAACGGTGGGTGTCGCTGCGCGATCCGGACGGGGCGCTCTTCACCCTCACGGCGACCCGCACGGACGGCGGAGCCGAGGGGTAGGAGGGCAGGAGTCCGGCCGGCTGTCCCTGGTGGGCTAAGGGGCTTGCGGCAGGCGGCGGGTGCGGGTCCAGGCGGTGAGATCGGACGCGGACCAGGTGTTGACCACCCGGTCGGCGGTCACCCCGCATTCCAGGGCTCGTTCGCAGCCGAGGGTCTGCCAGTCGAGCTGTCCGGGGGCGTGCGCGTCGGTGTCGATCGCGAAGAGGGTGCCCGCGGCCACCGCGAGCCGCAGCAGCCGGCGCGGCGGGTCCAGCCGCTCGGGCCGGCTGTTGATCTCCACGGCGGCCCCCGACTCGGCGCAGGCCGCGAAGACGGCCTCGGCGTCGAACTCCGACTCGGGCCGGGTCTTGCCCGTCACCAGCCGCCCGGTGCAGTGCCCGAGGACGTCGAGGTGCGGATTGCGGACGGCGGCGACCATCCGCCGGGTCATGGCGGGGGCGGCCATGCGGAGCTTGGAGTGGACGGAGCCGACGACGAGGTCCACCTCGGCCAGCAGCTCCGGCTCCTGGTCCAGCGATCCGTCGTCGAGGATGTCGCACTCGATGCCGGTGAGCAGCCGGAACGGCGCCCAGGTGGCGTTGTCCCGCAGCCGCTCGGGGGTGAGCCCCCGCGCGATGGTCAGGCGCGGAGAGTGGTCGGTGAGCACCGCCCACTCGTGCCCGAGGGCGGCCGCGGCCCGGGCCATCCCCTCGATGGGGCTGCCCCCGTCCGACCAGTCGGAGTGCATGTGGCAGTCGCCCCGCAGGGCCGCGCGCAGGGCGAGGGCCCCGGGGCTCGGGGGTGGGCCGGCGGGGTGGGCCGCGACCTTCTCCTCCAGCCCCTGCAGGTATGCGGGGATCGCTCCGCCGACGGCTTCGCGGACGACCTGGGCGGTTTTCGGGCCGATGCCCTTGACCGCTTCGAGGGTGCCCGCGGCGACCCGTTCGGCGAGCTCCCCCTCGGCCATCCGGCCGATGGCGGCGGCCGCCGTGCGGAAGGCCTGGACCCGGTAGGTCGGCTCCTGGGCGCGTTCCAGCAGGAAGGCGATGCGGTCCAGCGCGGCCACCGGGTCCATCGGGTGTCTCCCTCCGCGAAGCGGTGGAACGGCGGGGAGGGGGCCCGGGTCAAGGACCCGGGCCCCCCCCCCCGGCGGGGGAGGCGCCCGCGGCCGGGGGGGGCGCCCCGGCGGACAGGCGGGGCCGGCCCGGGCGGGAGGCGCCCCGGGCGCCTCCCCGCCCCCCCCCGGGGGCCCCCCGGGGCCCCCCCCCCCCCGCCCCCCCCCCCCCCCCCCGCCGGGGGGGGCGGGGGGGGGCGCCCCCCCCCCCCCCCCCCCCCCCCCCCCCCCCCCCCGTCCGGGTCAGGCGCCGTCGGCCGGATCGGCCGCCGGACGGAACTGCAGGGCCAGGCCGGCGAGTACGGCGCCGGCCGCCGCGCTCAGCACCGTGGTGATCCCGGCCCACTCCAGGGAGCCGCCGACCGCGCCGTCCAGCGGATCGAACCCCGCCATGCCGCCGACCACGTGGAGCGCGGCCACGCCGAGCGCGACCACCGCGCCGGCCCGCCACGCACCCGCCGTGTCCCGGACCGCGAGCAGGACGCCGGCCGTCAGGCAGAGCAGGGTGACGGCCAGGGCGAGCAGCCCGCCGGGGTCGCCGGAGGCCAGGCCCGCCAGATCACCGGGCACGTGCAGCGCACCGCAGAGCAGCAGTGCGAGGGCCACCGGCCAGCGCAGTATGTGGCGCAGTGCGCCCGCACCCGGCCGTGCCGGGCCCCGGGCCGCGGCCGGGGACGGACCCCGCGCCGGGGCCTGAGCGGCCGGCGGCGCGGGCTGGTGGGCGGCGGGCCGTACCCGGTCCGCCTGCTCGGCACCGTGCTGCGCGGGCTGTTCGCCGGTACCGAGGATGCTGACGAGCAGGGCCACGTCCTCGATGGGGCGGCCGAGGGCGGCGGCACGCAGGGTGATGTCGGCTTCGGCCCGCTCGTGCGGGGGCTCGCCCAGCAGGGTCACCATCTCGCGGACCTCGTGGACGGGCCGGGACACGGCGGCCGCGCGCAGCGCCGTGTGTCCGGGATTGGGAACCTGTCCGGATTCCTTGAGGAGGTGCACCAGATCGGTGACCTCCCGTACCGGGCGGCCGGTGGCGGCGGTCTCCAGGACGGTGTGCGCGGACGCCGGCGCGGTCCGGGGTCCGGGGTCCGGTCCGGGCGCGGCTCCTGCCCCGGGACCGGCGACGGGCCCGGCCTGCGGACCTGCCGGTGGACCTGCCTGCGGACCGGCGACGGGCCCGGCCTGCGGACCTGCCTGCGGACCGGCCTGGGTCTCGCGGACGGTCCCGGAGTCGGCCGTCGAGTCGGCTCGGAAGCCGGTCTCGGGGCCGGAGCCGAGGTCGTCCGTGTCGGGGGCCGGAGGCCGGCCGTCCGAGGTGTCGGGGAGCCTGCGCGGTTCTTCGTGCTCCGTCGCGGCGAGCGTGATCGGGTCATTCATGGAAAGCTCCGTTCGCCGACGCGCGGGTCTACACATCGCACGCCGGTCATCGTGCGTCATGGGAAGCGCACGCTTTGTTACATTCAGCGGCATCCGGCCGCGCTGCGCCATTCGGGGCGGGCAAACGGGGGTCCCCCGCGGTGCCGCGGGCCCGGCGGGCGCCGCTCGTGGGCATGGTGGGGGCATGAAGGGTACGGAGGTACTTGCCGACGCGTTCGGACGGATCCACGACGTGGTGCACGAGGCGGTCGAGGGGCTGGAGCCCGGGCAGCTGGACGCGCGGACCGATCCCGGGGCGAACTCGATCACCTGGCTCGTCTGGCACCTGACCCGGGTCCAGGACGACCACGTGGCGGATGCGGCCGGCTGGGAGCAGGTCTGGCACGCACAGGGCTGGGACGAGCGCTTCGCGCTCCCGCTGCCGCCCGGGTCGACCGGCTACGGGCACACCGCCAAGGACGCCGCGGCCGTCCGGGTCGACTCGGGGGGCCTCCTGCTGGGGTACTTCGACGCGGTCCACGCGCAGACGCGGCGGTTCCTGGACGGGCTGTCCGCCGCCGATCTGGACCGGGTGGTCGACGAGCGGTGGGACCCCCCGGTGACCCTCGGGGCGCGGCTGGTCAGCGTGATCGCCGACGACCTCCAGCACGCGGGACAGGCGGCCTTCGTCCGGGGCGTGCTGACGAGGGGCCGCTGATGGCGTCCCCGGCAGTCCTGCTGCTCACCCTCCTCCTCGTGACCGCCGCCCCCACCGCCCCGGCGTCGACCACCGCGCCCGCGGGTCCCGGGGCCGGGTCGGGGACCCCAGCCGGGACCGGGACCGGAGTCGGCCTCGCGCCGCTCGCCGCAGCCCCGCCGGGCTGGACCGGTCGGCTCGCGGGCGCGGGTGCCGGCGTCGACGCCGGCGCCACCGGCCCGCGGCCCGTGGTCGAGACCGACCGGGGAGCGGTCCGCGGGCGGGAGGCCGCCGGGTACCGCACCTTCGAGGGAATCCCGTACGCCGCCCCGCCGATCGGGCCCCTGCGCTGGCGGCTCCCCGAGCCCGCCGCCCGCTGGGCGGGCGTGCGGGACGCGGGAGCGCCCGGGGCCCGGTGCGTGCAGCTGCCCGCGGTGGGGCCGGGCGCCCCGAGCGGCTCGGAGGACTGCCTGTTCCTCAACGTCACCGTCCCGAGCGGGACGGCCGGCACCGGACGGTCGGCGCCCCTCCTCCCGCCGGGGGCGACCGGGCGGGCACCGTCGGCCGGACCGGCGGGAGCGGCCGGACCGGCGGGAGTACCCGCCACCGCCCCGCCCCGGCCCGTCATGGTCTGGTTGCACGGCGGCGGTTTCATGAACGGTGCCGGGGACCTCTACCGGCCGGGCCGGCTGGCGTCGGCGGGCGGGGCCGTGGTCGTCACGGTCAACTACCGGCTCGGGATCTTCGGGCTCTTCGGGCATCCCGCGCTCCACGGAGCCCCCGGCTTCGCGCTCGCCGACCAGCAGGCGGCCCTGCGCTGGGTGCGGGCGAACGCCGCCCGCTTCGGCGGCGATCCCGGCAACGTCACCGTGTTCGGCGAGTCCGCGGGCGGCCTGAGCGTCTGCATGCACCTCACCTCCCCCGCCTCGGCGGGCCTGTTCCACCGGGCGATCGTGCAGAGCGGCTCCTGCTCGCTCACCGTTCCGGCGCACTCGCTGCTCCCCGCTCTGCCCGCCTACGAGCCGTTCGTGCCGGAGCCCCTGACCGTGGCCCGGGGAGCCGCGGCGGCGGTCCGGCTCGGCTGCGGGCGGCCGCTCGACGCGGAGGTGCTGGAGTGCCTGCGCGGCCTCGCCCCGGAGACCCTGACGACCCCCGAGCTCACCCCGCTCTTCTCCGCGGTGTCCTACGGCACCCGGCTGCTCCCCGCCGAGCCCCGGCGGGCCCTGGAACGGGGGGAGTTCCACCGGGTCCCGGTGGTGCAGGGCTCGACCCGCGACGAGATGCGGATCTTCCTCGGGCAAACCCTGGCCGCCCATCCGGTCGCCGATCCGCAGGCCTACCGGTCCCGGCTGCGCGCCGCGTTCGGGGCGCGCGCCGGACTCGTCGAGGCCGCCTACCCGGTGACGGACCATCCGACGCCCGCGCTGGCCTTCGCCGCCGCGCTCACGGATGCCTCCTTCGTCTGCCCGCAGCTGCGGGACAGCCGTGCGCTGGCGCGGCACGTGCCGACGTACGACTACGGGTTCGACGACCGGCACGCACCGGACTTCACCGGGCTGCCGCCGGTGCCGGGCTTCCCGTACGGGGCCTCGCACGGCTCCGAACTGCCGTACCTGTTCGACACCGGGCTCCCGATGAGCGCCGGGCAGCAGGTGCTGTCGGAGCGGATGGCCGGCTACTGGACCCGGTTCGCGGCGACCGGCGACCCGAACGCCCCGGGGGCGGGGCCCTGGTGGCCGCGCTCCCCCGCCGTGCTGTCCCTGGCGCCGGAGGCCCTGACGCTCGAAGACCCGGGCGGCATCCGCCCGGTGGACGCGGCGGGCCGGCACCATTGCGGGCTGTGGGACTCCGTAGGACAGGCTCTCGACGAAGGGACGGGCTCGTGACCGGTCTGAGCGACATCCTCCAGCCGTACGTGGACGACGGGACCCTGCCGGGTGCGGTGGCCCTGGTGGACCGGGGCGACGGCAAGGAGCCCGAGGTGGCCGCCGTGGGCGGCGCGGACGCCGGGAGCGAGGCCCCGATGGTGCGCGATTCGATCTTCCGGATCGCCTCCCTCACCAAGCCGGTCACGGCGGCGGCGGTCATGATGCTGGTGGAGGACGGCCGGTTCGCGCTCACGGACGCGGTCGCGCCCTGGCTGCCGGAGATCGCCGAACCGGTGGTCGTACGGACTCCCGCGAGCCCGGTCGGCGAGGTGGTTCCGGCGAAGCGGCCGGTGACGGTGGCCGATCTGATGACCTTCCGCGCGGGGTGGGGCTTCCCCTCCGACTTCTCGCTCCCGGCGGTCGCGCCGCTCTTCGACGAGCTGCGCCAGGGGCCGCCGCAGCCGCAGGCGGTCGTGGAGCCGGACGCGTGGATGGCCGCGCTGGGCCGGATCCCGATGCTGCACCAGCCGGGCGAGGCCTGGCTGTACAACACCTGCTCGGACGTGCTGGGGGTGCTGATCGCCCGGGTGGCGGGGTGCTCGTTGCCGGAGTTCCTGGCCGAGCGGATCTTCGAGCCGCTGGACATGCCCGACACCGGTTTCGCCGTGCCCGCGGGGCAGTCGGGCCGGTTCACGCACCTGTACCGGTCCGGCGCGGACGGGGGCCTCGACCTCGTGGACGCACCCGACGGGCAGTGGAGTTCCGCGCCCGCCTTCCCGTCCGGTGCGGGCGGCCTGGTCTCCACGGCGGACGACTACCACCGCTTCGCGCGGGTGCTGCTCGACGGGGGCGGCCCGCTGCTGTCGCCCGACGCGGTGCGCCGGATGACCACCGACTGGCTGACCCCGGCCCAGCGGGCCGGGGGCGCGCTGTTCCTGGAAGGCCAGGGCTGGGGGTTCGGCGGGTCGGTCGACGTCACGCCGGCCGACCCGTGGAACGTACCGGGCCGCTACGGCTGGATCGGCGGCACCGGCACCGCCGCGCACATCGTCCCCTCGACGGGGGCCGTCACCGTCGTGCTGACCCCGCGCGAGCTGAGCGGCCCGGCGGCGCCCCCGGTGATGCGCGCGGTGTGGGCGTACGCGGCCGCCTCGTAGACCGCGTACGCCCTCGCTCCTCCGAGAGCCGGCCTAGTGGTTCTCGGTCGGCCGCAGGTCGCGCGGGATCAGTGTCCAGGCGGTCGCCGCTGCGGCGATCGCGAGGACGCCGGCCATCAGGAACGCCGGGGTGATCGCCAGGGTGTAGGCCTGCGAGGCGGCCTCGAGCAGGGTCCGGCCGAGGGTGCCGCCGAGCTGTTCGGCGGTGTGGGCGGCCTCGCCCACGGAGTCCCGTACGGCGGCCGTGGTCGGGGCGTCCAGGCCCAGCGCCGGGAGGTTGCCCCGGTAGAGCGCGGCGGCGGTGGAGCCGAGGATGGCGACGCCCATGGCCGAGCCGAGTTCGTAGCAGGTCTCCTCGATGGCCGCGGCACTGGAGACCTCGTCGGCCGGGGCCGCGGAGATGAGGGTCACCGAGGCGACGGTGGTGGCGATGCCCGCGCCCAGGCCCATGATGGTCAGCGCCGCCGCGAAGGCGGGGTAGCCGAGGCCGGTGAACTGCTGGAGCGTCCAGGGCAGGGCCATGCCCGCGGCGAGGACCACCAGACCGCCGCCGAGCACGTGGCGGATCGCGAAGCGCTGCATGAGGGTCGGGGCGACCATCGAGGCGCAGATCAGCGCGAGCGGGGCGGGCAGCAGGCGCAGGCCCGCCTCGAGCGGGGTGTAGCCCTGCCCGTACTGGAGCCACTGGGTGACCAGGAACAGGATCGCGCCCATGCCCACCATGGGCAGGAAGATCGCGGTGGCGGCCACGCTGAAGGCGGGCTTGGTGAAGAGCCGGACCTGGAGCAGCGGGTTGGGCACGCGCAGCTGGCGGCGGACGAAGAGGGTCAGCGATACGGCGGCGAGGATCAGCAGGGCCCAGGGCAGCGGGTCGGCGACGCCGCTCTTGCCGAGCTGCTTGATGCCGCCGGCGAGGGCGAGCATGCCGACGATGGACTGCCCCACGCCGGTCCAGTCCCACTTCCCGGCGGCGCGCGGGGAGCGGGATTCGGGGAGGTAGCGCAGGCCGGCCACGACGATCACGGCGGTGACGGGCAGGTTGAGGAGGAAGGCGGAGTGCCAGCCGTAGTCCTGGACGAGCAGGCCGCCGATGACGGGGCCGAAGGCCATGCCGCCGCCGAAGACGGCGGCCCAGACGGCGAGGGCGAAGGCGCGTTCCTTGGCGTCGGTGAAGACGCTGCGCAGGATCGACAGGGTGGACGGCATGATCGCGGCGCCGCCGACGCCGAGGAGGGCGCGGGCCGCGATGACGTGCCAGGCCTCGGTGGAGAACACGGCGATGAGCGAGGCGAGGGCGAAGATGCCGAAGCCCGCCATGAGGAGCCGCTTGCGGCCCCAGCGGTCGCCCAGGGCGCCGGCGGTGACGAGCAGCCCGGAGAGGGCGAGCGCGTAGATGTCGATGATCCACAGCTGCTGTACGGCGCCCGGCTGGAGGTCGCCGACGAGCGAGGGGAAGGCCACGTTGAGGATCGTGGTGTCCATCGAGATGAGCAGGAGACTGCCGGAGAGGATCGCGAGCACGATCCAGCGGCGCGGGTCCTGCGTGGGGGTGTGCATGGGGTTTCCGTTCACGGTTGTTTCACGGTCGTACGGGGGTGGGGTTCGGGGGCGCGGGCTCAGGCCGCCGGAGACGGGCGGGTTCCGCTGAGGAAGGAGGCGAGGACGAGCCGGCCGATGTCGCGCCGGGCGAGGTGTCCGTCGCGGACGCCCTCGGCGGCGGCGTCGAGCAGTCCCCAGAGCGAGTACCAGATCCAGTACGCGGGCAGGTCGACGCGGAGCCGGCCGAGGCGCTGGCCGAGGGCGAGGAAGCCGAGGGCCCGCTCGTCCTGGCGCTGGATCCCGGCCCGGAATTCGGGGTCGGCGAGCACGGTGGCATCGCGGGCGGTGAACCCGTACAGGTGCGCGGCGGGCAGCAGCCCGGTGACGAGCCGCTCCAGCGCGGCGTCGAACTCGGCCCCGTCGGCGGCGGCGGGCAGATCGGCGGGGGCCAGGCACCCGTCGACCACGTCGATGGCCCGGACGGCGACGGCCTTGAGGAGTGCCTCGCGGGTGGCGTAGCGGCGGCTGAGCGTGGCACGGCTGGTGCCGATGCCTGCGGCGATGTGTGCCATGGAGGCACTGTGATCACCGGCGAGCACGCGCGCGGCGCCGTCCAGCAGCTCTTCGTCGTTCATCATGCGATCCTCCTTCGTATCAAACGATACAAATTTGTCTCACATGATGCAAATCTGTTGCTCAGCCCTGGCCCTCCGTGCGGGCCCGGGCGCCCGAGCGGGTGCGGCCCGGGGTCTGGGCGCGTTCGGGGTGGCGGCGGACGTACTCGCGTTCCAGTTCGGCCATCCGCTGGGTGTGCGTGACCAGGGCGTCGTCCGAACCGTGCAGCAGGGTTTCGTGGCGCGTGCGGTGGATGGCTTCGAGTTCCTTCATCAGGCGGCCCTCTTCGAGCCCGCCCGCCGACGGCCCGGGTTCGCGCGTCTCGTGCTCCGCCATGGCAGGTCACCTCTCCCTCGGCCGGGCCGGACGCCTCGCCCGGCCGCGCTCATCCCATCATCGCGGAAGGGCGGTGATAGACACTGTCTACGAACTGCTGGTAGACAGTGTCCATGGACAGTGGACTGCGTGAGCGGCTGATCGACGCCGGCGTGGAGCTCGTGACGGGCGAGGGGAGCGCCGCGCTCGGCCTGCGGGAGATCGCCCGCCGGGCCGGGGTCTCCCACGGGGCGCCGCGACGGTACTTCCCCACGCATCACGCGCTGCTCTCCGCGATCGCCCGGCGCGGGTTCGGGGAGCTCGGCTCGCGCATTCCCGCCGCGCTGGCGGGCCCGGGGGCGGAGGACCCGCGCGGGCAGGTGCGGGCGCTGGGCCGCGTGTACGTCGGCTACGCGCTGGAGCGCCCGGGGATGTTCGAGCTGATGTTCCGCCACGATCTGCTGGACGGCTCCGGGCGGGACGGGACGGTGGAGACTCCGGGGGCTGCTGGGGCTGCTGGAGCTCCTGAGGCCCCGCTCAGGGAGTCCACGCTGCCGATGTTCGAGCTGCTCGTCTCCCTCGTCGCCCGGTGCCGGACCGAAGGCGAGCCCCGGATCACCGCCGCGGCGCTGTGGGCCAATCTGCACGGCGCGGCCCAGCTGTGGTCCCGCGGCAGCCTGCCGCTCGCCCTCGGCGGCGACCCCGAGGTGACGCTCGACCGGGTCGTCGACGCCGCGGTCGACGCACACCTGCGCCCGTGAGGCCCCGCCTCGCGCTCTGCGTCAGCGCGGCCGGAGCGATGCTCGTCGCCCTCGACGGGACCGTGCTGCTGATGGCGCAGCCCCGTCTGCGGCGGGACCTCGGCGCGAGTCTGGCCGAGGTGCAGTGGACGAGCGGCGCGTACCTGCTGAGCGTGGCCGCCTTCCTGGTGCTCGCCGGCCGGCTGGGCGACCGGTACGGGCACGCCCGGCTGGTGTTCACCGGCGTACTCGGCTTCGCCGCGGCCTCGGCGGGCATCGCGCTCGCTCCCGGGGTCGGCTGGGTGATCGCCCTGCGGGCGGCCCAGGGGCTGTTCGGGGCGCTGCTCCAGCCGGCGACGCTCGCCCTGCTGCGGCTCGCGTACCCGCCCGAGCGGATCGGCGGGCCCATCGCGGTGCGGACCGCGGCGATCGGACTGGCCGCGGCGGCCGGACCGCTGCTCGGGGGCCTGCTGGTCGAACGCTTCGGCTGGCGCGCGGTGTTCGTGGCGAACGTGCCCGCCGCCCTGGCGATCGCGGCGGCGGCCCTGTGCGTACGGGTCCCCGCGCCACCGGCCACCGAACACGGCGGCCGGATCCGGCCCGGCGGTGCGGCCCTCCTCGCGACGGCCCTCGCGGCGCTGGTCCACGCGCTGGCCGGCGTACCGGAACACGGCTGGTCGGGGCCCCGCACCCTGACCGGGTTCGCCGCCGCGGCCGCGCTGGCGGCCCTGCTCGTCCGCTCGGAGCGCCGCTCCGCCCAGCCCCTGGTGCCGCGCCCGGTGGCCCGCTCCGTCCCGGTGACGGCGTCCGTCGCACTGCTGGCCCTGGTCTCCGCCGCCCTGTTCGGGGCACTGTTCGCGGCCAGCTTCGCGCTCCAGGACGCGGCGGGGCTGGATCCGCTCGCCACCGGGCTGCGCGTGCTGCCGATGACGGCCGCGATGGTCGTGGGCGCACCGGTGGCGGGGGCCCTGCTGCGGCGGTTCGGTGCCCGCGGGACGGCGATGGCGGGGACCGGGCTGGTGGCGCTCGGGATCACGGGGCTGGGTCCGGGCTGGGGCTTCGGGGTGCTCGGCGCGGGCTTCGCCGCGGTGATGGTGACGGCCACCGGAACGGTGGTCGGGGACGCCCCGGCCGGGCACGCGGGGGTGGTGGGCGGGCTCAAGCAGACCGCGATGAACGTGGGGCCCGCCCTCGGCATCGCGGTGGCCGCGGGGACCGGGGCTTCGCCCGTGGCGCTGGCCGCGCTGGCCGCCGTAGGACTGCTGCCCGCCTCCCGGCTGCCCGCTTCCCGGCTGCCCGCGTCACGAAGGCCCGCTCCCCTTCCACCCGCTCCCCTCCCGGAGTCACGGCCCGCCCCGCCCGCCCCCGCCGGCGGCCGCGCGGACCGTGCAGCTGCGCGCCACCTCGTCGGCGAAGGCGCGGGCGAGCGGGGCGAGGGCGGACCAGCGCCGGACGGCCCAGCCGACGGCGAGCGGCGGCAGGACGGGGAGCGGCACCAGGCGCAGCGGTCCGTCTGAGCCGGGGACCTGCCAGCCGGGCAGTGCGGGTACGACGGCGTGCCCCAGGCCCAGTTCGGCGAGGAGGAGGGCCGTGTCCCAGTCGGCGGCGCTGGTGTCGGAGCTGATCCGGATGCCCGCGTCGGCGAGGGCGGCGTCGAGGTGGGCGCGGGAGGTGGAGTTCTCCGGCAGCCGGATGTGGCGCAGGGCGCCGAGGTCGGCCGGTTCCAGCCGGGAACGGGTGGCGAGGGGGTCGTCGGCGGCGACGGCGAGGACCCAGGGCAGCCGCATGACGGGGCGTTGTTCGATGCCCCGGACGGGGGCTCCGATGGTGATCCACGCGAGGTCGAGATCGTCGGCGGCGAGGGCTTCGAAGCAGCTGCGGCTGGAGTTCTCGGTCCGGAACTCCAGGCTGACCCGTGGGTGGCTGCCGCGGAAGGCGACGATCGCCTCGGCCATGAAGTGGCGCACGGTCGTGGCCCCGGTGGTGACGCGGACCGAGCCGCCGTCGCCCCGTACGAGGGCGTCGAGCCGGCGCAGGGCCCCGTCGAGCCCGGCGATGCCGTCGGCGGCTGCCGCCCGGAGGATCAGCCCGGCCGCGGTGGGCGAGACTCCGCGCGGGTGCCGTTCCAGGAGTGCGGCGCCGGTCTCCTTCTCCAGCCGGCGGATGTGCTGGCTGACGGCGGACTGGGTGCGGCCGAGGTCGCGGGCGACGGCGCTGAGGCTGCCCGCCCGGCAGACGGCGATGAAGACGCGGAGATCATCGAGAGTCACAACACCCAAGTTATCCCTGGGGGGTTGCCAGAAATCCGGAGGATTGACTTGGATGTCCGGCTGTCCGACGATCGGTTCACGGCCCAGGGCGGCAACCCGGTCCCGTCATCGCGAGGGCGGAACCGGGTGCCGACCCGATGCTTCAGGCTTGCGCCGTACGGGCGAGCTCGGCAGTCACCGCGTCGCGCAGGAGCTCGTACTCCGTGCGCAGGCGGCGCAGTTCACTGTCCGGGGGGCGGGGGACGACGGTCCCCTCGGTGATCTTCTCCTCGGGCGCGAACTGCTCCCGGGTGAGGTCGATCTCTATGCCCAGGCCGAGGCGGTTCCACCAGTGGTAGTCCACGCGTTCGCCGTCGACGAGGACCTCGCCGCGGAGCAGCTCGCCGCCCAGCAGGTCGTTGAGGACGAGGGCGGTGACCCCGCACTGGTCGCGGGCAGGGTTCTCCCTGGTCCACCGGTCGCGGTACTCGGGCGTGCACGTCATCGCGCTCCAACTGCTGCGGACGGCCCGGTCGATGTCGGTCAGAAGGAAAGGTGTCATGCCTCCCATGCTCGCAACCGGCACCGACAACGATCCACACCCCGGCCGACCGTCCGGTCGGATCGTGCGCGTTCCCGTCATTCGCGCCCGGTCCCGTGCGCGTTCCGGTCATTCGGGGCCCGGTGCCTCCGCGAGGAGTTCGCCGATGACGTGGCGGGCGATGGCGGCCATGACGGGGTTCGTCTCCTTGTAGTAGGCCAGTTCCATGAGGGCGATCGACAGGGCCCAGCCGCGGGCGCGCGTCCACATCGCCCCGTCGGCGGCGAGGGCGGCCCGGAAGGCGGGGCGGGCGGCGGCCGGGAGGACGTACCAGGCCGCGATCAGGTCCACGGCGGGTTCGCCGAGACCGGCGCAGCCGAAGTCGATGACGGCGGCGAGCCGTCCGTCGGCGAGGAGCAGGTTCCCCGGTTGCAGGTCGGCGTGGATCCAGACCGGGGGCCCGGACCAGGGTTCGGCCCGCAGGGCCTCATCCCACAGGGCGGTCGCCGCCGCCGCGTCCACCTCGTCGGCGGCGTCTGCGTCGTCGGCGGCGGCGCCCAGTTCCGCGATCGCGGCACGGGTGGCGGCGTCCCGGGCGGCCAGGGTCTCGCTGCGGTAGGAGGCCGGGGCGCCCGCCGGTTCGGCCCGGTGCAGGGCGGCGACGAACTCCGCCAGGTCCGCGGCCAGGAGCTCCGGCTCCGCGATCCGGCCGGGCACCGGGTTCTCGCCGGGCACCCAGCCGAAGACGGACCAGGACCAGGGGTAGCCCCCGGCGGGCCGCCCCATCCCGAGGGGGACGGGAATGGCGGCCGGCAGGCCCGGGGCGAGGCGGGGCAGCCAGACGTGTTCCGTGGCCACGTCGCCGGCCGCGCCCGGGGTGCGCGGCAGCCGTACGACCAGGTCGGTGCCGAGCCGGTACATGGCGTTCGACGTCCCGGCGGAGTCCACCCGCTCGACCGGAAGCTCCGCCCAGTGCGGGAACTGACCTGCGATCAGGCCGCGCACGAGGGTGGTGTCGATGTCGGGTTCGTCGGCGTGCATCTTCGCGGCGGGCATGAGCACCTTCCTGGAGGGTCCGGGGAGCGCGGGCTCCACGGTAACCGCCGCGCCCCGCACGCTCCGGAGCCCGGCCCGGCTGGATGCCGGACCGGGCTCGGTGGGGGGTGTCAGGCGGCTCTCATCAACGTGCCGGGAACCTCAGGGGCGTGCCCCGGGGGTTCACGGCGTGAACGTCCAGCGCTGGGCCGCGGTCGTGGCGCACGCGACCCGGGTGAGCTTGGTGCCGTTGGCGGTCGCGGAGCCGGCCGGGGTCAGGCACTGGCCGGAGTTGCGCAGACTGCCGTCCGGGCCGGTCTGCCAGGTCTGGCCGGAGCTGCCGTTGCAGGTCTGGATCGCGACGGCGCCGGCGGTGGCGGCGTCCAGGCAGGCTCCGCCGAGGCCGGTGAGCCGGCCGTCGCCCTGGAGGGTCCAGCGCTGGTTGGGGCCGCCGTGGCAGCTGTAGAGCGTGGGCTGGGTGCCGGGGGTGGTGGCGCTGCCCGGAAGGTCGATGCAGGTGGCCGAGGCCCCGTTGACCAGGGTGGCGGCCGCGGGCAGCGGGGTCGCACGGCCGGTGAGGGTGATCTCGGCGGCGCTGGTCCAGGGGCCCCGGCCGCCCGCCTCGGTCAGTGCCTTGAGGCGGAGGTAGCGGCCCGCCTTCGCGGACAGGGAGACCGATTTCAGGGCCGCCGTGTCGGCGAAGGTGCCGGCGGCCACCGGGGATCCCCAGTCGGTGGTGGTGTCCGAGACGTACACCTCGTAGGAGCCGATCCGGCCGTTGACCCCGCCGTCCTGGCGGGGCAGGTAGCCGAGGCCGTCGGCCGTGTAGCGGGCGCCGAGGTCGATCTGGATCTCGTGCGGGAGCGGTGCGGGCGCGGAGCCGGACCAGGCGGTGTGCCAGATGGTCCCGGTGTTCCCGTCGAAGCCATTGCGGGCTGCGCCGTTCTCGCCGCCGGTCTCCTGGCTGTCGGCGGAGACCAGGGTCCAGGCCGACTGCGGGACGGGGCTGGAGGTGACCGGGATGGGGTCGGCGGCCGGGACGGAGGTGCCGGTGGCGGAGACGCTGAAGGCGGCCGACTTCGTCCCGGTCTTGGTCCACAGGATTCCGCCGCGGTCGGCGGCGTCGAAGAACCAGCCCGTGGCCGCCGCGTCGTAGGCGGCCTTGCTGGTCAGCCGGGTGAGGGCGGCTCCGTCCACGGTGAGCGCGGTCGGGGCGGTGGCCACGTGGAGGCTGAACTCGTAGCCGCGCGAGGCCGGTTTGCCGGTGTAGTTGCCGACCGGGGCGGAGACGGACACGGTGACCGTGCCGGATCCGGAGGCGGGGGCGGTGACGTCGACCTGCTGGCGGGCGAAGGCGCCCGTCTCGTGGGCGCGGGTGATGCCGTCGTCCTCGTAGAGGCTGAAGGAGGTGGCGCCGCGCGGGTGGATGTCGTAGGTGAGGGTGGAGACGGGCTTCTCCCCCGTGTAGTTCATCTGCGGCCACATCGGGACGATGGCGCCGCCCTTGACGAAGAGGGGCAGGGTGTCGAGCGGGGCCTGGTAGCCGTTGAGCCAGCCCGGTCCGGCGTAGGTCTTGCCCGTCCAGTAGTCCGTCCACGTGCCGGCCGGCAGGTAGATGCCGTCGCGCACGGAGGTGTCGGAGACCACGGGCGCGACGAGGAAGGAGTCCCCGGCCATGAACTGGCCGCTGGTCAGGTTGCCGCGCGCCACCGGATCGTCGGGGTACTCCAGGACCATCGGGCGGGTGCTCGGCACGCCGGTCTCGTGCGCGGTCCGGCTCATCGTGTACAGGTACGGCATGAGCCGCATCTTCAGCTGGAGGTACTTGCGGTTGATCGAGAGGTACGGTTCCGCGAACCGCCAGGGCTGCTTGTCCTGGTACCCGGCGGACGGGCCGGTGGCTCCCCAGCCGGACATGGTCATGAAGGCCGGGGTGAAGGCCTTCCACTGGAGGTCGCGGGCGTACGTCTTGGGGCTGCCGGCGAAGATCCCGTCGACGTCGCCGGAGGCGTAGTTGAGGCCGGAGAGGCCGGCGCCGGCGATGGCGGGGACGTGCCAGCGCATGTCGTCCCAGGTGCCGTTGGTGTCACCGGTCCAGACGACGGCGTTGCGCTGGGTGCCGGCCCAGCCGTCGACGGTCCAGACGTAGCGGCGGGCGTCGGAGTTCTTCTCTATGCCGTCGACGGCCTGCTGGACACCCGAGAAGGCCGTCTTGTAACCGCCGCCGATCCAGGCGACGTCGGTCTTCACTCCACGGGAACCGGCGCTCCCGACCTCGTCGTTGATGCCGCCGAGGCCGGTCGAGGTCCACAGTCCGGTCTGGAACCCCTTGGCCTTGAGCGCGTCGACCGTGGACTTCAGCGGCGCCGTGTAGCCGCAGCCGTAGCCGTCGTTGGGCAGGAACCAGCCCGAGGGCATGTCCGCGGCGCGGGCGTCCGTGGCGTAGCCGACGACGTCCGGGGTGGTCTGGTGGCGGAGCCGGTCGTGGTCGCCCTGGTAGGCCGGGTTGGAGGCGTTGAAGCAGTCGGCGTTGCCGAGTTCGAAGCCCCAGGCCGGAGCCATGAAGGGCTTGCCGCTGACGTCGGTGTAGGCGTCGAGGACGGTCTTGAGGGAGTCGCCGGTGAAGTACCAGGCGTCGAAGCGCTTCTCGTCGTGGGTGAGGGTGGTGGGCGCGTTGAAACCGTACGAGCCCGGGGCCCAGGTGTTGCGCATCACGCCGTAGTTGTTGGTCGACACGTAGAAGGGGGCGGGGCTGGCGTTGTTGTTCTCGCGCCACTTGTTGTCGACCGCGATCGGGACGGTCTTGCCGCGCAGGGCCCATTCGCCCAGGCGCAGGCCCGTTCCGTAGAACTGCTCGTCCGCTCCGCGCGCGAGGTACTGGGTGGTCTGGCTGCCGGTCCAGGAGGTGGGCTGGGTCTCCTGCCAGACGAGGGTGGAGTTGTCGGCGCGGTAGACGGAGAACTGCAGCGGGGTCTTGTTGGCCCGGATGGTCAGGGAGCCGGTGGTGATCTTGTAGTAGCCGCCCGCGTCGGTCCAGGCGGCGCTCACGGGGCCGAAGTCGGTGGTGGGGGCGAGGTCGGTGCCGGCCGGGTCGTTGGTGAAGGCCCCGTCGGGTGAGAGCCAGAGCCGGAAGATGTCGGCGCGGGCGACGACCACCCGGGCCTTGGCCCCGCCGGCGGTTGCGATGGTGAAGGTGTTCCCGGACCGGGTGAGCCCGGTGGCGTTGCCCGCCGTGGTGGGGGCCGGTGCCGAGGCGGCCGCCTCGGCCGGGGAGGAAAGGGCGCCGGCGGTGGCCAGACCGGCCGCGGCGAGGGCCGCGGCGAGCAGTGCGGCCACCGGGGCGCGCCGCCGCCGTGGGCGTCTGCGGATGCTGATGAGTCTCATGGGGCGGCTCCTCGTGCGGTCCGGACTGCGCACACGCCTCTTGGCATGCACCGGGCAACATAGCGGTCCAGAGGCCCCATTTGAAGGAAGATGATTGGAATGGCTGGTCAACGAGCACCTTTGAACACGAGGAGGGGACATGAGGAGCCCGACCGGCCCTTCACTCGTATGGCCCACCCGCCCTGCGTGGCCCGACCACCGCCGTGACCCTGGGACGAACTACGGACTTTTCTGGAGGGCCCGGCGCTCATGGAACAGGCGAAACAGCCCGCATCGCTCCGTCAGATCCTCCTCGCCCCCGGGACCCTGCGCCTGCTCGCCCTCTCGGCGCTCATCGGCATCCCGGTCTCGCTGTTCGCCTTCGGCTTCGTCAGCCTCGAACACGAACTCCAGCACTGGGTCTGGCACACCGCACCCGACCTGCTCGGCTACTCCCGCCCCCCGTGGTGGTGGGGGCTGCCCACGCTCACCCTCGCCGGCCTGCTGGCCGCGCCGATCATCACGCGGATGACCGGCGCCGGCGGACACGTCCCCGCCTACGGCTTCGGCGGCCCGCCGACGATGCCCAACGAGACCCTGAGCGTGATCCTGGCCGCACTGGCCTGCCTGCCCCTCGGCGTGATGCTCGGCCCCGAGGCGCCCCTGATGGCGATCGGCAGCGGACTCGCCCTGCTCAGCATCCGCGCCGCCAAGCGCGCGACCGAGCCGGAGCTGGCCACCGTGCTCGGCATGGCCGGGTCCACCGCCGCCATCAGCACCATCTTCGGCAGCCCGCTGATCCCGGTGGTGATGGTGCTGGAGGGAGCCGCCCTCGTGGCGGGGGGCGCGCGCATCCTCGTACTGATCCTGCCCGCCCTGGTCGCCAGCGGGGTCGGAGCCCTGGTCTTCACCGGCTTCGGACACTGGACCGGCCTCGGCATCGGCGCGCTGACCCTCCCCCAGGAACCCGCCGCCGGCCTGCCCGACGCGGGCGACTTCCTGTGGGGCATCCCCATGGCCGCCCTGATCGGCGTGCTCGTCGCCCTGGGCAAGTCGGCGGGCCTGCGGGTGCACGGCTGGGTGGGCGCCTCCGCGCAGCGGATCATCCTGTGCGCGGTGGCCGTCGGTCTCTGCGTCACCGCCTACGCGCTGATCACCGGACGCTCTCCCGAAGAGGTGGCCCTGTCCGGGCAGAACACCGTCGGCCAGCTGGCCGCCGACCCCTCGGCCTGGGGCGTGGGCGCGCTGGTGGCCCTCGCCCTCTTCAAACTGATCGGCTGGGGCATCGCCCTGGGCAGCCTCCGGGGTGGCCCCATCTTCCCGTCCATCATGATCGGGGCGGCGATCGGCATCGCCTTCGGCAGCCTTCCCGGATTCGGCATGGCTCCGGCCCTGGCGGCCGGCATCTGCGCGGCCGGGGTGGCCGGTACCCGGCTCCCGGTGACCGGCGTGGTCCTGGCCGCCGCGCTGCTGGGCAAGGAGTCGCCCACCCTGATGCCGCTGCTCGTGCTCTCGGCGGTCACCGCGCTGCTGGCCTCGGCCCTGATCGACCGCCAGCGGCCCGCGGACCCGGCCCACCTCCAGCCCGCCCCCGCCGACGCCTGAGCCCGGGGCGGCCGGGCCCCGGGCCGCTCAGGCCGGGCCCCGCGGACGGCCGGTTTCCGGTCGTTCAGGCCGGGCCGGCGGGCAGGGCGGAGTACGGGTGGACTTCGATCCGCAGCGGCGGCTCGGCGAGCAGGCCGATGATCTCGTCGCGGAGTTCGTCCGCGAGGGGGCTGTTCTCGTACGCGTCCTTCGCCTCGCGGCTCCGGAACACCTCCATGTTCCACAGCACGTCGGGGTCGGCGTCCTCGCGGGCGATGATGAAACGGTCCGAGGACCCCGACTTCTCCATCCCGGCCGTGGCCAGCTCGAAGAGCTTGTCACCGAGTCCGGGCTTGGCCTTCATCCTGATCAGGTACGCGGGCTGGTCCTGCAGTGCCATGGTTCCTCCTGCTGTCTCACGCGAGCTGTCTGGAACGCCGTTCCATCGCCCAGTGTGGAACGGCGTTCCAGCCATGTCAAAATGGCGGGGTGACACCACCGACGCGCAAGAAGCCCGAGCGGCGCACCGACGCCCTCTCCCGTGAGCGGATCGTCGAGGCCGCCGTCGACCTGCTGGACCGGGCGGGCGAGAGCGGGCTGACCTTCCGGGCCCTGAGCGAACGCCTGGCCACCGGCCCCGGGGCCATCTACTGGCACGTGGCCGGCAAGGGCGAACTGCTGGCCGCGGCCACCGAGCACACCGTCGCCGCAGCCCTCGCCGACGGGCCGGACGGACCGCGGGGAGAGATCCACGCCGTGGCCCTCGGCCTCTTCGACGCCGTCGAGGCGCACCCGTGGCTCGCGGACCAGCTCGCCGCGCAGCTCGCCCACCACCCCTCCGGCCCGGTGGCGCTCCGGGTCCTGGAGGCCATCGGGCGGCAGGTGCACGCGCTGGACGTGCCCGCGAGCAGCTGGTTCACCGCGACCTCCGCGCTGGTGCACTACGTCCTCGGCGCCGCCGGCCAGAACGCCGCGAACCGGATGCGCGCCCGCGGCCTCGGCCCGGAAGCCGATCGCAGCGCATACATCGGCACCGTGGCGCAGTCGTGGAAGGACCTCAGCCCCGAGGAGTACCCCTTCATCCGGGCGCTCGCGGACGAGGGACTCGATCACGACGACCGCGCGCAGTTCCTCGCCGGCATCGATCTCATCGTCACGGGCATGACCAGCCCGGCATGACCGGCCCGGACGTGACCGATCCGGACGTGACCGGTCCGGACGTGACCGGCCGGACATGACCGGTCCCGGGATGGTCAGCCCGACATGACCAGCATTTTGCCCTTTTCGTAGCCTTTAGTGACGAACCATTCCTTTCCTCGTGGACTCTCACTCCCCGGCAGCCAC
Organism: Streptomyces sp. NPDC051563; assembly: GCF_044454225.1. Classification (NCBI taxonomy): domain Bacteria; kingdom Bacillati; phylum Actinomycetota; class Actinomycetes; order Kitasatosporales; family Streptomycetaceae; genus Streptomyces; species Streptomyces sp. NPDC051563. The sequence continues at coordinate 147,439 of NZ_JBITDL010000011.1, forward strand.
ACCGGCCGCCTCGGTACGGGCTCAGGAGTCGCGCACGATGAAGCAGGGCAATCGCCGGGAGGCGCAGCACGGACACGGCCGGGTCCCGGGGTGTTCCCCCGACCGGCCGCCCAGGTGGCGGCGGTGGGCCGGAGTGGCCGTCCCGCTGACGGTCGTGGTCGGGATGACCATCGGGTTCGTGACCCACCTCAACCGGTCCGACGGCGGCGGCGACGTCGGCGACACCGTGCACCTCGACGAGCCCCGCACCACGGCGCAGGGGAAGGCCGGTGACACGGCGGGCGACCCGCTGACCCTGATGCCCACCGGACCGACGCCCGAGCTCAAGGTGTCCGGCACCATCCCGGAGGACGGCAGCAAGGTGATGGTGACCACCCTCGCCGGGAAGAAGTCCCACTTCACCGGCAAGGTCTGGCTCTGGGTGCCGCCGCAGTACCACGACCCGAAGTACGCGCGCAGCGGCTTCCCCGTGATGATCGCGCTGCCCGGCGGGCCCGGCTTCAACGAGAACTACTGGAGCGGGAGCAACCTCAAGCTGGAGGCCGACATCTCCAAGTGGTCGAAGGAAGGCGCCAGCCTCCCCTTCATCCTGGCCATGCCCGTGCTGAACCCGGCCTCCGACAAGGACGGACTGTACTGGGACGGCAGCGACATCCCCGGCCAGCCGAAGATGGGCACCTGGCTCACCGAGGACGTCCCCGACCTGGTCCGCGCGACGTTCCGTACGATCAAGTCCCGCGACGGCTGGGCCTTCATGGGCAGCTCCTCCGGCGGGTTCGCCGGGCTCAAGGCGGTGCTGCAGAAGCCCGACCGGTTCCGCGCCGTGATCGCCGGCGGGCCCGACATCGTCCCCGACTCACGTCTGTGGAACGGCCACCCCCGGGAGAAGGCGGAGAACAGCCCGCCCGAACTCGCGCAGAAGCTGATCGAGCGGGGCGGCCCGGAGGTGGACCTGGCCTTCCAGGTCGGCACCAAGGGCAGCGACGTCCAGAACCGGCCCCCGATCGAGAAGTTCATCAAGGACTACGGCAAGGGGCCGGTGAAGACGAAGTTCCACGTCGACGAGGGCGGTGGCCACGACGCCTACACCTACGCTCCCGGCATGTACGACGGCGGGCTCATCCAGTGGATCAGCTCGCTCATGCGAGGGCCCGTCCCCAGCCCGTGACGGGCGGCGGGCTCACGGCCAGGACCGGCGCGGCCGGTGAGCCGTGCCGGTGCCCGCAGGGCTCGAAGACCAGAACCACCGGCTGCCCCGGACGCTGCCGCCAGGAGATGCGTTCCGGGGCGTCCTCGCACACCGGGCAGCACGGCAGCGGACTCGCCTGACCCGTCGGGCCCGTCGGGCTCGGGGCGGCCGCGAGCTGCGTGGCGTGCGGATCGCTCATGGAGACTCCCTGGTCGTGCGGTTGGGCTGATCGCACTGTGCCATGGACCTGCCCCCCGGCGCACGGGTGAATCCTCCAGTGTTCCGGCGGGGTTCCGGCAGGTCAGAAGTGTGCGCACCGGGCTCCGCCCGCCGCTCCCCCGGGACTTGGCGCTCAGCGCGGCCCGGCGGCGACCTCCACCAGTCCCGATTCGTACGCGGCGATGACCGCCTGGGCCCGGTCGCGGACGCCCAGCTTGCCGAAGATGCCGGTGATGTGGTTCTTGACCGTGGAGACGCTGATGTCCAGGTCCGCGGCGATCTCGGCGTTGTCGAGTCCGCCGGCCAGCAGCTGCCAGATCTCCCGCTCCCGCGGGGTGAGCCCGGCCGGAACTCCGGCCGTCCGTCCGACGGGCCGCGTCGCGGGGGCCCGTACGTACGTGGAGATCAGCCGGGTCAGCAGACGCGGCGCCACGGCGGCCTCACCGGCGTACACGGTGCGGATCGCGGCGGTCAGCTCCTCCGGGGAGACGTCCTTGGGCAGGAACCCGTACGCTCCGGCCCGCAGGGCGGCGACCACGTACTCGTCCATGTCGAAGGTGCTCAGCGCCAGGACCCGGCACTGCGGCAGCAGCGCGGACAGTTCCGCGGTGGCCCCGACCCCGTCCAGGACCGGCATCCGGATGTCCATGACGACCACGTCGGGCCGCAGCCGCTGCGCGAGGGCGACCGCCTCGGCGCCGTTCCCGGCCTCGCCGACCACCTCGAACTCCGGCTCGGGGGCCAGGATCAGCGCCAGGCCCGTGCGCACGAGCGGCTGGTCGTCGGCAATGAGCACACGGATCATCCGCGTTCTTCCTCTCCCTGTTCCCCGGGCGCGTCCGGACCGGGCGGCGCCGGCAGGCGCGCCGCCACCCGGAATCCGCCGCCGGGCACGGCGGCCGCCTCCAGGGTGCCGCCCTGCAGGGCGACCCGTTCGCGCATTCCGATCAGACCGTAGCCGGAACCGGGAGCCGTCCGCGAAGGCACAGGCGGGTCCCCCGTCCCGTCGTCGCGGACCTCCACCGTCACCTCGTACGGGTGGTAGGCGAGCCGTACGTGCGCCCGGGCCCGCCCGGCGTGCTTGCGGGTGTTGGTCAGCGCCTCCTGCACGATGCGGAACACCGTCAGCCCGAGGGCGGGTGGGAGCGGGCGCACCGGACCGTCCACGGTGAACCCGGTCTCCAGGCCGCCCAGCCGGGCTTCGGCGACGATCCGCTCCAGGTCGCCGGTTCCGGGCTGCGGGGCCGGCGGGGTGTGCTCCGGTTCCTCTCCGGCCCGCAGCACGTCGAGCAGCTGCCTCATTTCGCGCAGCGCCATCCGCCCGGAACCCTCCAGGGTGACCAGGGCCCCGCGGGCCGCCTCCGGGTCGTGCGCCAGGTTGGCCCGCGCGCCGCCGGCCATCAGCTGCATGGTGGTGATGTGGTGGGCCACGATGTCGTGCAGTTCGCGGGCGATGCGGCGGCGTTCCTCGGCCACCGCCCGTTCCGCGAGCAGGGTGCGCTTGGCCTCGGTCTCCAGCTGCCAGCGGCGCGTGAGCAGCGCGGCGGCGACGACGAGGAGGACCGCGACCGTGTTGCCGAGCAGGCCCATGAACCCGTTCGTGCCGCCGGAGCCGCTGCCGGCCACGGTCAGCGGCACGGCCGCGAAGGCGGCTGCCGCCGTGACCGCCGGGCCGCGCACGCGGGCCACGGAGTAGAGCGCGACGGTCACTCCCGCGGAGAAGTGCGGGTCTTGCGCCGTGGTCAGGTTCAGCGCCACGCCGAGGGCGAGGACGGCGCAGAGCACGGCGACCGGCCTGACCCGCCGGGCCAGGAGGCAGGGCGCGGTCAGGACCACCAGGGCGAGGGCGGACACCGTGAGGGGCCTGCCGTTCCCGGCCGCGCCGAACCCGTAGCCGACCAGGTCCACGACGGCGGCGGCGATGGCCACGAGCGCGTCGTTGCGGGTCCAGTTCAGGGCCCGGATCCCGTTCGGGATCCGGGCCCGGTTCGCGGCCCGGACGGGCGCGCTCCCGCCCGCCCGTTCGTCCGTGGTGATCGTCGGCATGCTCCATCTTCCCATCGCACGGCCCGCGGACCGTGGGCCCCCAGGAGGAGCGCGGACCAGGACCGGAGTCCTGGCCGGGGCGCGCACCGGTCGCTGGTCCCGGGCGGGAGCTCCTCCCCGGACCCGACGTTTCGGCGGGCGGGCGCTGATGAGCTGGTGAGCAGGCCGGGGACCCCCGGCCGCCGCCCCGCTACGGAGGACTCCTTGATCCGCGCCCTGACCGCTTTCGCCACCCGAAGTCCGTGGAAGGTCATCGCCCTCTGGGCGGTACTGGGCATCGCCCTGACGATCCTCGGCCAGGCCCTGGTCTTCCGCGCCACGCAGCCGAGCACCGGCGCGTTCCTTCCGGCCTCCTACGATGCGGCGGCCGCGCTCCAGGTCGCCGAGGAACACTTCGGGGCCGAGCCCGATGCCAACCCCCTGACCGTGCTGGTGGCCCGCGCCGACGGTGCGCCGCTGACCACCGCCGACGAGCGGCGGATCGACGCCGGGGCGGCGGAGCTGACCCGGCAGCGGATCGCCATGCCGCCGCCCGAGGACACCCCGCCCTTCCTGGCGCAGGACCGTTCCCAACGGCCGCGGATCAGCCCGGCGATGACGGCCCCGGACCGGAGCTTCCGGCTGCTGTCGGTCGAGCTGACCGGCAATCCCATGGATCCCGGGATGCAGGATCTGTACCGGGCGTTCCGGGACCGCACCCGGGCCGAGTTCGCGCAGGAGGGGCTGCGCACCGGGTTCACCGCCGGGCTCGCGGACACCGTGGACACCGCCGATGCGCAGGAGACCCGGTCGAAGATCGTGGGCGGCGTGATGCTCGCGGTGATCGTCCTGCTGCACGTGCTGGTGTTCCGCAGCGTCCTGGCGGCGTTGCTGCCGCTGATCGCCGTCAGCATCATCGGCGGAGCGGCGGCCGGGGTCGTGATCGTCGCCGCGCTGCTGACCGGCATCGACCTCGATGCCTCCACACCTCAGCTGATCGGTGTGGTGCTGGTGGGCATCGGCATCGACTACTTCCTCTTCCTGCTCTTCCGCTTCCGCGAGCACCTGCGCACGCACCCGGAGCAGTCGGGCCGGGCCGCGGCGGCCGAGGTCGCCGGCCGGGTCGGTACGGCGATCACCTGCGCGGCGCTGACCATCGTCGCCGCGTTCTCCACCCTCGCGGCGGCCACCTTCGGCCAGTTCCGGGTACTGGGCCCGGCCATCGCCGTGTCCGTGCTGGTGATGCTGCTCGGCAGCCTGACCCTGATGCCGGCGCTCCTCGCCGTCACCGGCCGCAGGATGTTCTGGCCTTCCCGGGCGATGGATCGGGAGCCCCGCGAGGGCGTGGCCGCGCGGACGGGCGCCCTGGTGGCACGACGGCCGCTGACCCTGGTGCTCGCCTCAGTGGCGCTGCTGGGGGCGCTGGCCGCGGGGATGGCAGGGATGCGGGTGGACTACGGGCAGAGCAGCGCGGGCGGGGGCCGTACGGCTTCGGCGGCCACCGCGGCCGAGATCGCCCGGGCGCTGCCCGCCGGGGTGTCGGATCCGGCCGCCGTGTTCGTGACCGCCTCCGACGGGGGCACGCTGACGGCCGAGCGTCTCGGTGGGCTCTCCCGTGCGCTGGCTTCGGTCGGCGGGGTGGGCCAGGTGGCGCCTACGGTACTGAGCGAGGACGGCCGGGCGGCCCGCATCGACGTGTTCCCGACCGTCGATGCGCACGGACAGGAGGCCCGCGATCTGGTGTCCGGACCGCTCCGGGAGGCGGTGGCCGCGCACCGGCCGCACGGTACCGAGGCGCATGTCGGCGGTACGGCGGCGGTGTTCTCCGACATCGCGTCCGCGGTGGACGAGGACCTGAAGGTGGTCTTCCCGGTGGCGGCGGCGCTGATCGCGCTGATCCTGTTCCTGCTGCTGCGCAGTCTGCTCGCGCCGGTGGTCCTGATGCTCACGGTGGGCCTGGGCTTCGCGGCCACGCTGGGCGCCTCGACGCTGGTGTTCCAGCACCTCTCGGACGGGCCGGGCGTGGACTTCTCGCTGCCGCTGGTGCTGTTCCTGTTCGTGGTCGCGCTGGGCACCGACTACAACATCCTGATCACCGACCGGATCAGGGAGGAGATGGAGCGGCCCGGTCCGGCCCGCGCGGCCGTGGCCCGGGCCGTGCGCCACACGGCGCCCGCCATCGCGACCGCGGGCCTGGTACTGGCGTTCTCCTTCGGGAGCCTTGCCGCCGGTCAGGGCTCCGCGACCCGGCAGATCGGCTTCGCGACGGGGCTCGGGATCCTGCTCTCTGCGTTCGTGCTGTCGATCGTGCTGGTGCCGGCCCTGGCCTCGCTGCTGGGCCGTTCCCTGTGGTGGCCGGTGGGTTCCGGGTCCGGTCCCGCGCGGGAGCCGCTGGCGAAGCCGGCGCCCGCACCGGTCACGGCGGGCTGAAGCCCCCCGGGCCGTGGGCGGGGGCCGGTGCGCGGAGCCCCGTAGGGCTGTCCGCGCCGCACCGGCCCCCGTTCGTCAGGCCAGTTTGTCGACCTCGGGGTGCTCGGCCAGCCAGGCGCGGACGGCCTGCTGTTCCTTGCCCTTGCCCGATTCCTGGATCTTGGCCTCCAGGCCGGTCAGCTGGGCCTCCGTCAGCTTGAAGGAGCTCAGCCACTTGGCGACCTTCGGCTCGTCGGCCGCGAAGTCCTTGCGGGCGACGTTGTGGATGCCGTCGCCCTTGCCCCAGGCGCCCTGCGGGTCCGCGAGCTTCGTCAGCTCGTAGGAGGCGTACGCCCAGTGCGGAGACCAGAGGACGACCGCGACGGGCTCCTTCTTCTCGTAGGCCCGCTTGAGTTCGGCGAGCATGCCCGGGGTCGATCCGTCGACGACCTTGTACTCGCCGTCGAGCCCGTACTGCGGCATCACCTTGTCCTTGAGGAGGCCCATGGCACCGGCGCTGGGCTCGATGCCGATGATCCGGCCCTTGAACTGCCCCGCCTTGCCCTTCAGGTCGGCGAGGGTCTTGACGTCCTTCACGTAGGAGGGGACGGCCAGCTCGATCGAGGTGGGGCCGAACCAGGAGCCGAGGTCGTCGAGCTTGTTCCCGTACTTCTTCCAGTACTCGGCCTGCGTGGAGGGCAGCCAGGCGTCGGTCTGGAAGTCGACCTGGCCTCCGGCGAGGCCGGTGTAGAGCGCGCCGAGCTCCAGCTGGCGGGCGTCGACCTGGTAGCCGCGGCGCTCCAGGAGCTCCTTCCACAGGAAGGTCGAGGCGATGCCCTCGTCCCAGGGGATGTAGCCGATGCTGAGCTTGCGGCCCTTGCCGATGTTCTCGACACCGGCCCCGCCGGCCGCGTTGACCTGCGACTTTCCGGAGTCACCGAAGACTCCGAGGCCGCCGGCGACCAGGGCCAGCACCAGGGCCGAGGCCACGGCGAAGACGGGCTGCGGGCGGTGGCTCCACACCTTGGCGGTGCCGGTGGCGGCGGAGCGCGCCTTGGCGAGGGCGCGGCGGCCGAGCGGGGAGACCTGGCGGCCCAGGGCCCCGGTCATCCGGTCCAGGTACATGGCGAGGATGACGATGGAGATGCCGGCCTCGAAGCCGAGGCCGATGTCGACGCTGCCGATGGCCCGGTAGACGGCGCCGCCGAGGCCGCCGCCGCCGACCATGCCGGCGATGACGACCATGGACAGGCCGAGCATGATGACCTGGTTGATGCCCGCCATGATGGTGGGCAGCGCCAGCGGGAGCTGGACCCGTACGAGGGTGTCGCGCGGGGTGGTGCCGAAGGCGTCCGCGGCTTCGACGAGTTCGGCGTCGACCTGGCGGATGCCGAGCTCGGTCATCCGGACGCCGGGCGCCAGCGAGAAGATGATGGTGGCGATGATGCCGGGCACCACGCCGACCCCGAAGAAGATGATGCCGGGGATGAGGTAGACCATGGCCGGCATGGTCTGCATGAAGTCCAGGACGGGCTTCAGCGTGGCGCTGACCTTGTCGGAGCGCGAGGCCCAGATGCCCAGCGGGATCGCGAAGACCAGCGTCACCAGGGTGGCGACCAGGACCAGCGCGAGCGTGGACATGGCATCGGGCCACAGGGCGACGGAGTCGATCAGCGCGAAGCCGGCGAAGGCCAGCACGGCGGCGAGCAGCCCGCGCAGCCACCAGGCGGCGACGGCGAGGATGCCGGCCAGCAGCAGCGGGTTCGGGGCGTTCAGGACGGCTTCGATGCCGTCGTAGAGCCCGGTGACGAGCGAGGCGATGGCCTCGAACAGCCAGGACAGGTGGCTCTGGAGGAAGTCGACACCGCTGTCGACCCAGGAGCCCAGGTTCAGGCGGGGCATCAGGCTGCCACCTCCGCGCAGTCGAGCACGGTGCGCCGTTCGTCACCGATGAAGGCGACGAGGCGGCCCTGCGGGACGGAGCCGACGACGGTGCCGTCCTCGGCGGTGACGGCCACGTCGTGCGGGACGCGGGCGCTGACGGCGCACACGTCGGCGAGCGGGGTGCCGGCGGAGACGGTAGGGCAGCCGCAGTCCGGGCGGCCGCCGGGTTCCCCGGTCATGACGGCGTCGGCCGTCAGCACCCGCGAGCGGTCCACGTCCTGGATGAAGGAGGCGACGTACTCGTCGGCGGGGCGGGTGAGGATGTCCTCGGCCGTGCCCTGCTGGACGATGCGGCCGTCGCGCATGACGGCGATGGAGTCGCCGAGCCGCATGGCCTCGTTGAGGTCGTGGGTGATGAAGACGATGGTCTTGCCCAGGCTCCGCTGGAGTTCGAGCAGCTGGTCCTGCATGTCGCGGCGGATCAGCGGGTCGAGGGCGCTGAAGGACTCGTCCATCAGCAGCAGGTCGGCGTCGGTGGCCAGGGCGCGGGCGAGGCCGACGCGCTGCTGCATGCCGCCGGACAGCTCGTCGGGCCAGGACTTCTCCCAACCGCCGAGCCCGCAGAGGGCCAGCGCTTCGGCGGCCCGTCCTTCGCGCTCGGCCCGGGGGACGCCCTGGACCTCCAGGCCGTAGCCCGCGTTCTCCAGCACGTTGCGGTGCGGAAACAGGGCGAAGTGCTGGAAGACCATGCTGATCTTGGTGGAGCGTACGCGGCGCATGTCGGCCGGCGAGAGGGCGGTGAGGTCCTCCCCGTCGAAGAGGATCCGGCCGGCGGTCGGCTCCAGCAGGCCGTTGAGCATGCGCAGCAAGGTGGACTTGCCCGAGCCCGACAGACCCATGACGACGAAGATCTGGCCCGGCTCGACGCGGAACGAGGCGTCGATCACCGCTGCCGTCGTTCCCTCGGCGCGCAGCTCGTCGCGGTCGGTCTCGCCGCTTTCGAGTGCGCGGACCGCCTTCGCGACGGCCGCGCCGTTGTCGGGGCCTTTACCGAACACCTTGTACACGTGCTCGGCTATGAGCGTGGACACATACACCTCAAGGGTCGTACCGGGAACGGCCCACCGGCATGCGTGCGGCCGGCGGGCCGTGGAGCGCGACGGGATCCGCCCGTCACCCGTGCTCCGGCCGCTGCGGGCCGGCGGACGAGTCCGCTCCAGCGGCGCTCCTGCCCGCCCTTAACCTCTGCAAACGGCAAAGTGAGCCATGTCACTTACGCTGCGTCGCCGCCCGAGTGCGCGGCCGCAGCCGTGACAGCGGATTCCGCTTGTCGTGCGGATCCGGTACCGGACCCTTCCGGGTCGGCGAGCATCGAGACCCGCAGATGCGCGAGCACCCGGGTCAGGAGGCGCGAGACCTGCATCTGCGACAGGCCGAGGGCGGCGCCGATCTGGGCCTGGGTGAGCTCCTCGCCGAAGCGCATGGACAGCATGCGGCGCTCGCGCTCGCCGAGGCGTTCCAGCAGCGGCGCCAGGGTCTGGATGTCCTCGACGCGCTCCAGCGCCGGTTCCTCGGCTCCCATGGTCTCGGCGAGGCTGTGGCCCTCGGTGCCGCCGTCGGTCCGTTCGGAGCCCGGGGCGTCGAGGGAGCCGCTGGTGTGGCCGTTGGCGGCGACGAGCCCCTCGATGACCTCTTCCTCGGTGAGCGAGAGGTGCGCGGCGAGGTCGGCGACGGTCGGCGGGTGGTCGAGGAGCCCGGTCAGCTCCTCCTTCGCCTTGGCCAGGTCGATCCGCAGCTCCTGGAGCCGTCGCGGTACGCGGACCGCCCAACTGGTGTCGCGGAAGTGGCGCTTGATCTCCCCGGTGATGTACGGCATGGCGAGGGAGGCGAACTCCACCTCGCGGGCCGGGTCGAACCGGTCGATGGCCTTGATCAGGCCTATGGTGCCGACCTGGAGCAGGTCTTCGAGGTCGCCTCCGTCCGCGCGGCCGCGGAAGGGGCGCATCGCGAACCGGACGAGCGAGATGTTCATCTCGATGAGGGTCTCGCGGACGTACCGGTACTCGGGGGTGCCCTCGTCGAGCTCGTGGAGCTGGCGGAAGAAGAGCCTCGTCAGCTCGCGCGCGTCCGCGGGAGCCACCTCGCGGGGCTCCGCGATCCGCGGCGGGAGCACGGTGGCAGCGGGCTCCGCGGGGAGCTGCGCGGCGGTGGCGGCGCCCGGGGCTCCGCCCGGGGCGGGTCTCTGTGCGGGGACGGCGAGCCGGCCGGCGCAGGGGCCGGGACGGCGACCGGTCCTGGCACCGGTGCGGGCAGCAGGCGGGGAGCCGGGCAGGGGGCCGGGCGTGGATTCGGCGCGGGGGCCGGGCAGGGCGCCGGAAAGGGGGCCGGCGGTATGGGAGAACGGGGCGGGTTTCGGCACGGGGTCGCTCCTTGGGCTGGTCGGCTTGCGGCGCATGACCTTGATGGGCGTACACCCTAACCGGTTCCGGATCCGTTCCCCAGTTCCCCTTTTCCTGGATTTTCCCTAGATCAACCGGCCGGGGCCCGGCCGCATTTGCGGCAGGGTCCCGTCCCGGTTGCACATCGGCCGTCCGGCCACAGTCCCGTCGGCCGTCCGGTCAATTCCCCTCGGCCGCGGGCCCGGTGGCGGCTCCCGGGGCGGCTTCGCGGGCCGCTCCGGCGGGGGTGCCCGAGGTGGTGCGCAGGGCCCGGATCAAGGCCTCGACACCCGCCTGCGCCTTCGAACGCGGACAGCCCGCATTGAGGCGTACGAAGCCCGCGCCTTCGGGCCCGTAGGCGGTTCCGGGCATGATCGCCACCTTCTCGGTATGAATCAGCTCACGTTGGAGCTCCTCGTCGGGAACTCCGAGGGGCCGGAGATCGATCCAGGCGAGGTAGCCGGCCCCGGGCGGCCGCCAGTCCAGCTCGGGGAAGGCTTCGGCGAGGCGGTCGCCGATCATGCGCAGGTTGTCCGCCACGTAGGCGTTGAGCGCGTCGAGCCACGGCCCGCCCTCCCGGTAGGCGGCGATGTGTCCGGCGACGGAGAGGACCGCGGGGGACGACAGTCCGTCGGCGTCCTTGAGGAGGGTCAGGTAGTCCCCGCAGGACTCCGCGTCGCCGAAGATTCCGTAACTGCCGGTCAGCGCGGGAATGTTGAAGGATTTCGAGGCGGAGGTCACGATGGCCCAGCGCCCGCCGGGGCGGCCGTGCAGCGCCCACGGGCGGTGCGGGGTGTGCGCGAGGTCCGAGTGGATCTCGTCACTGATCACCGCCACCCCGTACCGCTCGCACAGCCCGGCCATCCGCTCCAGCTCGGCCCCGCTCCACACGTGTCCGGTGGGATTGTGCGGGGAGCACAGCAGTAGCACCGTGGTGTCGGGTCGGGCCAACTCCCTTTCCAGTGCGTCCCAGTCGTGGAGCGGGACCCCGCGCATCTCCCGGCCGCGGGCCGCGAGCAGCCGCGGGAAGGCGTCGTAGGCCGGGGTGTGGACCACGACCCCGTCACCGGGCGAGGACCAGAGGTCCAGGATCCGGCCGGCCTGGTAGAGGACGGCCGGGGCGTAGGCGATGCGGTCCGCGTCCACGGGGGTGCCGTAGCGGGTCTCGTACCAGTGCCGGATGGCGGAGAGGTATTCCTCGTGGCGCCAGCGGGAGTAGCCGAGGACCCCGTGCTCCAGGCGGCCGCGCAGGGCGGCGAGCACCTCGGGGGCGGTCTCGAAATCCATGTCGGAGATGGTGAAGGGGAGCAGGCCGGGCACGCCGAAGCGGTCCTCGACGTAGTCCCACTGCGTGCACCAGGTGCCGTGCCGGTCGACCGGCGCGTCGAAGTCGTAGGTGGTGGCCATGGCTCAGCCGACCGGGGTGAGCTTGGCGAGCGCGTCCTTCACGGACTGCACCTGGGGGCCGATGATGACCTGCACGTTGTGGTCGTCGAGCCGGACCACGGCGATGGCTCCGAGCTTCTTCAGCCGGGCGTCGTCCAGCAGGGCGGCGTCGCCGACCGTCATGCGCAGGCGGGTGATGCAGTTGTCGAGGGCGTGGATGTTGGCCGGGCCGCCGAGGGCTTCGAGGATGGCGACCGGGTCGTACTTGCCGGCGACCAGCTCGGCCTTCGGGGCGGACTCGGCGGCGTCCGTGCCGGCGTTCGTGCCGGTGCCCGTGCCGGCCTCCGCGTCGTCGCCGGTGGCGGACGCCGCCCCGGAGTCCGAGGGCTCGTCCTCGCGTCCGGGGGTCTTCAGGTTGAACCTGGTGATCGCCCAGCGGAAGAGGAAGTAGTACACGGCGAACCAGATCGCGGCGATCACCGGGACCAGGTACCACTTGGTGGTCGTGCCCTGGAGGACTCCGAAGACCAGCAGGTCGATGACGTTGCCGTCGGTGTTGCCGATGTACACGCCGAGGACGGCGGAGACCAGGAAGCCGAGGCCGACCAGGACCGCGTGGATCAGGTACAGCCACGGGGCGATGAAGAGGAAGAGGAATTCGAGCGGCTCGGTGACCCCGCCGACCACGCACGCGACGACGCCGGAGATGAGCAGCGCCTTGATCTCCGGGCGCATGGTGCGCTTGGCGCAGTGGTACATGGCCAGCGCGGCACCGGGCAGTCCGCCGAGGTACGCGGCCATCTTGCCCTGCGACAGGAACTGCGTCGCGGTGTGTGCCGCGCCGGAGGGGGTGGGGCAGGAGAGCTGTGCGTAGAAGAGGTTCAGCGCGCCGCTGACGTTCTCCCCGCAGACCACCCCGGCGCCGCCGGCATCGGTGAAGCGGAACAGGGCGACGAGGATGTGGTGGAGTCCGATGGGGCGCAGCAGCACCTCGCCCATGCCGAAGAAGAAGGGTCCGAAGACTCCGGCGTGCGCGATGCCCGTGCCGACGGAGGCGATCCAGCTGCCGAGGGTGGGCCAGACCAGCGGGACGAGCAGTCCGACGATGCTCATGGCCAGGGCCGAGACGATCGGCACGAAGCGCAGGCCGCCGAAGAAGGCGAGCGCGTCGGGCATCTGCTTGGTGCGGTAGCGCTTGTGCAGCAGGGCCACGATCACACCGACGGCGACCGCGCCGAGCAGTCCGGTGTCGATGGACTTCACACCGAGCACGTCGGCGATGCCGTAGTGCGCGATCTCGCCCTTGTCCTCGAAGTCCACGCCGCGGGTGGTGAGGAAGAAGTTGACGGCGAGGTTCATGGAGGCGAAGCCGACGAAACCGGAGAAGGCGGCGACGCCCTTGTCCTCCCGCGCGAGGCCGAGCGGAATCGCCATCGCGAAGAGGACCGGAAGGAACTTGAAGGCGACCTGTCCGGTGTTGGACATCCAGGTGAAAGCCAGCTGCAACGGTTCCTTTTCCAGGAAGGAGAGGTTCTGCAGCACGGCCGGGCTGGAGAGCGAGGAGCCGACGCCCAGCATGATGCCGCAGAAGGCGAGGAGCGCCACGGGCAGCATGAAGGTCTTGCCCAGGCCCTGGAGGAATTCCCAGAGCGCTGCCTTCGTCTTCTTCATGGAGGATCTTTCGTCCGGATTCGGAGGGGGTCTCGCATAAAGATTCCGTTGTGTAAACGGATGGCGCTAAGAGGAGAAGGACCTCAATCGGAAAGGCCCGATTCCTCTCGCGCGGGCCTTCGTACGCGGGTGCGTACGGGTCCTTGTACGGGCCTCTTGTGCGGAGCTTGTGAACGCAGCACTCTGAGCGGACGACTCAGGGGGGTCTCATTTCATGATCATGCGATCGCATTTACTGCGGCGGTACGGAGCCGCATGCGCACTCGCCTCGGCACTCGTGCTCGGGGTGAACACCGGGGCTTCGGCCGCCTCTCCGCCGGAGGGGGAAGTGCTCTACGCCGGAGCGCCCGGAGCCGTCGCCGACAGCTACCTCGTCCTGCTGGACCCGTCGCGCGCGGCATCCCGTACGGACCGGGGCCGGTCCGTGGTCGAGCGGTTCGGCGGCTCGGTCGGCCGGACGTACGACTCGGCCGTGAACGGCTTCTCCGTCAAGATGACGGAGAAGCAGGCACGACGGCTCGCCGCCGACCCGGCCGTGACCACGGTCGCGCAGAACCGGAAGCTGCGTCTGGACTCCACCCAGCCGAGCCCGCCGTCCTGGGGCCTGGACCGGATCGACCAGCGCAGGCAACCGCTGAACGACTCCTTCACCTACGCGACCTCGGCCGGACAGGGCGTCACCGCCTACGTCATCGACACCGGCATCAACATCAGCCACCAGGACTTCGGCGGGCGCGCCCGGTACGGCTACGACGCGATCGACGACGACTTCGTGGCCGACGACGAGCACGGGCACGGCACGCACGTGGCCGGAACGGTCGCGGGCAAGACCTTCGGCGTGGCCAAGAAGGCCAAGGTGGTGGCCGTACGGGTCCTCGACGCGAGCGGCTCGGGCACGACCGAGCAGGTGGTCGCCGGGATCGACTGGGTCACGCGCAACGCCGTGAAGCCGGCCGTCGCGAACATGAGCCTGGGCGGGGACCCGGACACCGTGCTGGACGCGGCCGTCCGCGGCTCCATCGCCTCCGGGATCACCTACGCGGTGGCCGCGGGCAACCAGAACAAGGACGCTTCCACGCACTCGCCGGCCAGGGTCTCCCAGGCACTGACCGTCGGGGCGCTGAGCACCCGCGACGCACGCTCGACGTACTCCAACTACGGTCCGCTGGTGGACATCTTCGCCCCGGGCGACTCCATCACCTCGGCGGCGTACTGGAGTGACGACTGGAGCACCGTGATGTCGGGCACCTCCATGGCCAGCCCGCACGTCGCGGGCGCGGCGGCCGTCTACCTGGCGCTCCACCCGACCTACACCCCGGCCCAGGTGGCGGCCTACCTGAAGGCCAAGGCCACCACGGGCGCCGTGCTCTCTCCCGGCAAGGGCTCCCCGGTGCTCTCCCTCTACATGGGGAACGTACCGAACAAGGTGCCCGTGAAGCGCTTCTCCAACGAAACGAACTACAACGTCGGGGACCTCAAGACCATCCAGGCCCCGATCACGGTCAGCGGGATGACGGGCGCCGCGCCGGCCCAGCTGGACGTGGAGGTGTACGTCAAGCACCCGGACTCCGGGACCCTGCGGATCGACCTGATCGCGCCCGACGGGACGGTGTATCCGATCAAGGACGAGTACACGGACTGGGGCGAGACGAACCTCATCGGCATGTACGGGGTGGACGCCTCGTCCGAGACCGCCAACGGGGTATGGAAACTCCGCGTGTTCGACGCCTTCGCCGGGAACACCGGCTATCTGGACGCGTGGGCGCTGCGCTTCTGATCGGCGCGACCGCTCCGAACGGCCGGGCGGGGGGGGGGGGGGGGGGGGGGGGGGGGGGGGGGGGGCGCCCGGGCCCCCCCCCCCCCCCCCCCCACCGCCGTTGGTGCTTCCCCGATCAGCTGTTGGGGACCGTGTCCACGAAGGCCGTGCCCGCGGTGCGGTAGCCGCCGACCTTGGCGGCGACCTGGGCCGGGGTGAGGACCTGGTCCTTGACGTGCAGGACGTAGTCCACCTTCTGGTCGTAGGCGCGCGGGGTGGAGCCCGGCTGCCCGTTGAGGTCGATCAGCCACTGGTTGAAGTTGATGGACATGCCCCGCTCGGGCAGGTACCTGGCGTCGTGCGTGCCGAAGACCTGGCCGTCGATGTAGTAGGTGATGGCGTTGTTGTCGATGGTGAGCACCAGGTCGTGCCAGCCGGCGTAGCTCTGCCGGGACTCGGTGTGCTGGTTGACGGCCACCCACGGGTCGGCCTGGTACGTCTCCCAGGACGTGGTGTAGAGGATGTTCGAGGGCTCGCCCCAGCCGCCGTTGGGGAGGTACTCGAAGTCGTACTCCGAGTAGTCGTCGGCCATCGGGGCCTTGAGGTCGTTGATGGGGAAGAAGGTCTGCACGAGGTGGTCCCCGTCCGGCCCGTACTTCGGGGCGTCGGAGAACTTCACCCGCGCCGCGTACGTGCCGTTCTTGAACTTCATGGTCTTGGTGAGGATCTCGGTGTGCTTGGTGCTCTCGCCGGTGCCGGCCGTCGAGGTCTCCAGGTTCATGACGGTGTTGCCGCCCTCGGCCGCGAAGGTGACGTTCTCCGGGGCCCAGGTGGCGCCCGGGACCCCGGGGCCGCCCGCGTTGGAGCGCACGCTCCAGCCGTGGGCGCCTATCGCCGGGTCGGAGGAGGAGGTGTAGGTGAAATCGTCGAAGAGGGTGGCTCCGGACGGACCCGGGTCGGTGGGGGTGGGCGTCGGGTCGGTCGGCGTGGGCGTGGGGTCGGGCGTGTTGCCCCCGGGCGCGGTGCCCCAGACGGTGCCGGTGCCGAGCTTGGCGGTCACCTTGTCCCAGTCGGCGTACGCCGTGCGGGACCCGTCGAAGGAGTAGTCGTCGGACTGGCGCAGCGTCTGCCAGTCGGCACGGTAGAAGCGCAGCTGCATGTCGCCGGTGTCGGCGCCCGGGGCGAGGCTGCCGGCGCCGCCGGTGAAGGTGATCTCCAGGTAGCGGTCGGCGGTGGCCGTCGGGGTGGCCAGGGTGCCGAAGGTGCCGGTGATGTTGGCGCAGCCCTTGACCGCCCAGGAACAGGCGTACCGGTACTGGGTGCTGGGGCTGTCCGCCTTGAAGTAGTAGCGGAAGGAGACCTGGTTCAGGGCGACGCTGCCGGAGCCGTTGTTGACCACCTTGAACCAGGGCTCCGCCTGGTCGGCCGTGGCACCGGTCGCGCTGGTGCGGTACTGGACCTTGACGGAGTCGCCCGCGGCGCTGGCGGGCAGGGCCGTCACCGCGGCCGAGCCGAGACCGGCCGTCAGGGCGACGGCCAAGGCCATGGCCGTACGGCGCTTGCGCAGGGGGCTGCGGCTCTGGGTGCGGCCGGGGGCGTGGCTGGGGGCGGCGGCGGGGGCGGGGACGGCGGGGGCGGCGGTCGGTTCGTGGCTCGGGGTGTTCATACGGCGTTCCTCTCGGGGTGGGGGGAGGGAAGGGGTCGGCCGCGCACGCCGAGGGCGGCGAGCCGGGTCTGGTGGTGGCCCTGGCGGCGCAGGAAGTCGGGCCAGTCGCGGTGCGCCGACCAGGCGGTGTCGGCGAGCGCGCACAGCCGCGGGAAGGCCAGGTATTCGAGCTCGGCCGGGGTGCTCGCGTACTCGGTCCACAGCTGCGCCTGGGTGCCGAGGACGCGGCGCGCCGCCTCGGGCTCCCAGTGCGCGGGCGCGGGGTCGTTGTCGTAGACGCCGCGGAGGTCGAGCACGCCGCCGTCCTGGCCGCGCGGTTCGCCGGGGTCGGCGGACTGCGGGTAGTCGAGGTAGGTGGAGCGGTACGGGGTCATGATCACGTCGTGCCCGCGCAGTGCGGCGGCCCGCCCGTGGTCCGCGTCGAGCCAGGCCAGCGCCGTGAAGGAGGCGGGCAGTTCGGTGCCGGTCCCGGTCCAGCCGAGCGGGCGGCGGCCGAGCCCGGCGAGGTGCGCCGCGACCTCGCCGAGGAACCAGCCGTGGAGGGCGGCCGGGCCGGCCAGTCCCTCGGCGGCGATCCGGGCGCGGGCGGCCGGGGAGCCTTCCCATTCCGCGCGGGGGCATTCGTCGCCGCCGAGGTGCACGTACGGCCCGGGGAACACGTCCGCGACCTCGTCCAGTACGCCCCGGCAGAAGTCGAGGACGGCGTCGTGGACCCCGAAGACGTTCTCGCAGACGCCCCATCGGGTCCACGTGTCCAGCCGGACCCCGGGCCGGTTGCCGAGTTCGGGGTAGGCGGCGAGGGCGGCGCGGGCGTGGCCGGGCATCTCGATCTCGGGTACGACACTGACCCCGCGCCGGGCCGCGTAGGCGACGAGTCCGGCGAGCTCCGCGCGGGTGTAGGCGCCCTCGTGCGGGATCCCGTCCCCCGCGGTCTCGGTGCGGCGGCCGCCGACCTCGGTGAGCCGGGGGTAGGCCTCGACCGGCATCCGCCAGCCCTGGTCGTCGGTGAGGTGCAGGTGCAGCACGTTGAGCTTGTGCAGGGCGAGCAGGTCCACGAAGCGGCGTACGTAGGCCACGGGCTGGAAGTGACGGGCCACGTCCAGCAGGGCTCCGCGCCAGGCGAACCGCGGCCGGTCGGTGATCCGTACGCAGGGCAGCGACCAGCCGCCGGCGGGCCTACGGGGCTGCGCGCCCCCGGCGGCGAGCGCCTCGGGGGGCAGCAGCTGGCGCAGGGTCTGCACCCCGTGGAGCAGTCCCTCGGGGCGGGCGGCGCGCAGCAGCACGGAGTCGGGACGGACGGTGAGGGCGTATCCCTCGGCGCCGAGCGGCTCCTCTCCGGGACCCGTGGGGGCCGTGTCCCCGGGGGTCAGGAGGAGGGTGATCCGCCCGTCGGGGTCCGGGGCCAGCGGCAACCCGGTGGTGGGGGTGAGCAGTTCGCGCAGCAGACCGGCCGCCGCCTCGGCGCCGGGGCCGGCACGCAGTCCGGTGCGGTGGTCCAGGGTGAAGCGGCCCGGGAGGGCGGTGACCGAGTCGGGGCGCGGGACGAGCGCGAGGCCGGGGGCGAGCTCGGGAGCAGGGCCGGGCCCGGTGTCGGGCGCGCGGTCGGGGCGGAGGGAAGCGGCGGCTGCGGTCACGTTCTCGGGGACTCCTCACCTGGCCGGCCGGTCACCTCGTCCACCAACTCATGCAAGGGGACGTGGAGTTGACCAACTGACCAATTGGTTAGCTGAGTGGCTAGAAGGTGACACGACCCGCGTGCGCCGTCAACCCCGTACGGGACGAGAAATTTCGACGGACTCCTCGCGTCCCCTGTGCCCGAGTGGTTAGATGCACATGACCAGTTGGACAGGTGAGCAGAGAGACATGGGGGCGGGCCATGACGAAGGACGCAACCGACTCCGGATCCGTACTCAAGCGGGAACGGGTCCGCGAGCACCTGCTGGGGCTCATCGACATCCGACGGCCCGGCGACGCGATCCCCTCCGAACGCACCCTGTGCGCCACCCTGGAGGTCTCCCGTCCCACCCTGCGGGCGGCGGTGGACGAGCTCGTGGCCACGGGGCAGCTCGTACGCGAGCACGGGCGCGGGATGTTCGTCGCGCCGGCCAAGATCACCCAGGAACTGTCCGCCGACGAGGCGGCCTTCGCGATGCGGCAGGCGGCCGGCCACTGGTCCAGCCGGATCCTGGAGCACTCCACCGTCCAGGCGGGCGCCCGGATCGGCCGTCGCCTGCGCATTTCCCCCGGCGCGAGCCTGCTCTACATCGCCCGGCTGCGGCTGGTGGACGGCGCCCCCATGGCCATCGAGCACCTGCACATCCCGGCCGATCTGGTGCCGGCCCTGACCCCGGCGGAGCTGGAGGCCGGGGACCTCTACGAGCATCTGCGCGACCACCACGGCGTGTACGTGCACGAGGCGCAGCAGTCCATCGAACCGACCGTGGTGAACGAGGGGGAAGCGGGCCTGCTGGACGTCCCGCTGCTCTCCCCCGCCCTGCTCATCGAGCGGCTCACCACCGACTCGACCGGCCGGCCCGTGGAATACGTGCACTCCGTGTACCGGGGCGACCGCTACCGGATCGTCTCCCGCCTGGCCCTCGGGGTGTCCCCGGGAGCGGCCCGGCCGGGAGGGCACCACCCGGGTATCCCGCCGGGCGACCTCGGCCGCCGGGCGGTCATCACCTCCACCACCACCGGGGACGTCCACACGAACACGTGACGGGCCGGCGCGTGCCGCCCGGGGGCCGCCGGTACGCCACCACCTCGTACCTCGTGCTCCCTAGGTCACCCGGAAGCCGAGGGCGGCCGGGGAGCGGTCGAAGGTCAGCCGGTCCCAGGTCGGGAAGGCGAGATCGGTGACGGCGAGCAGCCTGCCGGAGGCGTCGTGCAGGGTGCGGCGTACGGAGAGCCCGCCGGCCGGGGTGGCGGCCTGGGGCGAGTTGGTCCGGGTCATGGTGATGGTCTCGGCGACCCGGCCGGCCCGGGCGGCTCCCTCCAGCCAGTGGTGCAGGGGCCCCAGGTCCACGTCCCGGACGCCCGCCACCAGGCTGTCCCGGTACTGGGCCAGTCCGGGGGTCCGCGCCACGCTGCGGGGGCAGAGGTACGTCACCGCGTGCCGCCGGGTCTGGCCCGCCGGGCCGCTCTCGCGGTGGTGGTGGACCAGGGTCTGCTCCCCGCCGCGCATGCCGAGCTGCTCGGCGAGCGCCGGAGCCAGGGTGACGAGGGTGAGCCACGCCTGGGCGGAGTCCCCGGAATGCGTCGGTGCGGCCACCGGTGCCGGGGCGGCCTGAGCCGCCGGTACGGAGGCGGGAGCCGCGGCCGGGTTGGTTCCCGGGGCCGGATGGCCCGCCGGGAACTCCGCCGCGGGCCGCTGCGCCGGCACCGGGAACGCCGGGCGGGTGCCGCGCCGGCCGGTGACGACGAGGCCGTCCTGCCGCAGGTGCTGGAGGGCGGCGCGGATGGTCTGCCGGTTGACCTCGTAGCGGGCGGCGAGGCTGCGCTCGGAGGGCAGGCGGGCGCCGGGGGTGAGTGCGGTGAGGTCGAGCTCGCGCCGCAACGCTGCGGCGATCCGCTGGTACTTGGGCATGGCGGCCGGGCCGCCGCCCCGCGAAGGGGAGGGCATGGCTTCTCCTCTGACGGGAGGTCAAGGACTGCGCGGTCTGCTCGACCAACGTAGCATTGGTCTATACCTGTCAGTGAGGGGGGATCCGGTATCCGGACCCTGATTGGCCGGAACCGCACGCTCCCTCAGGTCCGCAGCGGATTGGGAAGCGGCAGGTAGCGGGAGTCCGCGCCGTCCGCGCGGGTCCAGCGCAGCAGCAGGTTGGTCTTGGCCGGGAGCGCCGGGGCGGCGAGCAGCGCGGCGATCTCGGGGAAGTCGTGGGCGGCGCCGAAGCGCCGGAACTCCGCGCGGGCGGCGGGCCACAGCTCCCCGGCCACCTCCGGGTGGCTCTCCGCGAGCGCGCCCGCCACCTCGGTCAGGTGGTTGACCACCAGGCAGTAGACCAGGCGCTGCCAGCCAGCCTCCCGGTCCGGGTCCGGGGCCTGGTCCCGGTCAGGGTCAGGGTCCGGGCCCCGGAGGAGCTTGACGCCCTCCGCGTCCCGGAAGAGGGCCTGCGCGGGCATGCCCTGGGCGTCGACGGCCACCAGGGTGTTCTGCAGGTGCGCCTCCAGCACCACGCCGTGCCGGGCGAAGAGGTGCAGTACGGGCGGCACCACCTGGCGCAGGTAGGCCCGCCACCACGCGGCCGGGTCGGCCGTCGCCGCCAGCGGGCTGTCCGGGTACCCCTCGGCCAGCGCGGCCGCCAGCAGGGGGGTGAGCCCGGGCTCGGCGTGCGCCGCCAGGCCGTCACGGACCAGTACGGCGAGCTCCTCGAAGGCGAAGGCGGCCGTCCGGTACCCCCGGTCGGGCAGCCAGGCGGCGACCGAGCCGGACCGGCGCAGTTCCGCGAAGCCCGCCTCGACCGCCGCGTCCGTGCGGCGCAGTTTCAGCAGGTCGTGCCGCCACAGCCGGCGCACGTCGTTGGTGATCCGCACGTCGAGGCTGAACTTCACGAAGAGATCGCCGGCCGCGATCCCGCCACCGCTGCCGCTCCCCGGGCCTCCGGGAACGTACAGGGTCCGGATCGAGGCGGTCGGCCAGACCGGAACCCGGCCCGTTCCCAGTGAGAGCAGCCTCCCGTCGGCGAGGGCCTCGCGGACGGCCGGCCGGCCCCCGACGAGGTCGAGCTGCCAGGGATGGGCGGGCAGCAGCCGGTAGCCGGCCGGCGGGCGCGGCCCGCCCAGCGACTCCGCGAGCGAGTCGACCGCGTCGGCCGCGGCCGGACCGCCCTCCTCCACGACCTGGTCCTCGCGCACGCCCAGGAAGGCCAGCGGGAAACGGGCGTAGGCCTCGGGGGCGTACGGCAGCCAGCCGTTGGCCGGCCCGCCGCCCCGGGCCTTGGGGGCCGGGTGGTGGGGGTGCCCCATGACCAGGGACTGTTCGGACCGGACGTACGGGTCGGCCGGCGGCGGCGTGAGCGCGCGAGCGGCCAGCAGCGCGGCGATGGTCTCCCGGCTGTCGGCCATCTCGACCGGAAGCTCGCCGTTGGACACCCCGGTGTACTGGCGCAGTTCGTCGGAGACCAGTTTGACCAGCTCGGTGTGGGACAGCGGATGCCAGCCGTCCCCGGCCCCCAGCTCGGCCCGACCCGGCCTGCGCCCGGCCCGCACCCGCAGCAGCCGCCGGCTGCCGAGCAGCCGGTACGCGCGCCAACCGTCCGCCGCGGAACCAGCTGCCCCCTCCGCCCCGGCGAGCGGGGCCGGTTCGGCGGCCTCCCGCAGGAGGCAGTTCAGGAGCGGGGCCGCCGCACAGGCGTCGGCGGCGGCATTGTCGGTGGCGTTGAGGTCCACGGATTCCATTCGGTCCAGCCGGAGCGCCGGAGGTGCGCGGGCGTACCACCGGCCGTGATCTTCAGTATCCGCGATGATGAAGTGATCATCACGTCATCCGAGAGGACCGGGGCCCTGTATCCCAGCATGCACCTCCCCGCCGCCGCGGCCGAAGAGGCCGTGGCCGCCGAACTCGCGGGGCTGTCCGAAACCGCACCCACCGGAGCGGGCGGACCGGCCGGAGCCACCGGAACGACCGGAGCGACGAGACCGGCCGGACCCGCCGGTCACGCCGGTCACGTCGGTCCCGACGGTGACGCCGGTCACGTCGGACCCGCCGGTCCTGACGGTCACGCCCGTCACGCCGGTCCCGACGGTCACGCCCGTCACGCCGGACCCGACGGTCACGCCGCCGCGCTCCGCCCCGGCCTCGGGTCCGCCTACGCCGCCGCGCTGCCCGGGGCGCGCGCCGCCGTGCTCACCCGGCTGTGGCGGGCCTTCGCCTTCGAGCCGCTGCCGTGGATCACCCACCGGGAGCGGGGCTCCGGCGTGCTCGCGCTCCGGCTCGCCTCGGGCTCCCGGCTGGAGGGCCCCCTCCCCGACCCGTACGCGACCACCTTCTCCGCGACCCGGGCGAGCGCGCCCCCCGTGACCGAGCTGCTGCTCGACGGCCGCCCCTACCGGCGGGCCTCCCTGCTGGTGGCGGCGCTCGGGCTGCCGTACGGGGAGGAGTTCGCCGCCGAGCTCGACGAGAGCACAGCCTCCCTGGCCCTGTCCCGCGCCGGCCAGCCGGCCGGCCCCGGTACCGGGGACACGAAGGGGCTCGCCGCCTGGGAGTGGGAGCAGCGGGTGGTGGACGGCCATCCGTACCATCCCAACTGCCGTTCCCGCCCCGGCTTCACGGTGGCCGAGCAGCTCGCGTACGCACCCGAGCACCGGCCCGTGGTCACCCTCGGGCTGGCCGTCGTACGGGCCGGGGAGTGCCGGGTGACCGGGGAATGGCCCGACCGGTGGCGGGAGGCCGGGCGGATCCTCGTACCGGTCCATCCGTGGCAGGCCGAGCACGTGGTGAAACAAGCAGAGCCGCATGGCACCGAGCTGCGGCCCGGGGCCGCCGCGCATCCGCTGATGGCCCTGCGGACCCTGTCCCCCGCCGACGGCGGGCCGCACGTCAAGACCGCGCTCAGCACCCGCCTCACCTCCTCGGTGCGGGACATCTCCGTCTACTCCATCGAGACGGCGGCCGCGGTCTCCGCCTTCGCCCAGAGCCTGTCCGAGCGGCTCGACGGCCGCCTGCACATCACCCGCACCCTGGGCGCCGTCACCGCCGGCACCCCGGACCTGGCCGCCGTCCTCCGCGAGCCGCCCGAGGCGTACGCGGACCGGGGCGCGGGCGAGCGCGTCCTGCCGGTGGCCGCCCTGGCGCTCACCCCGTACGTCCGCTCCGACGCCTGGCGGGCCGGCTTCGCCCGCCTCGCCCTGTCGGTGTGCCTGCGCGTGCTGGATCTCGGGGTGGCCCTGGAGGCCCACGGCCAGAACCTCCTGGTCGTCCTGTCCGCCGACGGCACCCCGCTGCGGCTCGTGTACCGCGACCTCGCCGACATCCGGATCAGCCCGGCCCGCCTGGCCCGGCACGGCCTGCCGGTGCCTCCGCTGTCGGGGCGGCTGATCACCGACGACGTGACCCTGCTGCGCCGCAAGCTCTTCGGCTCCCTGGTGGCGGGAGCCCTCGGCTCCACCGCGGGCTCGGCCGCGGCGCTCGCGGCGGACCTCGCGACGGCCGCACCGGGCCTGCCCGCCACCGCGGACACCTGGGCGCTGCTGACGCAGCCGCTGCCGACCAAGGCGCTGACGCTGATGCGGCTGAGCCCGGGGGTTCCGGGCGATCAGTGGGCCGAGCTGGACAATCCGCTGACCGGGGGCTAGGGGGTGTCCGGGCCGGCCGCCTCGCGGCCGGGCCCTCTCGCGGCCGGGCCCTCTCGCGGCCGGGCCCTCTCGCGGCCGGGCCGTCTCCTGGCCGCCGGGCCGGCTCTTTCGGATCGTGCCGGACGGTGCGGGCCCGGCAAGATCCGAAAGAGAGGGCCTGGTTCGGGGCTCCGGCGGGCTACTGTCCGGGGGCATGGCATCGACTTCGCACCTGAACTCCGTCCGGTCGTCCTACGACGCCGTGGCCGCCGACTACGCCGCGCTGCTGGCCGGAGAGCTGGAGGGCAAACCGCTGGACCGGGCCATGCTCGCCGCCTTCGCCGAGTACGTGCGCGGGGACGGGCCCGGCGCCGGCCGGGCGGTCGCCGATCTGGGGTGCGGTCCGGGCCGGGTGACGGCGCACCTCGACGGCCTGGGGGTACGCGCCTTCGGGGTCGACCTGTCCCCCGCGATGGTGGCGGTGGCCCGCCGGACGTATCCGGGGCTGCGGTTCGAGGTCGGCTCGATGGCGGCCCTGGACATCGCCGACGGGGTTCTCGGCGGGGTGCTGGCCTGGTACTCCACCGTGCACACGCCACCGTCCGGGCTCCCGGCGCTGTTCGCCGAGTTCGCCCGGGTGCTGGCCCCGGGCGGCCACCTGCTGATCGCGTTCAAGGCCGGCGACCGGCAGCTCCGGCTGGAGCACGCGTACGGGCATCCGGTCGACCTCGACGTGTACTGGACCCCGCCCGAGCTGATCAGCGAGCTGCTGGCCGGGGCGGGCCTGGTGGAGACGGCCCGCCTGGTCCGGGAACCGGATGCCGCGGAGAAGTCCCCGCAGGGCTTCCTGCTGGCCCGCCGGACGGGCTGAACCCCGACCGAACCCCGACCGAACCCCGACCGAACCCCTGACCGAGCCGCCCCCGGCCCCCCGGATGGGCCGTTCGGGGGGCAACCCGGCCCCAGCGGGCCCGCCTTCGCAGCGAACGGCCGGGCCGGTGGCACAAGGGGGGGATGACCCTCCACCGCCGCCAGGTCCTCGCGGGAGCCGCCACCGGCGTCCTCGCCTCGATCGGTGCGACGGCCCGCGCGGGGCCCCGTACGGCGCCCCGCCGCGCGGACCCGGACTACGGGGCGCTGGCCCGTACCCTCGACGGCCGGGTGGTCACGGCTGCCGACCGGGACTACGACGAGGCCCGGCAGCTCTTCCAGCCCCGCTACGACACGGTCCGGCCGGGCGCGGTGGCCTACCCCGCGCACCCGGGGGACGTGGCCGCCTGTCTGGACTTCGCCCGGCGCTCGGCCGTCCCCGTGGTGCCGCGCGGCGGCGGCCACGGCTACGCGGGCTGGTCCACCCGCGAGGCCGGACTCGTCATCGACACCGGCGCCATGGCGGACGTGGCCGCGGAGTCCGGGACGCAGGTCCGGATCGGCGCGGGCGCCCGGCTCGGGGAGGTGAACGCGGTCCTCGCCGCACGGGGCCTGGCCGTCCCGACGGGGCTGTGCCCCTCCGTGGGCATCGCCGGTCTCACCCTCGGCGGCGGACTCGGGTTCTCCTCCCGCGCCCGGGGCGCCACCTCCGACCGGCTCACGGGAGTCACCCTGGTGACCCCCGACGGAACGGTCCGAGAGGTCGCCGCCGACCGCGAGCCCGACCTGTTCTGGGCCCTGCGCGGCGGCGGGGGCGGCAACTTCGGGGTGGTCACCGGGTTCCGCTTCCGGACCCACCCGGTCGCCGACTGCGCCTTCGCGGAACTGCACTGGTCCGCCGCCGACTCCTCCGCCGTCCTGCGCGGCTGGCAGCGCTGGCTGGAGGCGCTGCCCGATCCGTTCTGGAGCCAGGTGGAGTTCACCGTCGACGGCGGCCCGGTGGGCGCCCCGGCCCTGCGGGTGCTCTGCCTGGACGGCGGGCGCGCCGAGCTGGAACGGCAGCTGACCCGGCTGTGCGACCTGGTGGGCGGCCCGCCCCGGGACAGCTGGACCGTCGTACGCGGCTACGGGGACACCGTCCGGGCGATGGCGGGCTGCCTCGATCGGGACCCCGCCGCGTGCCGGCTGCCCGGCAGCCTGCCCGGACACGACCCCCGCGGACGGCTCGGCCGCGACTCCTACGCCGCCCGGTCCGACTTCTGGGCCCCGGACGGGCTCACCGAACCGGCCGCCTCGACGGTGCTGGCCGCCCTGCGGCGCTACGCCGGGAGCGTGCCGCCCGGCGGCGTCGGCGTGGTGCAGTTCGACGGGGTCTGCGGCGGGGCCCTCAACCGGATCCCGGCGCGGGCCACCGCCTTCGCGCACCGCTCGGCCGGGTTCCTCGCCCAGTACCTCGTCTACTGGCCCGGCCCGGCTCCGGCCGCCGACATCGGCCGGCACCAGGACTGGCTGGACCGGATCTGGCAGGACCTGCGGCCCTGGGCGGGCGGAGCCGCGTACCAGAACTACGCCGATCCGAAACTGACCGGCTGGCGCACGGCCTACTACGGACCGAACCTGGCCCGCCTCGAAGAGGTCCGGCGCCGCTACGACCCGGACCGGCTGTTCCGCTTCCCCCAAGCCGTATAGCCCCCCGGCCCCTGGCACCTCGCCTCCAGCTCCCCTAGTCCCCTCGCCCCTCGCCCTCCCTGCCCATCCCCGAAGAAGGAGACGGACATGCGACGTACGTTGACGGTGGCGGCTGCCACGGCCGCCCTGCTGCTGCCCGGCGGGCCGCTGCCCGAGGCCGAGGCCGGCACCGCCCCGGCCACGTCCCCGGCCCCGGCCGCCGACCGGTGGTCGGCCCGGGAGGCGGAGTCGTTCTGGACTCCCGACCGGATGGCGTCCGCGGTCCCGATCACCCGCGGCGGTGCCCCGGCGGCGGTGGACGGGACCGGCCGGGACTTCGACGGCATCCCGGTCGTCGGCCGGATGTTCGTCATGCAGGGCGGCGGCGCCTACTTCTGCACCGCGAGCGTGGTCGCCTCCCCCGGCCGCGACCTGGTGCTCAGCGCGGCGCACTGCCTGCTCGGGACGGACACCCGCCAGGTGGCCTTCGTACCGCAGTACACGGCCCAGAACCCCCAGCCGTACGGCATGTTCCCGGTCCTGCGCGATGCGGCCGGCCGCTCCAAGGTCTGGATCGACCCGCGCTACCGGGAGCTGGGCGCGGACCGGGGTGCCGCCCTCGACGTGGCCTTCGCCCAGGTCGGCCCGGACGCCGACGGCTACCCCGTGGAGGACGTGGTCGGCGGGAACCGGCTGATCACCGGAGCCCCGTACGCACACAAGCAGGTCTCGCTGATCGGCTATCCGGCCTCCGCCGACCGGCCGCGGCTGTGCGTGAACCGGACGACGAAGTTCACCAGCACCGATCCGGGGATCCCCGGATCGTTCCTGCGGATCGACTGCACCGGCTATCCGGGCGGCACCAGCGGAGGCCCGTTCCTGACCGGCTTCGACGAGCGGACCGAGACCGGCGACGTGATCGGGGTGATCGGCGGCTGGAAGACCGGCGGGGACACCCCCGACACCTCCTACAGCTCCTACTTCGGGGCCGACATCAAGAAGTTGTACGAGACGGCTCTTGCCGGGGCGCGGGTGGCGTGAGCACCCGCACCCAGCGGGTGCGGCGCGGGTTGCCCACCGTGCGCGGGGTCGCCGGCAGCCCCTCCGCGGTCAGCGCTTCGGCGGGCGCGAGGCCGAGCTGCCGGCGCAGGTCCGCGAGGGCGGTGTGCACGGGGCTGAGGATGACCTCGGCACGCGGATGGGCGTACGCGAGGGCGTGCGCGGCCGTCTCGATGGCCTCGGCGGCGTCCTCGGCGGCGCCCCGGCTCCACCCTCCCGGGGCGGTGCGCCCCCAGGGGGCGAGGGCGTCGTAGAGGTGGCAGGCGGCATCGGCCACGGCATCGGCCTGTTCACCGACGCCGGGCGCCGCGATCGACGGGAGCTCCATACCCGCTCAACGAGCGGAATCCGCCCGGGGAACGGAGGCCGCCCGGGGAACGGAGGCCGCCGCGGTCGGGGGCGGGCGGTCACGCGGACACCGCCTGCAGCCAGAGCGGCAGCAACAGGAGGGAGACCAGGGAACTCTTGATCACGACGGCGGCGGAGAGGTTCACGCCCACGTCGTAGCGCTGGGCGAAGATGAACAGGTTCTGGGGCGTCGGCATCGCGGCGATCAGCACCAGGTACGTGAGCCACTCGCCCCGGACCCCGAACAGCACCCCGCACACCGCCCACGCCAGCAGCGGGAAGGCCACGCACTTGAAGCCGATGAGCGCCAGCTCCTCGGCCGTCGTGCCCCGGACGTCGAGACCCATCCCGCCGAGGTGCAGTCCGAGGGCGAACAGGGCCACCGGGGACGCGCTGTCGCCGACGAAGGCGGCCCCGTCGAGGACCACCCCCGGCACGTGCACGGAGAGCAGGTTGAGCAGGATCCCGGCGTTGCAGGCGAGGACCAGCGGGGTGACGAGCGAGGCGCTGACGGCGCGGGACAGGCGCCGGGCGGGGCCGCCCGAACCGGGGCCGGCGCGGCCCAGCTCCATGATGGCGATGACGACGAGCGACAGGACGCACACCTGGAAGAGCAGCACCGGGAAGATCGGCGCCGCCGTCCCGAAGAAGGTGATGAAGACGGGGACGGCGAAGTAGGCGGTGTTGACCTGGACCCCGGCCATCACGCGCAGCGCCACGTCCCGCGGATCGCGCAGACCGGCCGCCGCGGAGGCGGCCGCGACGGCCACGACCGCGAGCGCGGCGGCCGCCGCGTAGCCGCCGATGGCCCGCCAGTCGAAGAGGGCGGAGAGATCGGCGGCGTAGATGTTGCCGAACAGGTAGCACGGGACGGCGAAGAGGAAGGCGTAGTCGGCGAAGGCCTTGGAGGCCTCGGCGGGGACCACCTTGCGGCGTGCGAGGAGCACGCCCGCGCCGAACGCCAGCGCCACCGGTATCAGTTTCTCGAGCGCGGCCGCCCCGCCCATGCCCACCCGCTCCCCGCCGTTCACCGACCGTCCGGGCCGGACGCGTCGTCCCGGTTCATCCCGTTCATCCCCGCCGGACGCGGTTCCCGGCCGTCCGGGCCGGACGCGGTTCCAGGCCGTCCTGGCCGGGCGCAGTCTATGCCGGACGGCCGGCGCGGCCCGGCCCGGGCTTGACCCTGACGTGCGGGTCAGGGTTTAGCGTCTGCGCACCCACCCGCCCCGGCCCGGCGGCGGCCGTCCGCGCCGCCGCCGGCCGCGCCGCTTCGAGGAGCCCCGATGGCCACGGCCGCCCTGCCCCGCACCGCACGCGAGATCCGGCTCGCAGCCCGCCCCGAAGGACCGCCCGAGCGGGCGCACTTCACCGTTGCCGAGGTGGCGCTGCCGGAGCCCGGGCCCGGGCAGGTGCTCGTCCGCAACCGCCACTTCCTGGTGTTCCCCGGGCTGCTCACGCTGATCGGCGGCGCGGTCGAGGGGCTGCCGCTGCCCTCGCTGAGCCCCGGGGACGCACTGTTCGGGCCGGCCGTCGGCGAGGTGGTGGCCGCCCCGGCCGGCAGCCCGCTGGGCCCGGGCGCGCTCGTCTCGCACCTGCTCGGCTGGCGGGAGTACGCCCTGGTGGACGCGGCCGACTGCACACCCCTCGACGACACCCTGCCCGACCCGGTGGCGCACCTCGCCCAGGGCTCGGCCCCGTACGGCGCGCTAACCCGGCTCGCCGGGGTCCGGCCCGGGGACACCGTCCTGGTCACCGGAGCGGCGGGCGCGGTCGGAACCCTGGCCGGCCAGACGGCGCGGCTGCTGGGCGCGGGCCGGGTGATCGGCACCACCGGCTCCGCGGAGAAGGCCGAGCGGCTGGTGGCGGAGCTGGGCTACGACGCGGTCCTGCTACGGGGCTCCGGGCGGCCGATCGCCGAGCAGCTCGCCGGGGCGGCGCCCGGGGGGATCGACGTGCTCGTGGACACCGTGGGCGGCGAGCAACTGGCCGCGGCCGTCGGCGCCGCCCGCCACGGCGCCCGCTTCGCCCTGCTCGGCGCGCTCTCGGGCCAGCTGGCACCGGGGTCCGCCGGCGCCTGTGCCCCGGCGGAGATCGACTCGTTCCGCCTGGTCGTCAGGGGCGTCTCGGTGCGCGGGTACCTCGGTACGGAGCATCCGGGCGTGGAGCAGGAATGGACCGGCCGCTTCGGGGCCTGGCTGCGGTCCGGTGAGATCCGCTTCCCCCATGTGCGGATCCCGGGCATCGATCGCGCCCCGCAGGCGTTGCGGGAGTTGACGCAAGGACGGCACTTCGGCGCCGTGGTGGTGGAGTTGCCGCACTAGGGGGTCTCCGCAAAGTCCCGCCTGCCTCGCGACGCCCGGCACGCGCTCTCGGCGCACCGGGCGAAATCCCGAGTACGTCCAGTACACGGGCTTCCGCCCGGTGCGCCGAGAGCACGCACCGAACGCCGCGAGGGCGCCCTCCGGGCGCCCGGCGCCACTTCGCGGACACCCCCTAGGGGGTGTCCTGCCGACGCGGCTCGCGCCTACCGCATCTCCTTCTGATACCAGGCGACGTCCCAGTAGGCACCGAATTTGCGACCCACCTCGCGGTGCACGCCCACGGGTTCGAAGCCGAAGCGGTCGTGCAGTCGGAGGGATCCCGGATTCGGAAGGGTGATGGCCGCATAAGCCCGGTGGACGTCTTCTTCCGCGAGGGCGCGGAAGAGCTCTGCGTAGAGCAGGGAGCCGATGCCCCGCCGCCCCTGGTCGGGCGCCAGATAGATGCTGGTCTCCACCGAGGTCTCGTACGCCTGCTTGGGGCGGTAGGGGCCGCTGCAGGCATAGCCGATGACTCGTCCGTCCGACTCCGCGACCAGCAGCCGGTGCCGTCCGGCCGCGGGATGTGCTTCGAGCCATTCCCGGCGCATGCCGGGGGTCAGGGGCTCCACGTCGAAGGTGACGGGGGTTTCCCGGACGTAGTGGTTGTACAGGTCGGTCAGCGCCGAAAGGTCGCCCGATGCGCCGGGACGGACGAGGACATCGGCGTTTCGGCCCTGCCCGGGAATTGGTTCTCCGGATTCCATGAGCATCACCGGAGGATAGCGAAAGAGCGATCGATCCCTAAGCCCCGATTGATGCGGCCGACCGCGCGGCCCGCTCGATCTTCGCGCGGTGGGCCGCACGGGCATCCTCGTCGATCTGCTGCTCGTGTTCGGCGCGCGGCCCGGTCCGGCCGTCGAGGCCCTCGCGCAGGATATCGGCGTGTCCGGCATGCCGGACGGTCTCGCCGAGGACATGGGTCATGACGGCGAACAGGTTCGTGTGCGCGTGAGGCTCCGGCCACCACGGCACGTGGCCGGGAGCGTCGAGGGGAAGCCCGTTGATCGTCGTGTCCGAGTGTTCCCACGTGCGCCGGTAGAACCCGATGATCTGATCGCGGGTCTCGTCCCCGGCCGCCCACTGATCGCTGCCGTCGGAGTCCTGCCACCGGGACAGCGGTTCCGGGGAGGGACGGCCGAAGACCTCGCCGAAGTACCGGGCCTCGACGGTGGCCACGTGTTTGACCAGCCCGAGGAGGTTGGTCCCGGTCGCCGTCAAAGGTCGACGGGCGTCGTACTCGGACAAGCCGTCGAGTTTCCAGAGCAGCGCCTCGCGGTCCCGCCGCAGTCTCCCGAGCAGGTTGTCCTTCGCGAATTCATCGATCATGCGGCACGAGCCTGCCATGGGCCTCCCGCAGTCTCAAGATCCAGTACGTGGTCCGCACCGGCCGGCAGACCAGAGGCCCGGCTACGTAGGACGGCCTATAAGACCCGCACGCGGCGTCACACCGTTTCGGAGACTTCCCGCCGGGCCGGATCCCCGGATTCCGTGTCATCGGGGGTGCCTGCCGCGGGAGCGGCCGCGCGCAGCGCCGCCTCGACGCGGCGGTTGCCGGTCATGTTGGCCGTGATGGCGGTCATGGCGAGGAGGAGGCCGGAGGCGGCGTAGAGCGGGGTGCGGACGTCGTACGCGGTGGCCAGCCAGCCGCCGAGGAAGGCGCCGAACGGGGCGGCGCACATGGCGAGCATGCGGGAGGTGGAGGCGACCCGGCCCATGAGGTGGGCGGGGACGATCGCCTGCCGCAGGGAGGGGGCGAGCACCATCGTGGCACCCATGCCCGCCCCGCAGACGGCGAGCGCGAGGCCGGCCGCGTACGGGTTCCCGGCGGTGGCGAGCCCGAGGACGGCCAGTCCTTCGACGGCGGCCGTGCACGTCAGCGCGGTGCCGGTGCCGAGCCGGCGGCCGAGAAGGGAGGCGATGCCCGCACCGAGCAGGCCGCCGGTGGCCTCCGCCGTGAGGAGCAGGCCGAAGCCGAGGGCGCCGATGCCGAGTCGGTCGTGCGCGAAGAGGGCGAGTACCGTCTCCACCGCGATGAAGGCGATGTTCCCGACCGCCGGGCGCAGTGCGAGCCCGAGCAGCAACCGGTCCCGGAAGACGTACGAGGCCCCGGCCCGCGCCTGCCGCAGCAGCGACTCACGGGCCTGCGGTACGGGACGGGGCATGCTCGGCAGCGACCGTACGAGCAGGGCGGAGACCGCGAACGACACCGCGTCGGCGAGCAGCGGAACCGCCCGCCCGAGTGCGAGCAGCGCACTGCCCGCGGGCGGCCCGGCGAAGCCGGACGCGGCGGTCTGGGCGCCGCGCAGGCGGGAGTTGGCGCGTTCCAGCAGCGCGGGGTCGCGGCCGAGCAGGTCCGGCAGGTAGGCCGTGGCGGCGGTGTCGAAGAAGAGTCCGCCGAGGCCGAGCAGGAAGGCGACGGCCCCGAGCAGCGGAATGCTCAGCACGTCGAGCGCGGCGGCGGCCACCGGTACCGCGAGGAGCACGGCACGTGCCGCGTCCGCGATCCACATCGTGCGCCGGCGGTCCCAGCGGTCCACCAGGGCGCCGCCGAGCAATCCGAAGAGCAGCCACGGCAGGGTGCCGGCGGCGGTGACGACGGCGAGTGCCATCGGATCCCGCGTCAGGGTCAGCGCGATCAGCGGCAGCGCGGCATGCGTGACCCCGTCGCCGAGCGAGGACACGGTCTGCGCGGTCCACAGCCGTCCGAAGCCGGTGGGGAACTTCTGTGTGCCGGTGGTCACTTGGAGTCTCCCTCGGTGCTCTGGTCGCGACGTGCAGGGTGGAAGAGGGCGAAGACGAACGAGGCGTCGGGCAGCGCCGGATCGGACAACTCCCGGTACTCGTCCGCCAATGCCTCCAGGCGCGCCCCCAGCTCCGCGAACTGCTCGTCGGTGAGCCGCAGGTGTGCCATCCCCACGTGCCGCTCACCGTCCGACGGCGCCCCTTCCAGGTCCGCCACCGCGTGCCGCATCAGCAGGTCCGGCCCGCCCTCGCCCGGGTCCGGCAGCACGATCGACCGCGCGGCCATCGCGTAGTACCGCTCGTTGACCCCCCGGACCTTCCGCGTCCGCACCACCTTCACCAGGCCGGCCCGCTCCAGCAGGCGCACGTGATAGCTGGAGCTCCCCTTCGCCAGGCCGACCCGTGCGGCGATCTGCGTGATCGTCGCCGGCTCGAAACGGAGCATGGCCATGATCCGGTGGCGCGTGAGGTTGGAGACGGCGCGCAGCTGCTCGTCCGTGGTGACGTGAAAGGCCTCGGGGGGCTCATCGGTGGGCATGGCTCAATGGTCAACGTTTCTTGACCATTGAGCAAGGGAGTTCCGACAAGAGGGTGACCGCCGTTCCGCTTCCGGCCACGCTTCAGCTCCGCGTGGCGGAGCTCGTGGGCCTGGAGCCGAAGCCGGGCATGGCGGAGGCGGGCATGGCGGAGCCAGGCCTGGCGGAGGTGGGTGTGGTGGACCTGGGCGTGGTGGTCGGATTCCGTCCCACCACGCTCACCAGCGTCCTGGACCGGCCGGAGCGGGCCGGACGGAACCCGGCCGCGGCCCCTTCACGTGGGCGGCGACCGGGGTGTGGCGTCGGTCCCTAGGCGGACCGGCGGCGCAGCAGCATGCGTACGACGAAGACGATCGCGAGGATTACGACAGCGAGGAGCAGGATGACGAGGAGGGTCTTGAAGAAGCCGCCGCCCTTCTTCTTGCTCTTCTTTTTCTTCTTCTTGTTGCCGGTGGTGGCCTGGACCCGGGACGACGCGGGTGCGCCGAGTACCGTCACCTCGCCCGCGCCGGACGCGAGGGGACCCTGGTGGAGAGCTGCGGAAGCGGGTGCCTGCCGGGCGGTGGGCGCGGCCGCCGTCGCGGTTGCCGCCGGCCCCAGCAGCAGTCCTGCGATGACGAAGAGCGGTACGAGGGCGGACGCCGCCGTACGGGACCGCTTCTTCGGAGCGTGATGGTTCTTCACTGTTTCCCCCTGTTGTTCGATGCCCCGTCAAGAGCCTGAGAGACCCGGGCAGAAGGGGTCTTGCAGCATCGTCGGGGAGGCCGACCGCCCCGGCAAGAGGTCACGCCTCGGAGCCGGTGAGTTTCTCGGCCTTGCGTGCCGCCACATCCGCCCGCTTCCGTGCCTTCGCCGCCGCTTGCCCGGCCGTGCGCAGGCCGGCGGCCGCGGCCGCGCTCGCCGCCCGGGCCTCCTCCAGCCGGGCCACCGCGGACCGCACCGCGGCCTCAGCGCCGTCCGCCAGTTCCTGTGCCGCGGCCTCCTCGGTACTCAGCCGGTCCGCTTCGGCGCGGGCTTCCGACAGCTCCTCCCGGGCTGCCTCGATCCGTTGACGCCGTGTCTGCTCCGCTCCCCCGTCCGTTCCCGGCGCCGGAGTCCGGCGGGTTGCGGGGCCCGCGGGCTCGGGCGGAGCGCTCTCCTTCCGCCGGGGCGGAGCCGCGCCGGGCTGTGGTTCGAGGCCGGTGAAGCCGGACGCGGGGTCCGGGGACCGCACCAGGCGGCCCCCCGCCCACCGTTCGGCGACCTCGGGATCGGCGAGCACCGCGTGGAGGATCCGCTCGACCTCGCTCAGCACCGGCTCGCTCACCGTCTGGTCAAACTCGGCGGCCAGGGAGCGTGCCGTGCGCGCGAGACGGCCGATCACCAGGTGCTGGTCGTGCGACAGCTTGCGCAGCTGCCCGGCGTCCAGGGTCCGGTGGGCGGTGCGCAACGCCTCGCCGAGCAGGAGGAGCTGCCGGGCCTCTTCCGGCCGGCCGCGGGCGAGCAACCCGGCCGTCCACACCGCCACCGTCGGCTTGCGCAGCGCGGCGATCGCCGCGGCGAGCTCCCGGTCCCCGGCCTTCCGGGCCTTGGCCACGTACGCGTCCCGGGCCGAGGTGAACTCCGAGGGCCGCACCGCGTACAGCTCCGCCGTCACCGACTCCACGTCCATGTTCATGCCCGGCAGTCTCCCGCCCGTGGCCGCGACCCGGCCGTCACCACCCGGCACACCGCGCGTCGCCGCCCCGCGCGGAGCGATGACGAGCAAGCTGGTGGGGTAGTGGGCCATGTGTCGTCGGGATGGCCGGTGCCGCCGGAGGGATGGGTTGCCGTGGAGCGTACGACCTGCTGTGTGGTGGGCGGCGGGCCCGCCGGGATGGTGCTGGCGCTGCTGCTGGCCCGGGCCGGGGTGGAGGTCACCGTGCTGGAGAAGCACGGGGACTTACTACGCGATTTCCGCGGCGACACCGTGCACCCCTCCACGCTGTCCCTGCTGGACGACATCGGCCTCGCCGAACGGTTCGCCCGGTTGCCACAGCGACGGGTGACCTCGGTGCAGCTGCCCGTCGGGCCGGACCGTTCCCTCGTCACCGTCGGGAACATCGCGGCCCTGCCCGGGAAGTACAACTACATCGCGATGGTGCCGCAGTGGGACCTCCTCGACCTGCTCGCCGACGAGGCGCGCAAGGAACCCTCCTTCCGGCTCCGCATGGACACCGAGGCCACGTCCTTCCTGATGGAGCGCGGGCGGGTCGCGGGCGTGTGCTACCGCACGGCGGACGGGGCCACCGGTGAAATCCGGGCCACGCTGACCGTGGCCTGCGACGGCCGCGGATCCTTCGCCAGGGCGCTGCCGGAGCTCGGCCTGCGGGGCTTCCCGTGCCCGATGGACGCCTGGTGGTTCCGGCTGCCGCGGCACGAGAGCGATCCCAGCGGGCTCCTGGGAGGCCTGGGCGAGCGGTTCTTCAGCGCGCTCATCGACCGCGGCGACTACTGGCAGTGTGCGGGGCTCATCCCCAAGGGGACCGATGCGCAGCGCCGCGCGGAGGGCCTGGACCGCTTCATGGCCCAGTTCGCGCAGGCCGTCCCGTGGCTGGCGGACCGGGCGGACTCGGTCACCTCCTGGGACGAGGTCAAGCTGCTCGACGTCCGGCTGGAGCGGCTGCGCCGCTGGCACCGGCCGGGTCTGCTGTGCATCGGCGACGCCGCCCATGCCATGTCGCCGGTCTTCGGCATCGGCATCAACCTCGCCGTCCAGGACGCCGTGGCGGCGGCCCGCCATCTCGTGGGACCGCTGCGCGCGGGGAGCGTGGGGCTGCACGACGTACGCCGCGTACAACGGCGGCGCATGCCGACGACGGTGGCGACGCAGGGCCTGCAGCGCCTGGCCCACACGCAGGTCATCGAGCCCCTGCTGGCCGGCCGGACCGCCTTCGGCCACCCGCAGGCGGCGAAGCGGCTGACGGAGCTCGTGACCGGGGCGCCGTGGCTGAACCGGGTGCCGGCCTACTTCATCGCGTACGGGGCGCTGCGGGAGCGGCCACCGGTGGAGTCGGTCCGCGCCCGCATGCGGGACTAGGCTCCGTGGGATGGAACGCTCAGAGGTCCTCAAGCGAGTGATCGGCATCCTCACCGAAGCCCAGGACATCCGTCGGGCCGTCGAGGACGAACGGGATGCGGCCGGGGAGGAAGGAGCCGGAGCCGGCGGCGATGACGGGGCCGGCGGCGTCGACGCCGTGGAGGCGACGGCCGGCGTGGCCTCGACCCTCCTCAACGAGATGCTCCCGTCGATCAGCGTGCCGGCCGACGCGACTCCGCAGCAGGTGGCAGCGGCGGTGGCCGAGGCCCTCGGCCCGGCCCTGCACACGATGGTCTCCGGATTCAGCCTGGCGTTCACCAGCCTCGCGATCGCCCACGACGCCGGGCGCACGGACGTCTCCGCGATCGAGGTCCTCCAGGAACTCGCCCTCGAGGTCGAGGCG
This sequence comes from Streptomyces sp. NPDC051563, assembly GCF_044454225.1. Lineage (NCBI taxonomy): Bacteria > Bacillati > Actinomycetota > Actinomycetes > Kitasatosporales > Streptomycetaceae > Streptomyces > Streptomyces sp. NPDC051563. The sequence goes on from NZ_JBITDL010000011.1 coordinate 184,401, forward strand.
GGGACCTACGACGAACGGCCGTAGGGGCGGCATCCGTAGCGGCTCCATGGAGCCGCCACCGAGCCGCCACGGATAAAACTTCTACAGAATGTTGACGCGCCTCTATCCGCAGAGCCCCGGCCCGATGGACGATTCGTGTACCGCCCCCGCCGTCACTGACCGATCGTCAGTGCGGAGAAGGGCGATCCCCCTCGTTCGTTGGGAGGCCACACGCCATGAACCCGCTCAGCGAGTGTCCCGAACCCGTCCCCACCTCCTTACCGGGAGCCCGCCCACCCCAAGTCAGCGCGCCCGCGCCCGAGACGGGAGCGCCCAGCCGACGCCGAGTCCTGGGAGGCCTCGGGATGGCCGCAGCCGTCCCCCTCGTCCTGGGCGCCGGGCGGACCCGGCCGCCCGGCGGAACGGCCCCGGGCCAAGCCGTCGTCCTCAGGAACGCCGCGCTCGTGCTCACCATGGATCCCGCCCTCGGTGACGGCCCCCTGGGCACCGTCGAGCACGCGGACGTCCACATGCGGGGCGGCGCCATCGCGGCCGTGGGGAAACGGCTGCCCGCACCGCCCGGCACCCGGGTGATCGATGCGACCGGCCATCTGGTGATGCCGGGATTCGTCGACGTGCACACCCACCTGTGGCAGTCCTCGATGCGGGGCGGCTGCGCGGACCGCGACCTGTTCGGCTGGCTGGCCGACTGCAACCGGGCGACGTTCTCCCGTATCACGCCCGCGGACATGTACCGCTTCGTCCGGCTCGGCGCCCTCGACTCCGTCCAGTCCGGCGTGACCACGCTCGTGGACTGGGTGGACGCCCTCCCCTACGACACGACGGTCCAGTACGTGCGGGCCCTGGCCGACACCGGCGTGCGCTTCACGTACGCGATGTTCCAGGCCGAGCGGGAAGCCTCGCTGATCACCCGCACGAAGAGGGAACTGATCGACCCGCTCCCGCTCGCCTCGGCGCAGGTCGCCACCCATGCGGCACGGGCCATCGCCGGCCTCAACCGGCTGCACTGGGAGATCGCCCGCGACCTCGGAGTCATGCTCAACAGCCATGTCCTCGAACGCTCCGAGCAACGCGCGGACGATCCGGTCGGCACGCTCACGGACATCGGCGCACTGGGTCCGCAGCTCCTCATGAACCACGCCGTCCACCTCACCGACGAAGAGATCGCCGCCGTCGCCGCGCACGACGTACGGGTCGCGCACTGCCCGCTCAGCAACATGCGCCTCGCCTCGGGGATCATGCGGCTTCCCGACCTCGGCCGGCGCGGGGTCAAGACCGGACTCGGCCAGGACGGCGGGACCAACGACTCCTCGGACTTCTTCGCCCTCATGAAGGCGGCCGTCGGTCTTCAGCGTGCACGCGCCCTGGAGTCCTCGGTGTTCCCCCAGGTGAGCGACGTGCTGCGGCTCGCCACGCTCGGCGGCGCCGAGGCGATCGGCATGGCCGACAGGGTGGGATCCCTGAGCCCCGGCAAGCGCGCCGACGTCATCGTGATCGACCCGGCCGCCCTCAACTTCGCCCCGCGGTTCGACTGGATCAACCAGATCGTCTTCAACGGCCGTCCGGAGAACGTCCGCGCGGTCTTCGTGGACGGCCGGCCCCTCAAGCTCGACGGCCGCCTCGTCGACATCGACACCGAGCGCGTCGTCCGGGAAGCGGAATCCGCGGCCACCCGCCTGCGCACCGCCTCCTGATCCGGAAGAGCAGAACCGAGCCGGAACACGGCACGGCCCCGGGTGGAGGCGCTCAACGCGCGCCCACCCGGGGCCTGTCCGCTCACATCCCCTTCCCCCTGAGGGTCAGGGGGAAGGGCTCAAGGGTAGGTGATCAGCGCCCCTGGAGCGACTTGACGTTGTCGCCGAAGCTCCAGCCCTTCGAGCCGTCCCAGTTGATCGACCAGGTCATGAGACCCTTCAGCGAACCGCCGAAGGCGTTCCAGGACTGGCTGACCAGGCTCGGCGCCATGTAACCGCCGCCCGCGCCCGTCTGGGCCGGGAGGCCGGGGACCTGCTTGTCGTACGGCACCTTGATGGTGGTGCCCTGGATGGTCAGGCCGTTGTTCAGGCAGGTGGTCTGGGCGGTGAAGCCCTGCACGGTGCCGGCCTGGTAGGAGTCGGCGGAGCACCCGTACATGCTGCCGTTGTAGTACTGCATGTTCAGCCACCACAGCCGGCCGTTGTCGGCGTACTTCTTGATGATCGGCAGGTAGGAGCCCCAGATCGATCCGTAGGTGACGCTGCCGCCGGTGACGTACGCGGTCTCGGGGGCCATCGTCAGGCCGAAGCCCGCGGGCATCTGGGCCAGTACGCCGTCGATGATGCGGATCAGGTTGGCCTGCGACGCGGACAGCGTGTTGATGTTGCCGCTGCCGGACAGACCGGTCTCGATGTCGATGTCGATTCCGTCGAAGTTGTACTTCTTGAGGATCGGCACCACGGTCGCCACGAACTTGTCGGCGACGGTGCTGGAACTCAGGTCGATGCCGGCCGCGGCGCCGCCGATCGACATCAGGATCGTCGCTCCGGCCGCCTTGGCCTGGCACATCTCGGCGGGGGTCGCGACCTTGACGCCGGCGTCCATCCCGTCCTGCCACTGGACGGTGCCGTCCGAGAGGATCACCGGGAACGCCGCGTTGATGACGTTGTAGCCGTGCGCGGCTATCCGGCCGTCCGTGATGGGCACCCAGCCCATCCCGGGGTGGACTCCGTTCGAGGCGCCGTCCCAGTTCTCCCAGTAGCCCTGCAGGACCTTGCCGGCCGGCTTGGCCTTCGTGGCGCAGGTCTCACCGGGCGGGGCGGTGGTCGGGGGCGCCGTGGTCGGCGGCGCGGTGGTCGGCGGTGCGGTCGTCGGGGGCGCGGTGGTGGGAGGTGCGGTGGTGGGCGGCGTCGTGGTCGGCGGCACGGAGGGTGAGGGGCTGCTGCCGCCCGGACCGACGAGCGATACGTCGTCCGCGTAGTACGCGGGCTGCCCGTACCAGCCGTGCAGGTACACCGTCACCGAGGTGGTGCTCGGCCCGGTGGTGAAGCCGACGCTGAGCTGACCGTACGACGGGCTGCTCGGTGTCCAGGTGGACGGGGTTCCGGTGAGGCCGGTGCCGGTGGCGCCCAGGTATACGTAGCTGCCCTGGACGTAAGCACTCAGCGTGTACTGGGAGTTGGGCTGCACGCTGATGGTCTGGGTGCACTGCGCGTTGTCCTGGCCGGACGGCGTGGCCTTGAGCGCGGAGGTACCCGCACGGACCGGACTGCCGACGGCCGCTCCGGAGCCTCCGGAGCAGGACCAGGCGGAGAGGCCGCTCTCGAAACCGGAGTTGACCACCAGGTTGGCGGCGACGTCCTCGGTCGTCGCGGCGCCGGCCGTGACGGCCCCCGCCGCTGCCAGGCCGGCACCGATGACGGCGGCGGCGCTCACTCCGGCGAGGGAGCGGTTCAGGACGGTGGCTCCGTGCTTGGCGCGGCCGGTCCGGTTCGCACCGGGGCCGAGGTCAGCCGGGAGGCGCGGAGTACGTGATCTCCGACGGAACATGGTGTGCTCCATTCAGGCCGAGCGCCGTGGGCATGGCGACGCGTGGGGGCGTGGCGCCCGGCTCTGGGTGTGGTGGGGACAGGTGGGGCTGTGCCGACCGGATCGTAGGAGCAACGGAACGGCCGGTCAATAGGTCTGGACCAATTGCCGGTTGGGGTGCGGTCGTGCGGGTGCGCGATCCGCCCGCCGCCGGCGCGACGTCGAACCCGCCTTCCTTCGGCGGGAGTCCGGCCGGGGCTTCTCAGGAGGGGCGGCCGGGGCCCATGATGGCGTGATGGCAGTCGGCGAGGATCTGCTCTGGGACGCGGCGGACCACACCATGCGGAGGGTGCCGCGGCTGCGGCGCATGGCTGTGGTTGCGTGCTGCCTCGGCTTCTTCGCCTTGGTGCTGTGGGCGGAATCCGACGTCCGGTGGGCGGCCTCGGCCGCCGTGGCCTACGTCCTTGCGGAGACCGCGTACTGGCTGTGGGACCGGCGGCGCCTGGTCGAGGCGCGGCTCGTCCCCGATGGAGCCGGAGTCGGCGCCGTGCTCCGCCTCCGGCGTGCCGGCGGTCGGACCACGGAACACGACCCCGGTGAGGTGGTCCGGGTCCTCGTCGTCCACGACAACATCGACGGCTCGGCGAAGCTCCGCCTGCACCTCCGCAAGCGGCGGCTCTGCTTCGGACGCCCGGGCCGCCCTCCGGTGCTCACGGCCTGGCGCAGGGCGTGCCCGGGGGCCGACGTCGGCGACAGGCACGCCCGTTGGGGCATGCCCGGCATCCCCGACTAGGGGGTCGGCGAGGGCCCGGGGGTTCTCGGTCCCGGGAAGGCGCCGGTCAGGGGAGGAGGTGGGCGGAGAGGTCGCGGACGGTGGCCATGTCGCTGAACGGGATGAGGGTTTCACCCACGATCTGGTGTGGTTCGCTGCCCTTTCCCGCGATCAGGACGATGTCTTCGGGCTGCGCCGCGGACAGGGCGAAGGCGATGGCCCGGCGCCGGTCGGCGGAGCGTTCGTAGGGTGTGCCGGTGCTTTCGATGCCCGCCGCGATCTGGTCGAGGATCGTCTCGGGGTTCTCGGTGCGGGGGTTGTCCGAGGTCAGGACGCACAGGTCGGAGTGGGCGCCGGCGATGCGGCCCATTTCGGCGCGCTTGGTGGTGTCGCGGTCGCCGCCGCAGCCGAAGACGGTGATGACGCGGCCGCGGGCGAAGCCCCGGATGGCGGTGAGGATCTTGTCGAGGGAGTCGGGCGAGTGGGCGTAGTCCACGATCACCGAGGTGCCGGCGGCGGTGACGAAGCGCTCGAACCGGCCCGGTACGGGCGGCATCTGGGCGAGCGCGGAGACCAGTCCGTCCAGGTCGTGGCCCAGGACGTGGCAGGCCGCCACGGCCGCCAGCGCGTTGGACACGGAGAACCGGCCCGGGACCGGGATCGCGGCCGGGTACTTGTGGCCGTCGTGTTGCAGCGTGAACCGGGTGCCCGCGGCGTCCGCGATCAGGTCCGTGGCACGGAAGTCGGCGTCCTGGTCGAGGCCGTACGTGGTCACCGCGCCGGGCATCATCGCCGGGATCCCGGCTCCCACGACGTCGTCCACGTTGACCACCGCGTACCGGCACAGCCCCTGGAACAGCCTCAGTTTGGCGTCCGTGTAGTGGGCCATGGTGCCGTGGTCGTCCAGGTGGTCCTGGGTCAGGTTGGTGAACACGCCGACGTCGACGAAGGTCCTGTCCACCCGGTACGTCTGCAGGGCCATCGAGGTGGCCTCCAGGACCACGCTGCCGGTGCCCCGGTCCCGCATCCGGCCCAGGAGGTACTGCAGGTCGGGTGATTCCGGTGTGGTCAGCACCGAGGGCGGCATCGGGATCATCTCGTCGCCGATGCGGCTGCCCGCCGTCCCGATCACGCCCACCGAGGCGCCCTCGGAGATCCTGAGGAGCGACTCGACCATGGAGGCGATGGAGGTCTTTCCGTTGGTCCCGGTGACCGCCACCATGTCCATGTGCCGGCCGGGCTCTCCGAAGTAGCGGGAGGAGACGACCGCGGCCGCCTTGCGGGTGTCGCGGACCCGTACGATGCACACCGCCGGAAGGAGCTCCCGCCCGGAGGGTGCGGCGGCGGCTCCTTCCTCGTCGACGAGCACCGCCACCGCCCCGCGCGCGAGCGCCGCACCGATGGCCTCGGGGCCGCCGCCGTGGTGGCCGGGTACGGCGATGAAGAGCGAGCCCGGCACCACCCGGTCGACGTCGAAGGTGGTGGCCGCGGTGATCTCCGTCGACTCGGGGTCGCCCTGGAGGACGTGGTGTTCATGGCCGGTCAGCAACCCGCTCAACTTCACGGTGGTCCCTTCGGAGGCGGCTACGGCCCGGCGCACGGCCCTAGCCTGGTGGCGGCGCCGACGGAGCGTCGGGGCCGCGGGTGGTGCTCTGGGGAGGGCGATGCGTCGCCCTCGGGACGACGGGGGCCGGGCCGGGCCCGGTGTCCGGGCCGGGCCGCGGGCTGCCGGGGGCAGGGTCCGTCGCCGGGGATGGTGCGGCGGGAGGGAAGGGGCCCGGGCGCGGTGGGAGGGCGCTAGCCGTGGCCGTGCAGGACGCCGCGGCCCACCGTGGGGGCCTGGGCGTCGGCGGCGGTCCGGGGGCTGATGCCCGTCCGGCCCGCAGGAACCGCGGGCGCGCCGGGGGCGGCCTGCGGCGGGCAGTCCCCCGTGACACGTCGTGTGCGGCTCATGAGCCGAGTGTACGTGCGCGCACCCGGTCCGTACGCCGCGTCCGTTCTCGCCGGCCGGGGGCGTCCGCCCCGGTCCGGGGCCCGGCGTGGCGGAATCGCCCGGCCGGCCGCGTCCGGACCGGGATGGTGAGGGCCGGTGCCGGAGCCCTCGGCGCCCGGCCGCCGCGGGGCCGTAGTCGGCCCGGCCGGTGACGGAGGGCGTCCGGTAGGGCCGCGGCGGAGAGGTGACGCGGACGCGGGGCGGAGCCCGGGCCCGCTACTCGGGGGTGCCGTCCGGCTCCACGGTCATGCGGGCCACGTGCAGGGCCAGGTAGGAGACCTCGTCCTCGCTCAGGCGCTCCCCCAGGCGCAGCTCGACGATGGTCGCCAGCTGCTGGGCGGTGCGGGTCGCCTCCGGGTAGTGACGGCGGATTCCCTCGCCGATCGTCGACTCGTGGCCCTTCAGCTGCCGGTGCTGCTGGATGCGTACGAAGAGGTAGCGCACGTGGGTGATGAACCGCGCCGCGCTCATGGACTCCTGGGACACGGACAGCCCGTAGCGCTCCCGCACGACGGCGAGCATCTGCTGGATGACCCCGGTCATCGTGTACGTGAAGGACAGGTCGCCCGTGGCGAAGCCCGCGTTGACCAGGTGCAGCGCGAGTGCGATCGCCTCGGAGGGATCCAGTCGCGGGTCCACCCGCTCGTTGATCGCCTCCAGCAGGCGCTGCGCCTGGGCGAACTCGGCGGCGTAGAGGGCCTGGACCTCCGCGCGCAGCGGGTACTCGATGACGATGCCCCGTGCGGCCCGGTCCAGCGCCCCGGCGACATGGTCGGCGACGGCGATGGCCAGGGTCGGCCGGGTGGACTCGCGCCCCTCGATGCCGGATTCGTCGAGGGCGATCACGACGGCCCGCAGGACCTCCTCGTCGATGAGGGCGAGGACCTCGCTGAGGTGGTCGGGGTCGCGTCCGTCGGCCGGGACGAAGACGCGGACGATCAGTGCCGGGTCGACCGGTTTGCCCTGGCGGGAGCTGAAGCCGATGCCGCGCCCGGTGAGGATGACCTCCTGGCCCTTGTCGTCGCGCGCGAGGACCACGTTGTTATTGAGGACACGCAGCGCCTTCAACGCCTGCTCTCCTTCTCGTTCGCGGTCCGGTTCTGCCCAATGATCCCGCATTGTCTGGCGCGCATGCGCCACCCTCTCCCCCGGTCCGGTCCGACGCGGGCACGCCCCACGAGGTGTGGGGCGTGCCCGCGTCGGATCAGGCCGCCTCTTGGCGGGTCGCTACCGCCGTACGGTCACCACGGGGGCACCGGCGGCGACGGTCCGGCCGGTGTGCGGCTCGACCGAGGTGAGGTCGGCGGTGTTGGTGACGGTCATGAGGGTGACGGTCGGGTGCTCCGCCGCGCGAACGGCGTCGAGGTCGACCTCGACGAGGAGGTCACCGGCCGAGACCTGCCGGCCGGCCTCGGTGCGGACGTCGAAGCCCGCTCCCTTCATCTGCACCGTGTCGATGCCGACGTGGATGAGCACCTCGATGCCCTCCGCGGTACGGATCCCGAAGGCGTGGCCGGTGGCGGCGACGATGACCAGCTCTCCGTCGACCGGGGCGACGATGCGGCCGTCGGCCGGCTCGATGCCCACACCTTCGCCGAGTGCGCGGGAGGCGAAGACGGGGTCGCCGACTTCGTCGAGGCCGACGACGCGGCCCGCGACCGGAGCGGCGAGCTCGATGGCCTTGCCTGCCGCGGGGGCGGTGGCCGTGGCGGTGGCGGTGGGAGCAGCCGGGGTGGAGCCGGCAACGGAGGCGGAGGCGCCCGCGGTGGCCGTCGCGGCGCCGACGGTGACCAGCTCGCGGTCATCGGCCGTCACGGCCTCGCCGCGGGAGGCGGCCTCGGCGGCCTCGGCGGCGTCGCGCTCGGCGTTGGCCTGGGCACGCTCCTCCGGGGTGCGGAAGTCGGAGAAGTACACGAGCGCCATCGAGACGAAGAAGGCGGCCGTGATGGCGATGCCGTAGGTGGCCATCGGGGAGAAGACCGGGATGGTCAGCAGGGAGGTGAAGGCGAAGGCCTTGGTGTCCACGCCGCCCAGGACGCCCACGAGCACGCCGCCGACGAGGCAGCCGACGAGCATCCGCGGGTAGATCCGCTTGAAGCGCAGGTGGATGCCGTACAGCGAGGGCTCGGAGATGCCGCCGAGCAGACCCGCGGCCAGGGCGCCGGTGGCGGTCTGGCGCATCTCCTTCTCGCGGTGGCGCAGCGAGAGCAGCAGCACGCCGGCGGTCGCGCCGAAGCAGGCGAAGTTCCAGGCTCCCATGGGGCCCTGGATGAAGTCGTAGCCGAGGGTGTTGATATTCACGAGCATCAGCGCGTTCAGCGGCCAGTGCAGGCCCAGCGGCACCAGGAACGGGTACAGCAGCGGGATGAGGATCGCGAAGACGATCGGGGCGTTGCCGTTCAGCCAGGACAGTCCTTCACCGAGGCCGTTGCCCGCCCAGACGCCCATCGGGCCGATGAGGAAGGCGGTGATCGGGATCATGATCAGCATGCTGAAGAACGGCACGAAGACCAGGTGCACGGTCTCCGGGAAGATGCGCTGCAGTCCCTTGTAGACCAGGGCGAGCACGGCGACCATCAGGAGCGGTACGAAGACCTGGCCGCCGTAGTCGTTCAGCTGCATCGGCAGCCCGAAGACGTGGGCCACGCACTCCTGGGTGCCGAGCGTTCCGTTGGTGGTGCAGGTGATGCCGGGGATCCCGGACTTCGGGTTGAGCATGCCCGTGAAGTTCGGGGTCATGACCGCGGCCATGACCGCGGCGCCCACCCAGGGGTCGATCTTCAGCTTCTTGGCCGAGTTGTACGCGACCATGACCGGCAGGAAGTAGAGCACCGAGCGCCACATGGCGTCGACGAACACCCAGGTGGCGGACTTGTCCGCGGCGCGGAAGTCGACGAAGCCCAGGGCGTCGAGGACGGAGGCGATCGCGATGATGAGCGAGGAGCCGAGCAGCACGCCCATGAGCGGGCGGAACGAGTCCGACAGGTACTCGAAGAAGTTGTCGACCCAGGCGTAGCGGCCACGGCTCTTGGCCCGCATCGCGGCCTTGACGTCGGCGTCGGACTTCGCGGCGGCCGTTCCGCCGCCCGCCATCGACGGCAGGTTCATGATCTCGGAGTAGACGCGTGCGACGGCTCCGCCGATCACGATCTGCAGCCGGTCACCGGACTGCGGGACGGTGGCCATGACGCCGGAGAGGGCATCGAGCGCGGCCGTGTCGGCCTTCGCCCCGTCGTGGAGCTGGAAACGCAGCCTCGTCGCGCAGTGCGTGAAGCTCTCGATGTTCTCGGCTCCGCCGACGCCGCGGAGGATCTGCTCCGCCAGCGTGCCGGGTCCGGCTACGGGTGTGTTCATGATGCGTCCTTGCATCCTGGGGCTCTTGCCATCTGCTGAGGTCCGCGATCTCTCACGCCCGGATCCGGGCAACAAAAAAGGCCCGGGTCGCGCACGCGGCGCCACCCAGGCCTTGCCTCCCCTCGAACGGCGCACCGCCTTGACGTCGTGGAACGACGAAGGTGGTGTCCTCGGGGAGTAACAATCCTGCGATCGAGATCGATCAGACAAAACCTTAACACCGGGAATTGCCCGCGGGGAGAGGTCGCCGACGTGGCGCAGGTCACGAGGGGCGGCGGGCCATCACGTGGGCGTCGAGGAAGCCGCGCTCGGTGGCCGGGTCGTGGACGAGCCGGGCGAACGGGACGAGGCCGGCCCCGGACAGCAACGCGGCGAACCGGTCCACCGGCCAGCTGTAGGCGGGCGTCACCTTGTGGTCGAAGCGGACCGGCGCCTCGTGCCGGTCGGTCGCGAAGAGCGAGACCATGAGCAGGCCCCCCGGCACCAGGACCCGCGCCTGCTCGGCGAGGAGCGCGGGCAGTTCGGCGGGCGGGGTGTGGATCATCGAGTAGTGGGCGAGCACGCCGCCGAGTGCGGCGTCCCCGACGGGCAGGGACTCCATGCGCGCCTCGTCGAAGGAGAGCTCCGGATGGGCCCGGCGGGCGTGGTCGACCATGGCCGGGGAGAGGTCGAGCCCGAAGGCGTCCAGCCCCATTTCGTGCAGCAGGGCCGTCAGGTGTCCGGGTCCGCACCCTGCGTCGGCCACCCGCGGATTCCCCGTCCCGCGCACCAGCTCGGCGAAGGTGGTGATCATGGCTCGGGCGAAGGGCTGGGTCTCCAGCCGGTCGGCGAACAGGGATGCGTAGAGCTCGACGATCCCGTCGTAGGCCGTCTTGGTTTCGGTCTGATGATCCGGCATGGGAGGGAAGCTAACAGCCCCGCGAGCGGCTCGGGGCCTCCCCTGCGGGCTCGGGAGAGGGCGTCCTCAGGCCTGCCGGGATGATGCCCGGTGTTCGGTCGGGGTGATTCCGTAGGCCTCGCGGAAGGCCCGGCTGAACGCCGTGGCGCTGGAGAATCCCCAGCGTGCCGCGATCTCCTGAACGGGCTGTCCGCCCTGCTCCCCGCACGCGAGATCGGCGCGGGCCCGCTCCAGGCGGTTCTCGCGGATGCGGGCCGAAACGCTCAAGTCCTGGCCGGCGAAGAGGGCGTGGAGCCCCCGCAGCGAGAGGTTGTGCCGGTCGGCGATCGCCTGGGGAGTCAGGCCCGGGTCTCCGAGGTTGTTCTCGATGAAGCGGTGGATGCGCTGCCGGGTCTCCTGTGCGCGCACCTCGGCGGGCGCCTCGCCCGGATCGCCGAGGTGCTGGGCGAGACACGCGGTGGCCAGGTCGAGGGCGATCGCCCCCAGCCCGCGCAGCTCCTCCGGGCTGCAGTACGGGCCGTGCGCGAGCAGCGTCTTCAGGAAGTCGGCCAGGACGGCCGCCGAGCCCGTGGCCGCGGACAGGTTCTGCGCGAGGAGGCGGTCCACGCGGTTCGAGCGCAGCGCCAGGGCCGGGCGGGGTATCTGCAGCACGATGGCCTCGCCCTGCCCGCCCGCGCTGACCCCTTCGCTCGGCCGCGAGGTGTCCGTGAGGACGAGTCCCCCCGCGATCACCGACTCGCTGCCCCGCTGGGAGATCTTGAAAGCGCCCTGGGTGATGAGCGCCAGCTGCATGTGCTCGGGATCACCGCGCCGGACGTGGGCCGAAGTGCGGCGCGAGTGCACCGGTGAGCACTTCAGGGCCGACAGCCGCACGGCGCCGAGGTCCAGGTCCGTGAACTTCGCCCGGAAGTCGGCCGCGTGCCGGGTGCTGAGCATGACGGGCATCACATCGCTGGACACCGTCTCGCAGAACCAGTCGAACCTGTCCTCGCGCGCCACGACGGCTTCCGTGGCCATCGACCAGCCCATGCGCTCCCCCACACCCTTTGACCTGGCAGTGAACCGGTTCCTCACCGGTTGCCCCACCGCCGCGCTGCCCCCCGTCACATGATCAAGTATCGGCCAGATGATTCCGGTGAACGTGACACCGGCCCCCCTCCCTCCCCCCCCTCTTCCCGCCTGGTTGCCTCGCCAGGTATCTTGCATCGCATGGAACCAGGTGATTCGACCAAGCAGGCGCGGGCCGCCGCGCAGCTGCGCAAGGGGGTCCTGGAGTACTGCGTACTCGCCCTGATGCGCGACCGCCCCCGGTACGGCGTGGAGCTCCTTCAGGCCCTGGAGGACTCCGGCACCCTGGCCACCAGCCAGGGCACGGTCTACCCGCTGCTCTCCAGGCTGCGCCGCGACGACCTGGTCACCACCACCTGGCAGGAGTCAGCCTCGGGACCACCCCGGCGCTACTACGCGCTCACCGACAGCGGCCGCGCCGCACTCGAGGAGTTCACCCGGGTCTGGCCCGGCTTCCGCGACGCCGTCGACGGCTTCCTCGCCCTTCCGCACCACGCCACCGGAGACCCCGCATGAAGACCTCGGCCGATCCCGTACGCGACTACCTCTCCGCCGTCGGGCGCGAGGCCTCCGCGCTGCCCGCCGACCGCCGCCGGGAGCTCCTCGCCGACCTCGCCGAACACATCGAGGTGACCCGCGCCGAACGTCCCCACGTCACGATCGGCGAGGTCCTGGCGGAGCTCGGCGACCCCCGTACGATCGCGGCAACGGCCGTGGCCGAGGCGGGCGGCGGGGCGGCCGAGGCGGTCGGGACACCGGCCGCCGGCGGGGCCGACGCACCCGTCCGGCGCGGCACGGTGCACCCCGTGGTCCCGCTCCTGATGCTCACGCTCCCCTTCCTCCTCGCATCGGTCTTCCCCCACGTCCCCGCCGTCGGGTTCTGCAGCACCCTCTTCCGCGTCATCGGCGCGGTGCTCCTCTGCACCTCGGTGCACTGGAGCACGGGCCGGAAAACGGCCGGCGTGCTGCTCACCGCCGTCCTGCCGACCGTCGCGATCAGCATCTGGACCTGGTCCGGCGCCGCCCCCGCGGGCGACACCGCGGCCACCCTGGCCAACGTGGCGACCCTCGCCCTGCTGGCGGGCACGACGGCATGGCTGTGGCGGGTCCGCCGCGCCTGAGGCATGGGCGCAGGGTCCGGGGCTTCGCCCTCGTGGTCGCGGTCGCGGGGGCGAGTTGGGCGACGGGCGCGCAAGTCCGACGACGACGTTGTGGAACAGGTTGGCCGGGATGACCGCCCGGCTCGGGACCGCGAACACGCCCGGCTGCACGGGCAGCAGGAAGGGTGCTCAGCCGCGTTCGACGTGCACGCTGGTCGACTTGACCCGGGCGGTGACCGTCACGCCCGGGGCCAGTCCGAGCTCCTCCACGGCCTCGCGCGTCAGGAGGGACACCACGCGGTGCGGGCCCGCCTGGACCTCCACCTGCGCGGAGACGTCGCCCAGTCTGATGGCGGTCACGATGCCCGGGAAGGCGTTGCGCGCCGAGGTGTACGGGGTGTCCTCGTCATCGGCGCCCTCTTGGGCGACCTCCACGCAGAACGCGGCGAGGGCGGGTCCCTCGACGATGCGGCGGTTGCCCTCCCGGTGCGTCGGGAAGCGGCCCGCGTCCGCCCACCGCCGCACCGTGTCCACGCTCACACCCAGCAGCTCGGCGGCCTGCCCCATCGTGTACGACTCCATGGCCACCACCCTAGGGGGTGGCAGCAGTATGACTGTTGATCATCCTCGGTACCGCGCGGTGGCGCGCTCGGTCGGCCCGCGGTGGTGTGCCCATGTCGGGGCAAAACGATCATCGGTTTGCCCTCCTCGCGCAAGTGGGTAGATCATGCCTCGTGATCGGCAGTCGTGTGTCCGAAGTACCGCTTCACCAAGCGTCGGAGGACCAGGGCAAGCACCCCACACCCAAGGGGTCCTCATCCGCGAGGACCCCCGTCCCCGACAGGGAGCAGTAGATGGCCACCGGAACTGTGAAGTGGTTCAACTCGGAAAAGGGCTTCGGCTTCATCGAGCAGGACGGCGGCGGCCCCGACGTCTTCGCCCACTACTCCAACATCAACGCCCAGGGCTTCCGTGAGCTCCAGGAGGGCCAGAAGGTCGAGTTCCAGGTCACGCAGGGCCAGAAGGGCCCGCAGGCCGAGGACATCCGGCCGGTCTGAGCCGTAGCGGTCCGACGCCCCGCACCGTCTCGGTGCGGGGCGTCGTCGCGTCCGGCAGGGCCGTTGCCCGTGGCCCTGTCCACCTCGCCGCCGGACCGGTCCGGGGCTCGCCGTAGGCTGTCCGGGTGATCCTGCACAGCCTTCACGACCGATCAGACCTGGCGGCCCGCTTCGAGCGCGATCCGGCCCTGAACCTGATGGAACTCGGCGACCTCGACGACCTGCCGTGGCCCCACACCAGCTGGTACTCCGTCTCCAAGGACGGGCCGGTGGCGCTGCTCTACGCCGTCGGTGAGGTACCGACGTTGCTGGGCTTCACCCGCCCCGCGCAAGCGGCCGCTCTGGAGGAGCTCGCCGAGGCGATGCTGCCCGTACTCCCCCGGCGCTTCCTCGGGCATCTGACCGGGAACGCCGCGAAGGTACTGGAATCCGGGTACGTCGCACAGTCGCGGACGACCCTGCTCCGCATGGCGCTGACCGAGCCCGGGCTGGCCGACGGATATCCCGCCGGACCCTGGCGGCCCGCCCCGCTGAGCCGGGACGACCTTCCGGAGCTGCTCGAACTCTTCGCGGAGGCCTACCCGGGCAACTGGTTCGACGACCGCATGCTCGACACCGGCCAGTACGTCGGCGCCCGGCAGGCCGGGCAACTGGTCGCCGTGGCGGGCGTGCACGTCCACTCGGCCGCGTACCGGGTCGCCGCGCTCGGGAACGTCACCACGCATCCGCGGGTCCGCGGACAGGGCGCCGCGGGTGCCTGCGTGGCCGCCTTGTGCCGGCAGCTGGGCGAGACGGTGGACCACATAGGCCTCAACGTCCGGGCCGACAACGCCACGGCCGTCCGCCTCTACCGCCGGCTCGGCTTCAGTGAGGTCGCGGAGTTCACCGAAACGCTCTTCACCGCCCGTCCGTAGCGGACGCAGACCGGCCTGCCCGGCCCCCTCGGGGGCCGGGGCCAATCCTGCCGTGTGTGTGGGTGGGTGGGTGGTCGCTACGGTGCCGGGCTGGCAGCCCGGGACGCCAGCAGTTCCTCCAGTCCCTCGGAGTAGTCGACCGAACAGGACGGCACCTTGGAGGTCTGGATGACGCCGAAGCTGCTTCCTCCCTGCCCCAGCGGGTAGTAGTCCGACCACCCGAGGGTGAGCGTGTAGCCCGGCGGGACCGTCTTGGCGTTGACCTTCAGGACGTGGCCGTCTGCACTGTTCTGCATGATCTCGGCCTCGTGATCGGCCTGCGGCCCCCGGTACCCGCCTCCGGGCTCGGAGCACTGGGACGGGGGCTTCGACGGAACCACGGCCACGGCCACTCCCAGAGCCTTCAGTCGCGCTGCGAGCCCGGGCACTTGGTCGTTCTCGGGCAGGTCGAAGCGGAGCGAGCCGTCGGCGTCCCGCTTGATCTCGGGCTGGTCCGCTGCCGGAGGGCTCGGCGAGCCGGTGGGAGCGCCGGCGGGCCGGGAGGCGTTGTGGGTGCTGCCGGGCAGGACCATCACGGCGACGACCGCCGCCGTCGCGGCGCCCACCGCGAACGGGATGCCGTACCGCCGGGCGGCGGACTGGGCGGGGGGCGGGGGCGGCACGTCCGGGAGGCGTGCCATGAGCGCCGCCTTGAGGCGCTCCTCGAAACCACTGGGCCGCTCGCTCATCGGGATGCCTCCAACTGGCCTTCGGTGACGGACACCGGGGCGGCGTCCAGGGCGCGCCGGGCCCGGCGCAGGCGGACGCGGACCGTCGCCCGGGTGACGCCGAGGACCTGCGCGGCCTCGGCCGGGGTGAGTGCGTCGACCTCGACGAGATCGAGGACCGCGCGCAGCGGCTCGGGCAGGACGGCGTGGCGCTCGGCCAGGTGTCTCAAGGCCCGCTGGGCGTCGATCCGTTCCTCCAGTGCGGCGAGGTCGTCACCGTCGAGGAGGCCGCGGCCGCTGAGCCGGGCCGGTGTGCCGCCGTCGCGGGCCGGACCGGGGGCGCCCTGCGAGAGGGTGCGGGCTATCGCGAACAGCCAGGTGACCGGCGCCTTCCTGCGGGGCCGGTGGCCGGCGGCCGAGCCGATGGCCGTGAGGAAGATGTCCGCGGTGAGATCGGCCGCGAGGTACGGGTCGGCGACCCGGCGGGTGACGAATCCGAGGACGGCGTCGATGTGCTGCTCGTAGAACGCGCCGAATCCCTCGGGTGTGGTGAGACCCGGGGGTCCGGTCTCGTGACGTGGGCTGAGCACCCGGTCCTCCCTTGCGCGGGGATCCCGGATGGCCCCCTCATCCAGTACTTGGCCGGACGTGCGCAAAGCGTTTCATCGGGAGCCGACGGCCCGGCCGGGAGTGCCCGGCCGGGAGTGCCCGGCCGGGAGTGCCGGGCCGGGCAGCCGGACGCCGCCGCCCCGACGGGGGTCGGGGCGGCGGCGTCCGTTTGCTCCCCGCGGCTCAGGAGGCGGGCGTGAACTTCGTCGCGGCGGGTACCGCGGTGGCCTCCTTGACCACCTTCATGCCGCCCGGGACGGTCGCGTCCGGCTTCAGGATCACGCTCTGCCGCGTGGAAGGGGCCTTCGGGTCCGAGAAGTCGTGGGTGATGCCGAAGCCGTTGTCGTAGGACTTCAGGCTCAGCAGGGCGGCCCGGATCCCCTCGCGGGTCAAGTCCTTGTCGGCGCAGGCCTTCTTCAGGACCTCCCCGAACAGGGCGCCGGCGCTGAAGCCGGCCACCACACCGTTGTCCAGGCCGGAGTCCGGGTACTCGGCCTTGTAGGCGGCGGCCAGGGCGGCCGGGCCCGCCTCGGGCGAGCCGATCGGCAGCGCCGAGGAGGCGACGTAGTAGTCCTTCTGCAGGGCCGCGCCCGCCGGGGTGGCGAGCAGCTGCGGTGCGAAGGCGGAGTTGTTGCCGACGAACGGGACGTTCCAGCCGCCGGCCGCGGCGACCCCGACGAGCGAGGCCGCCTGGCGGGGGCCGGCGCTGATGACCACGGCCTTGACGCCGGCCTGCTTGAGGGCGGCGACCTGGGCCGTCATATCGTTGTCGGTCGGCTTGATCTTCTGCTCGACGACGGTCAGTCCGGCCTCCGCGGCGATGGCCTTGGAACCGGTCAGTGCGTTCTCGCCGTAGTCGCCCTCGAAGTAGACGTGGCCGATCTTGTCGCCCGAGGCGATCCGCTTCTGGTCGAGGAGGAAGCCGACCGCGTTGATCGTTTCCACGTCGTACGTCGCGCCCACGGTACGGATGTACGGGCTGCCGAGCAGGGAGGCGGACCAGGCCTGCGGGATGACCAGCCCCTTGTCCTGCCCGTCGATCCGCTGCTTGACGGCGGCGACGAACGGGGAGCCGATGAACTGGGCGAAGCCCAGTACCGAGGGCTCCAGTTCGGTGTAGGCGGCGAGGGCCTTCTGCGGGTCGTAGCCGTGGTCGCGGACCGTGAGCTCGATCGTGCGGCCGCAGATGCCGCCCGCCGCGTTGGTCTGCTTGACCCACAGCTGCTGGGCCTGGGTGACGCTCTTGCCGAGGGAGGCGTAGACGCCGGTCATGTCGGTGAGCGCACCGAGCTTGATGGTCTTGTCGCTCACCCCGGCTCCGGCCTTCACTCCGCCCGCGGCGGGCTTGTCCCCGTCCGCGGCGGGCTTGGCCTTGCTGCTGCACCCGGCGGCGCCGGTCAGGACGAGTGCGACCGCCAGGACGGCGGCGGCGTGCCTTCTTCTGTTCACGTTCGCTCCTTCGGGGGTGTGGTGCCGGTTCGGGTCCGGACCGTCCGGGTGATGCCGGTGAGGCCGCCGGGCAGGAACAGGACGGCCGCGACGACGGCCGCTCCGTACAGGTACCGGGAGGCCTCGCCCGGCGAGACCCCGCCGGTGCCGGGGGCGGAGACCAGCGGGAGGGCCTCGCTGTAGCGGGTGAGGAGTGGGGGCAGGAGGGAGACGAAGACGGCGCCCACGACGGCCCCCATGACGGTGCCGAGGCCGCCGATCACGATCATGGCGAGGTACTCCAGGGACAGCACCATGCCGAAGTAGTCCGGCACGGTGCGCTGGAAGACCAGCGCGAGCAGGACGCCGGCCAGCCCCGCGTACATGGACGACAGGACGAAGACGGCGGCCCGGTACCGGGCGACCGGCACGCCCATCACCCCGGCGGCGATGCTGTGGTCGCGCAGGGCGTTCATGGCCCGGCCGGGCCGGCCCCGCAGGACGCCGCGCGCGAAGAGGGCGCCGCCGAGGAGGGCGGCGAGGGCGACGTACCAGAGCTTCTCGGCGGACTGGAAGGGCACGGCGGCGATGACGGTCTCCGTGTCGTCGAAGGTGAATCCGAGGAGGGAGAGCGGCTCCACCTCCCGGCCGTTGAACCCGCCGGTGAGGCTGGTGGCGTTGAACAGCACGTGCTGGCCGATGAAGATCAGCGCGAGCGTGGCGATGCCGAGGTACGCGCCGCGCAGGCGGCCGGCGATGGGGCTGAAGAGGCCGCCGGCCGCCCCCGCGAGGGCGACGGCCAGGACCGCGGCGAGCCAGCTGGGCAGGCCGAGTCCGACCAGGGTGTGGCCGCCCGCCGTGCTGCCGTCCCCGGCGAGCGCGCAGTACCCGTAGGCACCGACGGCGAGGAAGAAGGCGTGGCCCATGGACAGCTGGCCGGTGGCTCCGGTGAGCAGGTTGAGCCCGATGGCCCCGATGGCGGCGGCGATGGCGAACAGCCCGGCCTGCAGCCAGAACCGGTCGAGGTAGAACGGCAGCGCGAGGAGCACCAGGACGGCGGCCGCCATCAGCGTGTTCCGGGTGCTGAGCCGCCGGGTCCGCGGAGCCGCGACCGGGGCGGCGGCCTCGGGGGGCAGCACGGGGGTGCGGGTGTCAGACACGGGCGAGCTCCTTCGTGCCGAGGAGTCCGGAGGGACGGATCAGCAGCACCGCGACCATCACCAGGTACGGGGCCAGGTCGCCGATGCCGCGGCCGAGGAAGGTCAGCTGGCTCTGGTAGCCGGTGGCCAGTGCCTCGGTGACGCCCACGATCAGGCCTCCGGCCAGAGCGCCGGAGGTGGAGTCGAGGCCGCCGAGGATCGCGGCCGGGAAGGCCTTCAGTGCGGCGAGGGACGTGGCCCGCTCCAGACCGGGGGTGGGGAAGACGGTCAGGAAGAGCGCGGCGACGGCGGCCAGCGCCCCGGCCACGGCCCACGCGGCGAGCGAGACGCGGCCCAGCCGTACGCCCATCAGCGCGGCGGTCTCCGGCTGTTCGGCGGCGGCGCGCATGGCCACGCCCCAGGAGGTGTGCCGGAACACGAGCAGGAAGACGGTGATGAGCAGCCCGGCGGCGAGGATGGCGGCGATCCGGGTCTGGGGCACGGTGACCGCGCCGAGGTGGACCACGCGGTCGCCCCACGGGTCGCCGAGCGAGAGCACGTCGGTGCCCAGGCGCCGCGTGAGGTCGGTGATGAGGAGGATGTCGACGCCGATGGTGACGATGGCCAGCACGCTCTGGTCCTGGCCCCGGTAGCGCCGCATCACCAGGAACTCGATCGCCGCCCCCACGGCGGCCGCCGAGAGGGCGCCGGCCAGGAGCGCGCCCCAGAAACCGAGTTCCTCGTGCAGGGTCGCGGTGACGTACCCGCCGGCCAGGAGCAGGGAGGCGTGGGCGAAGTTGACGACTTCGGTGGCCTTGAAGATGACCACGAAACCGAGGGCGATCAGGGCGTAGACGGAGCCCATGGAGAGCCCGCCGAGGAGAAGTTCGAGGAAGGTGGTCATGCGGCCGGCTCCTCCTCTCCGAGGTACGCGCGGACCACCGCGGGATCGTTCTGCACCTGTGCGGGAGTCCCGCCGCCGATGCGTCTGCCGAAGTCGAGTACGGTCACCGCGTCCGCGAGCCGCATCACCACCCCCATGTCGTGTTCGACCAGCACGATCGAGATGCCGAGGCCGTCGCGGACGCCCGCGATGACGGCGGCCGTACGCTGCCTCTCGTCGGCGGTCATGCCGGCGACGGGTTCGTCGAGGAGGAGCAGCCGGGGCTCCATGCACAGGGCCCGGGCCAGCTCGACGAGCTTCTGCTTTCCGTACGGGAGCGAGCCGGCGGGCGCCGCGAGGTCGCCCTCCAGTCCGACGAACTCGGCGATCTCCCGGACGCGTTCACGGTGCCTGCGGTCTTCGCGCGCGGCGGCGGGCAGCCGCAGTCCGGCGGCCAGGAAGCCGGTCCGCATCAGCCGGTGGCGCCCCAGCAGGAGGCTGTCGGCGACGGTGGTGTGCGGGGGCAGGGCCAGGTTCTGGAAGGTGCGGGCGATGCCGAGGGCCGCGACGGCGTGCGGGGCGAGGCCGGTGAGTTCGGCGGCGCCGAACCGGACGCTTCCGCCGGTGGCCCGGTAGACCCCGGAGAGCACGTTGAAACAGGTGGACTTGCCCGCTCCGTTGGGTCCGATGACGGCGTGCACGCTGCCGGGGTCCACCGTGAAGGACACCGAGTCGAGCGCGGTCAGGCCGGAGAAGCGGACGGTGACGTCGGTGACGGTGAGCGGCGGCGGGACGGCATGCGGCTGCGGGGCGGCGCGCGGTGTCGGCACGGCCTGCGCCGGAGGGACTGCATCCGCCGGACGGGCTGCATCCGCCGGAGGGGTTGCGTCCGCCGGAGGGGTTGCAGATGCGTTCATGCTGTCCACCTGCGCAGTTCCCGCCGTGCCCCGGCGGTGGCCGTCTCGGGCGCCGCCTCGTCGGTGATGCCGAGGTAGCGGCGGCGCACCTCGTCCGAGGCGGCCAGTTCGGCGGCCGGGCCGTCGAGGGTGACCTCGCCGACCTCCAGGACGTAGGCGTGGGAGGAGAGCCGCAGGGCGAGGGCGGCGTTCTGCTCGACCAGGAGGACCGAGGCGCCCGAGGCGTTGATCTCCGTGATGGTCTCGGCGATGGTGGCGGCCATCTTGGGGGCCAGCCCGAGGGTGGGTTCGTCGAGCAGCAGCAGCCGCGGGCGGGCCATCAGGGCCCGGCCCAGGGCGAGCATCTGCTGTTCGCCGCCGGACAGCAGTCCGGCCCGCTGGCGCGCCCGCTGGGCCAGTACGGGGAACAGCTCGTGCACCCGGGCCAGCGAGCGGGCCGTATCGGCGCGGGATCCGGCCCGGCCGCCGAGGGCCCCGGCGCGCAGGTTGTCCGCGACGGTCATCCGGGTGAACACCTTGCGCCCCTCGGGTACTTGTACGACACCGGCGGCGACGACCCGGTCCGGGGTGAGCCCGTCCAGCGGCCGGCCGTCGAAGGTGACGCTCCCGCCCGTGACGGCTCCCCGGTGGAACCCGAGCGTCCGGGACACGGCGCGCAGCAGCGTCGACTTCCCGGCGCCGTTCCCGCCGAGTACGACGACCACCGCGCCGGCGGGCACGTCGAGCGATACGGAGCGCAGTGCCCGGACCGGCCCGTAGCCGATGGACAGCGCACGCACTTGTAGCGAACCCACGTCCTCTCCTTCCTCTGGGCGGCCTTGTGCTGGCGCACAGACCAGCACCGGGCCGGGGCGGGCGTCCACGGGCGGAAGCGGAATCGCTGCCGATGACCAGCCCGGACAGGGGCGTGTTGTGCACGCGCACAGACCTGCCGTGCGCGCCCCTTACGGCGGTGGAGACGGGGTGACATCCTCAGCGGCCATGGGTGGACGCAGAACGCGCACGGAACAGGAGTGGTCGGTCCTGGTGTCGGCGGCGGACGTACTGATCGCCGCCATCCCCGGGCTCACCGACCAGCTCATCGGGGACCTGGCGAAGCACTCGCCGCTGTTCGACCTGGCCGTTCCGCGGGACGAACACTGGCAGCAGGTCAGCGAGGCCATGCACTACGGGATCGAGGCCTTCGCCGCGTCCCGGTCCGTCCCGCGCAAGGACCTCGCGTACGCGGTGGAACTGGGCCGGCGGCGGGCCGAGCAGGGGCTTCCGCTGGACCTGCTGCTCTACGCGTACCGCAGGGCGGGCCGGCTGACCTGGGACGCGCTGCTGGACATCGTCACCGAGAAGGAGCCGGAGGCCCTGCCCGTCCTGGCCCGCGCGGCCGGGGCCATGTGGGCGGGGATCGAGCAGCAGGCGGCCGCGACCGCGGAGGCGTACCGCACGGCGGAGCTGGAGATGCGCCGGCGCAGCGACGAGCGGGCGCAGGCGCTGCTGGACGCCCTGCTGGAGGGGGACACGGCGCCGGCCCTGGCCGCGCAGGTGGCACTGGCCCTGGACCTGCCGGAGCAGGGTCGGTACGCGGTGGTGGTGCTGCCGGCCGACCGGGGCGACTCGGTGCACCGGGTGGCGGCGGCGGGCGGGATGCGGCTGTTCTGGCGGATGCGCACGGAGCGGGAACTGGCCGTGGTGGCGCTGGGCGACAGCTCGTCGGCCGAGCTGGCGGCGGAGCTCGCGGACCGCTGCCCGGGGCCGGGCGGGATCAGCCCGGTGGTGGACGGACTGGCCGAACTGGGCCGGGCCCGGCGGCTGGCGGAGACGGCGCTGCGGACCTGCGGGCCGGACGAACGGGTGCTGGTGCGGCTGGCCGACCGGCTGCCCACGGCCCTGGTGGTGCGCCAGCCCGAGCTGTCGGCCGAGCTGGTCCAGGCGGTACTCGGCCCCCTGCTGGACCTGGACCCGGCGGACCGGGCGATGCTGCTTGAGACCCTCGACGCCTGGCTGGCGGCGGAGGGCTCGGCGGGCCGCGCGGCGAGCCGCCTGTACTGCCACCGCAACACGGTCTTCAACCGCCTGCGCCGGCTGGAACACCTGACGTCGAAGTCCCTGTCCCGCCCCCGGGACCTCATGGCGCTGACGCTGGCATGGGACGCGTACCGGCTGTCGATCGGCTGAGCGCGGCGTGCGCGGTGGGGCGGCGGTCGCGGTGGGGCGGCGGTCGCGCCGGGGCGGGGCGGCGGTCGCGCCTGGGTGGCCGCCTCTTCGGGCGGCGGACCCTTCGGGCGACGGATCCCCGTCCGTCGGCGAGACCGGTGGTTCCGCCGATGTGCGCCCCCGTGGTGCTCCCCGACAGTGGTCCGGCCAGCGCAAGCGGCGGGACCGACTCATCGGCGGGCGGCAGGGACCTCGGCACGGAGCCGGGTGCCGGCCCGCACCGGACCGGCTCCGCCACGACCGAGAGGACGACTCCGTCGTGCAGCAGCAACGCTTCGAGAACATCCACCAGGCCTACTCCGACCACGGACCCGTCAGTACGGGGAACCGGTCCGCCGACCCCGTCGGGGGCGGGAGGCGGCTCCGTTCGCTCGTGTCCGCACTGGCGGCCCTCGCGACGATCGGCGCCATCGCGACGTTCACGGCATCCGGGGCGCAGGCCTCGGCGGCCAACCCGTACGAGCGGGGCCCAGCGCCGACCAGCGCGAGCATCGAGGCCCTGCGCGGCCCGTACGCGGTGTCCCAGACCGATGTCTCCCCGCTGGGGGTCACCGGCTTCGGCGGCGGCACCGTCTACTACCCCACGTCCACCGCGGACGGGACCTTCGGCGCCGTGGTGATCTCACCGGGCTTCACCGCCTACCAGTCCTCGATCTCCTGGCTCGGGCCGCGACTCGCCTCCCAGGGCTTCATCGTCATGACCATCGATACGCTCACCACGCTCGACCAGCCCGACAGCCGGGGACGCCAACTGCTGGCCGCCCTGGACTACCTGACGGAGCGCAGCGCCGTCCGCACCAGGATCGACAGCGGCCGGCTCGGCGTGATGGGCCACTCCATGGGCGGAGGCGGCACGCTGGAGGCAGCCAAGAGCCGGCCCTCCCTGCAGGCCGCGATCGCGCTCACCGGCTGGAACACCGACAAGTCCTGGCCCGAGATCAAGACGCCGGCCCTGATCGTGGGGGCCGACGGCGACACGGTCGCACCGGTCGCCACGCACTCCGAGCCCTTCTACACGAGCTTGCCCGGCTCGCTCGACAAGGCGTACCTGGAGCTCAACAACGCCACGCACTTCACCCCGAACAGCTCGAACACCACCATCGCGAAGTACAGCATTTCGTGGCTGAAGCGGTTCATCGACAACGACAGCCGCTACGAGCAGTTCCTCTGCCCGCTGCCGGGCCCGGGCCCTGCCATCGAGGAGTACCGGGGGAACTGCCCCCACACCTCCTGATCCGCCCGGCAGGTGGGAGGCCCTTCCGTTTCGGTCCCCCACCTGCCGCGTCCGGTCTTCCACCCTGGTTTACACCGCAGTAACCTCACCGGCGTGACCGGACAGACGACCGCGGAGAGTCCTTGCCGGATCTACGGCCGGACACCCGAACTGGCAGCTGTTGCGGCCCTGTCGGACCGGCTCCGGGCCGGTCACGCCGGGGCGCTGGTGTTCGTGGCGGAGCCCGGACTGGGCCGGAGCGCCCTGCTGGCCGGGGCCGCACGGCAGTTCAGGCCCGGGCCCGTCCTGCGGCCGCGGCCCCTGCCCCGGGCCCCCCGGCCCTACGACGGCCTGCGCGCGCTGCTGTGTGCGGCGGCCGAGGTGCCGGGCGCGGCACCGCCGCGGATCACGTTCGGAGCGGGCCGACCGGACGGGGCATCCGAACTGACCTCGCTGCTGCGGCGGTTCCTCCCCGGGAGCGTCGAGAAGGAGCCGCTGCTCGTCTGCGTGGACGACGTACACCTGTGGGACGCGCCCTCGCGGGCGGCCCTCGGCCTGGCCGCGCGCCACCCCGACCCGCGTCTCCCGCTCGGGCTGCTGCTCTCGATGGCGGAACACCGCGCGGCGGACACCGAGTTCACCGGCCTGCCCGTGCTCCGCTTCGGCCCCCTCGACGACGGCGCGGCATCCGCCCTGCTCCGCGAACTCACCGGTGAGCACCTGAACCCCGCCGTGGGCACGGAGTTGCTCTCCGAGGCCGAGGGGAACCCCGCCGTGCTGGCGGCTCTGGCCCGGCGCCTGACACCGGGTGAGCTCGGCGGCCACCGGCCGCTGCCCCGCCCGCTCGTGGACGGCGCCGCCCTGTGGGCCACCTTCGGCAGCCCCCTCGATCCCCTGCCCGCCCCTACCCGGCAGCTGCTGCTCCTCGCGGCCGCCGCGCACGAAACCGACCCCGGTGCGGCGGGCGCGGACGCCTCCTTGGTGCTGCGCGCCGCCCGCGCCGCCGGGCTCGGACCGGCCGCGCTGGATCCCGCCGAGGCGGCGAGGCTGGTGCACCACGACGGGGACCGCATCACCTTCGCCGGCTCCCTGCTCCGGCGGACCGTCTACACCGGCGCGCCGTCGTCGCACCGCCGGGCCGCTCATGCCCTGCTCGCCTCGGCCGTCGCCGCAGACCGGCATCCGCTGCGCCGGCTGCTCCACCTCGCGCTGGCCGCGCAGGGACCGGACGCCGCTCTCGCGGCCCGCCTCGACGCCGCCGCCGCTCCGGGCACGCCGACGTCCGGCATGGAACGCTCCGCGGCCCTGGCCCGGGCCGCGGAACTCACCCCCCAGGAGGATGCCCGTACCGCACGGCTCACCGCCGCGGCGGACTACGCACGCCTGGCCGGACACACCCGCAGGGCGCGCCGGCTGCTGGCCGCCACCCGGGACGGCGCATCCCCCGACACGGTGCACGGGCGGGCGGAACTCCTCCGGGGCAGCCTGGCCCTGCGGGACGGGCCCGTCGGCGACGCCTACCAGGCGCTGCTCATGGCCGCGGAGCGCCTGGACCATTCCGACGCGGAGGCGGCCGCGGAAGCCCGGATGGAGGCGATGGACGCGGCCTGGGCCGCGGGCGACCCCGTCGACTGCCTCGCCGCACTCACCGAGACCCGGTCCCCTTCTCCTACCTCTCCCCCTTCTCCCCCGCAGGATCCGAGGCGCGACTACCGGGCGGGGCTGCGCACGGCGCTCGTCGGGCAGTTGGCCGAGGCAGAGTCGCCGCTGCGCCGGGTCCTGGACCGTGCGCGGGAGGACGACGACCCCATCCGTCTGCTGCGGGCCGGGGTGGCCGCGCTGGTGCTCGGCGACATCGCGGCGGCGTGCCGGACCAATGCGCGGGCCCTGGCCGTATCCCGGTCGCGGGGGCTGGCCTCCCTCACCCCACGGATTCTCGAGCACCTCGCCTACGCGGAGCTGCGGGCCGGCCGGCACGCACGGGCCAGGGCCCACGCGCAGGAGGGCCTCCATGCCGCCCACCGGGCCGGCCAGCGCAACGTGGCCGCCGGCCAGCACGCGATCCTGGCCCTCGTCGCCTCGGTCGAGCACGACGCGGCGGCCGTCGCCGCGCATGCCGGCGCGGCCCTGGAGATCGCCCGCCCGCACGGGCTGCTCCAAGCCGTCACCCTGGCCGAATGGGCTTCGGCGCGCGCGGACCTGTGCCGCGGCCGGCCCTTCGAGGCGGCCGCGCGGCTCGGCCCGCTGACCCGGCCGGGTCCGGGGCGCGGCCACTTCGCCGTCCGGATGCTCGCCCTGCCCTGCTTTGTCGAGGCGGCCGTACAGTCCGGGGCTTCCTCGGAGGCGAAGGCGGCCGTCGAGGAGTTCGCACTCTGGGCCGCTCAGGGGGCCGACCCGCAGGCACCGGCGCAGCTGGCCCGGTGCCGGGCGCTGGTCGCCCCGCCGGACGACACCGCCGATGCGCTCTACGAGCTGGCACTGGACCGGCACGAGGCGGTGCACGGTGACTTCGAGCGGGCCCGCACCCAGTTGCTGTACGGGAAGTGGCTGCGCCGGCGGCGCCGTCCGGCCGAGGCGAAGAACCGGCTGCGGGACGCGCTCGTCTCCTTCGAACGCTGTGGGGCCCCGGTCTGGGCGGAGCAGACCCGGGCCGAACTGCGGGCGACCGGCGACGCACCCGCCCCGGTGCCCGTAGGCGGGCTGGCCGTCCTCACTCCGCAGCAGCTGCGCATCGCACGCTGTGTGGCCGAGGGCGCCACCAACCGCGAGGTGGCACTGATCCTCTCCGTCAGCCCGCGCACCGTGGACCACCACCTGCGCAACGTCTTCGCGGTGCTCGGAGTGCGTTCCCGGACGGAGCTCGCACGGCTGGTGGACCGGGCCGAGAGGAGCGGCGCACAGCCGTGAGGGCCCGGTGGGCGAGCCGTGGGCAGCCCCGTACCCGGTGTCGTGGGCATGCGAAAACGCTCGGCCGGGTGTCCGGCCGAGCGTTTTCGTGTCCCTGCGATCCCGCTGGTGGGTTTAGTACCAGTGGTTGTTCTGCCAGAACGTCCAGGCGCCCGCGGGGCTGCCGTAACGCGAGTTCATGTAATCCAGACCCCACTTGATCTGGGTCGCCGGGTTGGTCTTCCAGTCCGAACCCGCCGAAGCCATCTTCGAAGCCGGCAGCGCCTGAACCAGACCGTAAGCACCCGAAGAGGAGTTCGTCGCGGTGTGGTCCCAGCCGCTCTCACGGGACACGATGTTGTTGAACGCCGCGAACTGCGCCGGGTCCTTGATCATCTGCTGGGCGATCGCCTTGGCACTCACCGGGGCGGCCTGCGCGGGAACCGCGGCCAGCATGGAACCGGCAACACCCAGGGCGAGGACGGTACCCGCGAGGGTCTTCTTCGAGGCGGCGATGCGGCGGATGACAGCGTTGGACACGGACGGACCTTTCAACGGGGACAGGGGCAGTCACAGGCACACCGGAGCCACTCACGTGAAGGAGAGGGGTTCGTCAGCGGGAGCGGGGATCCGGGGGACCTCCGTCCGCCCTGCGACTCATCCAGTTCTACGGGGGTAGAGCCCACCTGGCAACGACCCCGCTTACTAGCCACCCTCGCAGCCGGGGCGCAACAACCCCCACGCCCCTCACTCACATCACCCCAGGTGAGAGAACATCCGACCGGGGACATACGGGACGATTAAGGACTACGATCCCGCCTCGTATGTGACCCAGGTCCTGTGGGCCGCCTCACCACCACCCACCCCCCATCTCACCCTCCGTGCCCACTCGCACACCTTCCAGGGGAAGGTTTGGGTGCATTTGTCCTCACCGGATCGAAGGCCCAGCGCCCCAATGAACACCGTTTCCGCAGCCAGCCGCCGGGACCCCGGCTCCCCGTTTGGAAGCATCGCCGCGGGACAGGCGGGGAATGGTTCAGATCTTGGTCCGGAGAGGAAGAAGAGGACGACCGTGAAGACCACAGAGAAGACACCGTCCCGGCGCGCCCTGCTCGCCCTGGGAGCCGGAGCGGCGCTCGCGGCCTCGCTGCCGCCGGCGAGCGCCCACGCCGCCGCGACCGCCTCCCCCCGCGGCAGCGGCGACATCGCGCGCGAGCTGGCGGCGCTGGAACGGGAGCATGCCGCCCGCCTGGGCGTCTACGCCCACGACACCGCCACCGGCCGCACGCTGCACTACCGGGCGCAGGAGCGTTTCCCCATCTGCTCGGTCTTCAAGACCCTGGCCGTGGCGGCCGTCCTGCGTGACCTCGACCGGAACGGGGAGTTCCTGGCCAAGCGGATCCGCTACACCGCGCAGGAGGCCTCCGACTCCGGGAACGCTCCGATCACCGGCCGTCCGGAGAACGTCGCCCGCGGGATGACGGTCGCGGAGCTGAGCGACGCCGCGATCCGCTTCAGCGACAACGCCGCCGCCAACCTCCTGCTGCGCGAGCTGGGCGGCCCGGCCGCCGTCACGCGCTTCGCCCGCTCGACCGGGGACCCGGTGACCCGCCTGGACCGGTGGGAGCCCGACCTGAACACCGCGGAGCCGCAGCGGCTGACCGATACGACCACCCCGTACGCGATCGGGCAGACCTACGGGCGTCTCGTCCTCGGCACCGCGCTGGAGTCTGCGGACCGGCAGCGCCTGACCGACTGGCTGCTGGGCAATACGACGGGCGGCGAGCGGCTGCGGGCCGGTCTGCCGGGAGACTGGACCGTGGCGGACAAGACCGGCGCGGGCGCCTACGGCACCAACAACGACGTGGGCATCGCCTGGCCTCCCGGCCGGCCGCCCCTCGTCATCGCCGTCCTGACGACCAAGCCCCGACCCGACGCCCCGGCCGACAACCCCCTCATCGCCCGGACCGCCGCACTGCTGGCCACGGCGCTGACCGGCGGGTGACCGGCACCTGAGCCGCCGGCGGTCGGGACTCCCCGCCCTCAGTGCTCCGTCGTGCGGAGCTCGACCGCCAGCCGGCCCGGCCTGCCCTCCTGTGCCACCAGCGGCCGCCCCACCCGGGCGGTCTCGGCACACAGGAAGTGGTGGTGCTCGTCCGCCGCGAGGTCCGCCATGCCCCGTGCGAGTTCGGCGCCCGGGTTCCAGACCACCACGTCGCTGTGGTCGTGGTGGGCGAGGGCGACGATCCTTCCGAGCACCTCGTCGCGGACCGTGGTGACGGGCGCGGGCGCCGTCTGGAACCGCTCCACGTGGTCCACGGGGGTCAGCGTGCCGTCTTCGCCCTCGTAGCGGCGCCGGGTCAGCCCGTCGGTGTGCTCGGGGCCGAGGCCCGCGAGGTGTGCCCGCCCCAGGTCGCCGATCCGTACATAGGTGTGGAGCGCGGCGGTGGCGGTGTGGTCTCCGCTGTCTTCGAGTTCGATGAGGCAGCTGTCGGTCAGGGTGTACCGCGCCACGAGGACGAACTCCTCGGGCCACAGTGCGCGGGTCGCCGCCGAAGACCGCAGCGTGCACTCCACCACGACCCGGTCCTCGTCCTCCTCCCATGCCGTCAGCTCCCAGTCGCTGGTTCGCGCGAACCCGTGCGAGGGCGAGCCGGCGGGGCCGGTCGGTCCGAACCACGGCCAGCACAGCGGGACGCCGCCGCGGACGGCCGTTCCGCGCCGCCACAGGTCCGGGTCGGCGGACCACAGCACGCCGGGATCGCCGGGGCGGGCGGCGGCCGGGCGCCAGCTGACGAGCTGTCCGCCCTGGATGCTCACGCAGGCCTGCCCGGCGCGCGGATGGTCCACGACGAGCACGGGGAAGTCCGCGTACCTGCGTCGGGTGAGGGCCGGGGAGAGCTGCTCCTCGACGGGCAGGGTCCGGAACTTCTCGAAGATCTGATCCATGCCCCGACCTTCCTGCACGGGGCGGAACGGGTCAAATCCTCATGGTTGGGGAGAGTTGCCCCCTTCGTGGCGGTTGCGACCGGCGTCATTCACCTGCTCGTTCCTCCTGCGTCCTCGCTCGACTCCGTCCGCACGACCTGGGGCGACCGCGAGGCGGCCCGGCTGCTGCCCACCTGCTCCGCCGCGACCGTACGGCGCCTGCTGCCCGGGCCCCGGTACGCCCTGCACTCCTGGCTGCCGTTGGCGCGCGGGCCGCAGTGGAGGCGGTCGTGGACGCGGCACGGGTCGACCTGGACGCGTGCGGACTCGATGCGGCCGGGCTCCGCCGCTCCGGGCGGCCGGGAGGAATCCAGGGCGGGGCCAAAGGCCCCCCTCGGGGGGACCATCGACGGGCGGGGGCGGGGGGACCCGTGGCTAGGGTCGTGGGTATGACCACGCAGCGAATCCTCGACCTCGACCGTGACGCCCTCTCCGCTCTGCGCGGCCGCGAGCTGACCCGGGCGGTGGCCGCCGCCGAGGGCCGCACCATGGTGGCCGAGGTGTTCGCCGAGCGGGCCGCGCTCTCCCCGCATCCCGACGGGCGCGGCGTGCACAACGCCGAGCTGGTGGCGGCCTTCGGGGCCGACATCGTCATCCTGAACCTCATCGAGCGGGCCTGGGACGGCGAGCGGCTGGTCATGCCCGGACTCGGGACCTTCACCTCCTTCACCGACCTCGCCCGCCTGATCGGGCGGCCCGTGGGCGTGAACCTGGAGCCCGGCGACGTCCCGGAGATCCGCCGCGCGACCTCCGAGCACGCCCGGCGCCTCGTCGACATGGGCGCCGCCCTGCTGTGCATC
Source organism: Streptomyces sp. NPDC051563 (assembly GCF_044454225.1). Classification (NCBI taxonomy): domain Bacteria; kingdom Bacillati; phylum Actinomycetota; class Actinomycetes; order Kitasatosporales; family Streptomycetaceae; genus Streptomyces; species Streptomyces sp. NPDC051563. The sequence continues at coordinate 214,840 of NZ_JBITDL010000011.1, forward strand.
ACCGCCAATCCCGGGACCGGCGGCACCTACGACGGCATGGCCCGGGTCACGGAGGAACTGCGCAAGGGGCTCGGTGACGACGCGGCCCTGTGGTCGGGCAAGATGCACCACGCGGGCTGCCCCGAACGCGTCACCCCCGCACGGCTGACCGCCCTCGTCGACGCCGGGGCGGACGGGGTGGTCGCCCCGCTGCCGGGCACCCTGCCCGGCATGACCCGCGAGCTGGCCGCGACCGCCGTCGCCGCGGTCCAGGACGCGGGCGCGATCGTCATGGGCGCCATCGGCACCAGCCAGGAAGGGTCCCACGCGAACGTGGTGCCGCAGCTGGCCCTCAACGCCAAGGAAGCGGGCTTCGACGCCCACCACTTCGGCGACTCCTACCTCCCCGGCATGTGCGACCCCGAGGTGATGTACGCGTACTCGGTGGCCATCCGCGGCCGCCGCCACACCTGGAACCGCATGTCCTTCGCCCCCGGACGCTCCGCCCACACCGAGGCCGCACCGGGCGCCGGCACCTGGTAGCCCGGCTCTTCGCGGAAAGGGCCCCCGCGGCAGGCTCCGTGAGGGAGTGCGGCCGCGCGGGGCGGGCATCCGCATGGCATGGACAACTCAGCGCACGACGCGGAGCGCGAACCCGCACCGCGAAGAAAGCCGCGGCGGCTGCCGTGGCGGGGACGGGCCGTCCGCGGGCTGGCCGTGCTGGTCGTACTGGCCGCGGGCCTGGTACTGGCGGGCCGGTTCAGTCTGCTGCCCGGCTTCGGCGGCCTGTTCCGCGAGGACACCGTGGACCGTTCGGGGCCGGTCCTGCTCAAGTCCATCCAGGACATGCACCGTTACGAGGGCGCCGCGGGCAACTTCCAGGTCGTGGTGGACCTGGAGAAGGACGCGGCCTTCCTTCCCGACTCCATCCGCGGAACCCGGACCCTCTACGTCGGAGCGGGGACCGTGAGCGGCTACGTGGACCTGGGCGGGCTCGGCGAACAGGCCGTCACGGTGAACGAGGAGCGCACCAAGGTCTCGCTCCGGCTGCCCCACGCCGTCCTCGGGACGGCGGCGCTGGACCTGGACCGCTCGTACGCCGTGTCCAAGCAGCGGGGACTACTGGACCGGCTGGGCGACCTGTTCACCGACAATCCGGCCGGTGAACAGGCCGTACAGCGCCTGGCCGTTCAGCACATCTCGGACGCCGCGCGCGACAGCGGGCTCGTGGAGCGCACGGAGAAGAACACCACGACGATGCTGGAGGGCCTGCTCCGCTCCCTCGGCTTCCAGGAGGTCACGGTCGGCTACGTGTGACCCGGCCGGGCGGTCGGGTCAGTTCGGCGTCGGTCGCAGCACCAGGGAGACGAAGCCCCACGTGTCCCGGTAGGTGCGCAGCCATTCGGTGCGGCGGGCGGTGGCGGTCTCGCGTACGTGTCCGCTGTCCGGATCGGCGGGGTGGTCCAGGGCCCATGCGGCCAGGGAGCCCCAGCAGGCCCATTCGTAGGCGTCGAGTTCGGCGCGCGTGCTGACGTGCCCGTGGACGGGAGTCCACCCGTCGGCGACGACGAGGTCGACGGTGCCCGCCAGGTCGGCCAGCTCCCCGAAGATCTCCACGGCCTCCGGGGAAGGCGGCCGGTCCCAGAATCCCTCGCCGATCAGGATCCGGCCGCCGGGTGCGAGGTGCTCGCGGGCGGCGGCGAGGGTGGGCAGGAGGCCGCCGAAGGCGTGCGCGGCCCCGACGCTGACGACGAGGTCGAACGGGTGCGGGGAGGCGAACTCCACGGCCGGTCGGTGGTGGAGGACCAGCCGCCCTTCGACGCCCAGGCGTTCCGCTTCCCGCCGGGCCTGCGCCAGTGCGTCCTCGGAGATGTCGACCCCCTCGGCGCGCAGGGCCGGGCGGGCGGCCAGGGCGCGCAGGAGCCATTCCGCGCTGCCGCAGCCGAGGTCGAGGACGCGCTCGTCGCCGCGCGGGAGGCCCCGTTCCAGGAGCAGCCGTACCGAGGCGTCGTCGAGCGGGGATTTTATCGGGTGCGCGCGGTGGGCGATCCTGGAGAGGTGTTCACGGTTCACCGGCGCAGCCTGCCAGCCGCCGGCGGCCGGGCGCATCCCCATTTCGATCACCGACTCGAACGTTCCCGTATGGCGGAAGCGAGGCCGGTGCGCCCCGTACGATCTTTCCCAGTGGATCACCACGGTGCGCGCGGGCGCTCAAATGCCCCGTCGGAGAAGGAGCTTGGACGTTGTCGAACGTGGACGTGGTGCGGGAGTCCGCCGCAGCCGGGCGGGTGGTCCTCTTCGAGGAGTCGGCTCGGGACGGCGCCCAGGCGAAGACCTTGATGAGCGCCGCCTTCCGCGTGCGGCTCGCCCGTGAGCAGGGTGCGGTGTTCGGGGCCGATGGCCCTCGCCACGTGGTCTTCGCCGCGGGATTCCCCTCCGTGTGCGGCCAGGAGTTCGAGGCGACCCGGCACGTGGCCCTGGAGGCCCAGGAGTCGGTGAGTCCCTCGGCGATCTGCCGGGGCACGGTGGAGGACGTCCGGCTGGCGCTGAGCGCGGTACGGGGTGCGGCGCACGGGCGGATCATGGTGATCGTGGCCGCTTCGGAGGCCACGGCCCGGGCCCTGGTGCACGGTGACGCCCGTACCGCTCTGGAGCGGGGCCTGGACGTGGTCAAGGAGGCCGTGGACCGCGCCGACGGCACGGCGGTGGACGTGTGCCTGGTGGACGCGCCGCGCGCGGACCACGCGCTGGTGGCCGAGTACGCCGGCCGGATGACCGTGCAGGGAGCGGCCACGATCGTCCTGGCCGACACGGTCGGCGACCTGCTGCCCGGACAGACCCGGGACCTCTTCCGGCGGGTCTCCGAAGGCGCCGGTCCGGACACGGTCCTGGTCTCGCACCTCCACAACGACCTCGGGCTCGGCCTGGCCAACACGCTGGCCGCCCTGGAGAGCGGGGCGCGGGTCGCGGCCTGCTCCTGGCTGGGCATGGCCGAGCGCAGCGGAATGGTCGCCACCGAGCAGCTGCTCTTCCTCCTCGCCCACGACCCGGCCAAGGCCGCGTACGTCCTGGGACCCGGCTGCGAGCCGTGGTGGACGCAGCCGGACCTGACGCGGCTGCCGGGCATCGCCCGGATGGTGTCCGCGGAGACCGGGATACCGCTCACCGTGACCACGCCGATCGTGGGCAGCGGGGTCGCCACGATCTCCACCGGGACCCCCTTCACCCACCCGCGCACCTTCCAGCCCTACGACCCCGAGCAGCACCTCGGGCTCGCCCCGAGGGTGGTGCTGACCCACCTGGCCAGCCGGCGCGTGCTGCGCGCGGTCGCCGAACGGCTGGGCCACCAGCTGGATCCGGACCAGACCGGCGAGGCTCTGGCCTGGGTCAAGGACCGCGCCTACCGGCTGAACCAGGCCCAGATCCCCGACGCGGACTTCGCCGCGTACCTCGACGCCCTCACCACGGCCGCAGCCACCGAGACCACCCTCACCAGCGCACCCCGAACGGACTGACCCCATGTCGGACACCCGCCTTCCGGACACCGGCCTTGCGGACGCCAGCCTTGCGGACACCCGTCTTCCGGACACCGGCGCCGCCGCCGACGTCTTGCGGGCCGGAGGGGCCGTCATCCTGCCCAACCCCAGCCCGCTCACCTACGTCGTCGCCGCCACCACCCCCGGCGCCGTCAACGATGCCAAGGGCCGGCCGACCGGCCAGGAAGTCGCCCTCTGGGTCCACGACGACGCCGTCTGGGGCGAGCTGGGCACGGAACTGGCCCTGGAACCGGCCGCGCTCCGCACCGCCTTCGCCCTGCTGCGCGACGAGCAGGTCACGCTGCTGGTGCCCGTACGCGCGGACGCCCGGCCGTCGCCGTGGACCGGACCCGCGCTCCGCGACGGCCACCTGCTGCTGTTCGGGGCGCACTGGGGGCCGCTGTCAGCCCTGCTGACGGGCTTTCCGCACCTCTACGTCAGCAGCGCCAACCGGACCGGGCAGCCGCCGGCGGACACCGCGGCCCGGGCGGCGGCGATGTTCGGGCCCGGGATCCCGGTCGTCGACGCCGACGCGCTGCGCCGCCCCGGCACCCCCCACGCGGCCACCACCATGCTGCGCATCGGCTCCGGCGGGGAGCTGGCGCACGTCCGGCCAGGGGCCCAGGACCGGGCACACGGCCCGGACCCCGAGGTCTATCTGGCGCACCTGCGGGCGGCGCACGCCGGCAGGTGACGCCCCTTTGACGCCGGTCGCCGGCCGCTCGTGGGCCTATCCCGACGCCGGTCAGCCCCTGCGCGCCCCTTCGAGACGCCCGACCCGGCCCTTCTCCCCCGCCGCCCAGCAGGCTCCGTCCGCCGTGCAGGCGACCGTGTCGAAGGACCCCGCGTCCAGCGCCCGCCAGGTGCGGCCGCCGTCCCCGGTCACGTCCGTGCCCGTCGGGCCCACGGCCAGGGCCGCGCCGGCGCCGTACGGGAACCAGGCCGCGCCCGAACGGTAGGCCGGCGGCGGGGCCGTCGCCGGGGTCCAGGTGCGGCCCGCGTCCCGGGACACCGCGGCGGCCTGCGGGGAGGCTTGCCCGGTGCGGTAGTCGCCGCCGACCGCCAGGCCCTTCGTACGGTCCCTGAAGGCGAGGGCGAAGACCCCGCGCGCCGGGTCGCCCGCGGGGAGGGTGGACTCGCTGACCCGCCAGGTGAGGCCGCGGTCCGACGAGTGCAGCACCCGCGCGACGGGTCCCCCACCGGTGGCCAGCCAGACGTCGCGCGGCCCGGCGGAGACCAGGCACTGGCCGCTCGCCGCGAAGCCCGCCTCGCCGGGCAGCGCGTCCGGCATCCCGGTGTCCGGCAGCACCCGCCAGCTGCGACCGCCGTCGTCCGTGGACAGGATGCGGAACTTGCCGTCGACCGGGTCGCTCATCGCGAGCCCGTGGCGGGAGTCGAAGAAGGTGAGGCAGTCGTAGAAGGCCCGCGGGTCGGGGTTGCGGAAGGCCTCCGTCCAGGTGGCGCCGCCGTCTTCGGTGCGCAGCACCCGGGAGGCCTCGCCCTCGCCGATGGACAGGGCCACGGCGCGCCGCCCGTCGAAGGCCTCGATGTCCCGCAGCTCCAGGGCCTCCGCGACGGCCCCGGGTGGTGAGACGTCGCGCCAGCTGCGCCCGCCGTCCGAGGTGCGCAGTACGGTGCCCTTCGAGCCGGCCACCCAGGCCGTGGACCGGCTCACCGCCGCCAGTCCCCGGAAGCGGGCGTCCTTGCCGGTCTCCTTCAGCGCCCAGCGGGCACCCCGCAGTTCCCCCGGCCCGTCGGCGGCCTGCGCCGGGGCGGCCACCACCCCCAGCACCAGGGCCGCCGCGCACATGCCAACTCCCAGAAGTCTCATGGCGCCGGAAGCTAACGCACCCCGGATGCACCGTCCAGGGCGCGTCCCGGCCACGGGGCTGCCCCGGAATCCGGCCGCCGCGGGCGCGTTGCCGGGTCAGAGCAGCCCCCATGGCGTCCGGTACACCCTCAACTGCGCCACCTCGTAGGACAGCTCCGTCTCCGCCGGCTCCGGCGCCGGGTGGTACCTGCCCGCGCACACGGAGAGGTTGACGATGAGGTAGGCGGACCAGCGGCGGCCCACTCCCCGCCCGTCGCTGAAGACCCGCTTGTCGCCCAGCCACCAGACGACGGAATTCCTTCCGAACTCGACCTTGAGGTCGATCCACGCTCCGGGCCGGACCGCCGGGTCCCGGTGGTAGCGGTTGGCTTCCCTGACGTGGTTGGACAGTTCGAGGAGGTCCGGGTTGTCGGGGTGGTACTCGAAGACGTCGATCTCCTGGCCGCCGTCGCGCCAGGTCCAGATGGCGGGCCAGGCGCCGAGCTGTACGGGCAGCTTCACCCGGGCCTCCAGCACGTCTCCGGTGCGCACTTGGAAGCCGTCGTCGCTGCCCTCGGTGGTGAGCAGCCCGCAGTCCCAGTGGCCGTCGGGCCGCGGTGTCGCCCGGAAGATCCCGCCGCGGCTGTAGGAGGGGTCGCCGGTGAGGTGGTCCAGCTTGTTGTCGCCCGGGTTGACCGGGCCGCCGTCGGGATAGGCCCACGAGTGGCCGGCGATCCACTGGGAGGGAGAGGCGAAGTCGGCGGTGAAGACGGGGGTCCGGCGCGGGCGGGGCAGGAGCCGCAGCCGTTCGATCATGTCCGAGAGCATGCGGGTTATCTGCCCGCCAGGAAGCCCCGCACACCTGGATCATCACGGAACGCAATCGTATGAATACTTTGCGTTGCTACGCCGGCGATCTTGCGCGAGCGGGTGCCACGGGGTCTATGGCCAAGGCCCGCCCCCGTTACGTAAGGTCCGTTCAAGGCTGTCATGTATTACCGATGAAGGGGGCGCGGGGCGATGCCGGACACCGCGATCAGTGGGCTCGTGCGGATGTGGATCAACGGCTGGGTCGTCTCCCGCGGCGCCTCGGACCCGGTCGAGGAGCCCTGGGGCTGGACGATCGACGTCGGGCAGCCGCAGCACGTGGCCCGGCACGTGCTGCCGGAACCCTCCGAGGCCGATGTGCGCAAGATCGTCGCCGCGACGAGCGCGCCCGGGACCTGGCTCAAGCTGTTCGCCGAGGAGGAGGAGGTCCTGCCCTGGGCCGGACCGGGCTGGCGGAGCGGCGTCGCCGGCTTCCTGATGACCTGTGACCTCGTACCGCAGAGTCCCGAAGTACCGGCCGGGCACACGCTCACCCGTTGGACCCGGGGCGGCGTCAGCCGCGTGCTGGTCCGCACGGGCGAGGGGCACTTCGCCGCCCGCGGGCAGATCGCCCACGTCGGCGCCCATGCCGTGGTCGACCAGGTCGAGACCGCCGCCGAGCACCGGCGCAAGGGCCTCGGCGGCCTGGTGATGCGCACGCTCCAGAGCACCGCGTACGAGGCCGGTGCACGGACCGGCCTGCTGGTCGGCACGCCCGACGGCCGGGCCCTCTACGCAGCGCTGGGCTGGACCGTGCACGCTCCGATGACGAGCCTCTCGTACGAGCCGTCGGCGGATGTCAGCTGATGCCGGCGGTCTGCGCCAGCTCGTCCACGAGTGCCGTCAGGGCGGCCGCCAGCGCGGCGAGGCCGGGGCCGGCCGGACCGCCGGGCTCCGCCATGTAGGTGTCCCGGCGGATCTCGATCATCAGTGCGGCGACCCGGTCGTCCTTGCCGTAGTGCTCCAGCGGCACGTACGTACCGGCGAAGGGGCTGTCGAGCCCGGTGCCGCCGAAGCCCGCGAACGCCGCCCCGGCGGCGGCCAGCAGGGCCGGCGGGGTGTGGAAGGGGTCCGTGCCCAGGCAGATGGGCGGCCGGGGGCCCTCGCCGTGCAGTTCGTACGGGAGGGGCCGCGTCGGGTACGAGTGCACGTCGATGATCACGGCTCGTCCGGCGGCCTCCAGCCGGTCCTCCACGGCCCGCGTCATCGCCTGCGCGTACGGGTGGAAGTAGCGGTCGAGCAGGGGCCCGGCGTCGAATCCCTCGGGGCGCAGCCGTTCCCGGTGGGTGGAGCGGGTGTACACCGCTCCCATGCCCACGGCGAGCATCTCCTCGCGCTCGTCGGGGAACCGCTCGGGGTCGACGACGAGCCGGGACAGCCCGTTGACGAACCGCCACGGGGTGACGGCGCAGGCGGCCGCGGCCACTGCGGCGATCTGGGCGGTGTGGGAGTCGGTGATGTGGTCGAGCTCCCGCTCGAGCGCCCCGTCGGACAGCAGGATTGCGCTGCGGACCGGCTCCGGTATGACCCGTGAGGAGTGCGGTACGTGCAGGATCACCGGCGACGCACCGGCGCCGGGGAGGATCTCGAAGGACTCGGGCCGGTGGTTCACGTACGACTCCTCGGTTGTTGGCCGGCCCGTGGATGCGGGCCGGCCGGCTCGGCTGATCGGAGGACCCGCACGGCGTTTCTCCGCCGGGCGGGGCGGGACACCGGTATCAAGGGCCGGTCCCCGCTCTCGGATTGGAATCCCATGCTCTCGAACGTTCTCCGCGCGGCCGCCGGCGCCGCGCTCGCCGCCGGGCTGCTCACCGGACCAGCGGGGCCGGCTTCGGCCGCCGCCACCTGCACGTACGCACCGGACGGGAAAGCGGCCAGGAACGTGGGGACCCCCTCCGGGGACGTCGGCCGGCTGCGGCCGTACGCGGCCACGCTCCACACCAACCACGGCGCCGTGGTCTTCGAAGCCGATACCGCGAAGGCCCCGTGCACCACGAACTCCTTCGCCCATCTGGCCGGCCACAAGTACTTCGACGGGACCTCGTGCCACCGGCTCACCACCGCCGGCATCTTCGTCCTGCAGTGCGGGGACCCGACCGGTACCGGCTCCGGCGGTCCCGGCTACCGGTTCGCGGACGAGAACCTGTCGGGCGCCGTCTATCCGGCGGGCACCGTCGCCATGGCGAACGCGGGGCCGGGAACCAACGGCAGCCAGTTCTTCCTCGTGTACCGGGACACCCGGCTGCCTCCGCGCTACACCCCGTTCGGAAAGGTCACCGGGAACGCCGGGGTGCTGCGCGAGATCGCGCGGAAGGGGACCGCGGACGGCGGGAGCGACGGAGCACCGCGGCAGAAGGTCGTCATCGACTCCGTGCGCATCGCCGCCCGGTAACCGGCCGGCCGGGGCCGTCATCCGACCCGGATGCCGATGACGCACGTGTCGTCGTCCGTGTCGGAGCGGCTCGCGGCGAGGAGGCGGTCCAGCTGGCCGTCCAGGTCCCCGTCGGTGGTGGCCGCCGCCCGCACGAGGTGGCCGAGCGACTCCTGCACCGAGGAGTCCCGGCGCTCCACCAGCCCGTCCGTGAACATCAGCAGCGTGTCGCCCGGTTCGAGCTGCACCTCCCGCTCGACGTAGGCGACATCGGGCAGCGCTCCGAGGAGCAGCCCCTCGATCAGCGGGAAGGCCTCCGCCTCCCCGGCGCGGACGAGTACCGGGGGCAGGTGGCCCGCACGGGCCCAGCGCATCACCCTCGTGCGCGGGTCGAAGAGGCCGCAGACGGCCGTGGCCGTCACGTGCTTGGCCAGGTGGTGCGTGACCGTGTTGAGCCAGGACAGCAGCTGGCCGGGGCCCGCCCCGGTGACGGCGAGGCCGCGCAGGGCGTTGCGCAGGACGACCATGCCGGTGGCCGCCTCGATGCCGTGCCCGGCGACGTCGCCCACCGACAGCATGATCAGTCCGGAGGGTAGCACCACGGTGTCGTACCAGTCTCCGCCGACGAGCGCCTCGATCTCCGCGGGCCGGTAGCGGACGGCCACCCGCAGGCCCGGCGCCTCGATGGCCGGCGGGGTGGCGGGCATGATGGCGTGCTGGAGCTGGAGGGCCAGCCTGTTCCGTTCGGCGGACTCGGCCTCGGAGTAGGCGAGTTGGTCCCGGGTGGCGGCCAGGGCGACCTCGGTCCAGTGCTGGGCGGAGATGTCCTGGTAGGCGCCGCGCACGACGTGCAGCCGCTGGTCCGCGTCGAGGACGGGCTCGGCGATGACCCGGATGTGGCGGGTGATGCCGTCGGATCTGCGCAGGCGCAGGTTGACGGAGGCGGGGCGGCGGTGGCGCAGGACCGCGCGCAGGAACCGGCCGAGGGCCGCGGAGTCGTCGGGGTGTGCGTAGCCGGGGAGTTCCCGCAGCCGGACCGGGGGCGCGGTGGGCGGGAGTCCGTGGAGCGCGTAGAGCTGGGCGTTCCAGGTGGTCTCGCCGGTGAGGAGGTTCTCTTCGAAGCCCCCGATGCGGCCGAGGCGCTGGGCGTGCTGGAGGAGGCTGGCCAGCCGGGCCGTTTCGTCCTGGATCCGCCAGATCAGCAGGACGGCGGATCCGTGGCGGCTGACGCTGATGTCGGCCACCGAGGTCACCGGGATCTGGTCGACGAGTGCGGTCAAGCTCATGCGTTCGGCGCGGAACGGCTCGCCCGTCGCGTGCACGCGCTCGATGATGTCGAAGAGTCCGCTCTCCCCAGCGGCCAGCGGGTAGGCCTCCAGGAGCAGGGCGCCGTTGACGTCGCCGCGCGGGCGTCCCACCGGGTCGACGAAGCGGCTGCCGGTGTGCCGGATCCGGAAGTCGGCGAGCCGGCCCTCGGGGTCGAGGACCGGGGTGAGGACCACGGCCGGGTCGTGGAGCCCCTCGGCGAGGTCGATGAGCTCGGCGACGTCCGGGAGGAGCGCCTCGGTCGCCGCGGGGTCGAGCGGGGGCGCGGCGTCCATGGTGCGGGCGCACAGCTCGGCGAGGGCTTCCACCTGGCGCTCGACCGAGGGTGCCTGGGGTTCCAGGGGCCGCGGCCAGCAGATCTCCAGAACGCCCTGGATGCGGCCGCCCGTTCCCGTGGGCACCGTCATCCGTCCGCCGCCGGGCCACTCGGCGCGGCCGATGGAGGGGAGTCCTTCCCGGTCGAGGTCGGTGAGGGTGACCAGCCGGCGTTCCGCCAGCGCGAGGCGGGCGGCGGTGGAGACGCCCGGGGGTACGTGGCGCCAGCGGACGGCCTCCCTGGGCGGGAACCCGGCGTGGCCGGCGAGGGCCAGCGAACCGTCGGGTTCGGCCGTCCAGACGGCCACCGCGACCGCTCCGAGGGGGCTCAGGGCGTTGGTCAGGAGGGACTCGGCCACCGCCTGGGTGTCGGCGGTGACGGCCAGCACCCCGCTCTCGGCGGTGCGCAGGCGCACCGACACGGTGGAGTGCCGGCCGGCGGGTCCGGAGCCGCCGGTACCGGCAGCCGTACCCGTACCCGCGTCCGTACCCGCGTCAGTACCCCCGTCCGTACCCGTGCGTTCGACGAACTCGGCGGCGATCGCGCTGACATGGTCGCGGGAGGCCTGGTTGACGATGTCGGCGGCGAGTGCGAGGGGGGACATCCCGCTCTCGCGGCTCAGCACGTCGAGCTGGCGGGCCGCCGCGGCCGGGGTGCAGTTCAGCTGCCCGATCAGGATGCCCTTGGCCAGCTCGACCAGGGCCCGCCCGTCGGCGGCCGCTTGTGCCTCCAGGACCTCCCGGCGCAGCCGTTCCACCGTGGCGACGAGGCGCCCCAGCGGAGTCGGAGACTGCTGCGGTACGAGGCCCGCGGGCCGCTCGCCGTCCGGGGTTCCCGGCCCGCGGACGGCGTCGTACCGGTGCGTGTCGCCGGTCATCGGGTGAGCCGGCGGCGGATGCGGGCGATGAGGTCGTCGGCGTCCACCGGCTTGGTGACGTAGTCGCTGGCTCCCGCGGCGAGGCTCTTCTCCCGGTCCCCGGGCATCGCCTTGGCCGTGACCGCGATGATGGGCAGATCGGCGTACTGCGGCATCCGCCGGATCTCGGCGGTGGCGGCGTAGCCGTCCAGCTCCGGCATCATCACGTCCATCAGGACGATGTCGACCCCGGTGTTGCGGACGAGGGCGTCGATGCCCTTGCGCCCGTCCTCGGCGTGGAGCACCCGCATGCCGTGCAGTTCCAGGACCCCGCTGAGGGCGAAGAGGTTGCGCGCGTCGTCGTCGACGACGAGGACGGTGCGTCCGGCCAGGTCGCCTTCGACCACGTGATCGGCGTGCGGGCGGCGCGCGTCGCCGTGGACCAGGGGCAGGACGTCTCCCGGCTGTTCGGCGGACAGGTGCAGGGCGATGCGTTCGCGCAGCTCGTCCAGGCTGGAGAGCAGTTCCACGCGGTGTGACGCGGCCCGCTGTCGCAGGGCCTCCTCCTGGCCGGGCCGCACGCGGGGGTTGTTGTGCGCGAGGACGGGGAGCGAGGCGAGGGCCGGGTCTCCGTCGAGGGCGTCGAGGAACCGGAGGGCTTCACCGTCGGGCAGGTCCAGTTCCAGGACCACGCAGTGGAAGGAGTGCGCCGCCAGGGCGGCGGCGGCCTCGCGGGAGCCGGTGGCGTTGACCACGTGGATGCCGCCCCGCTCCCCCGTGCCCCGGTGGCCGGGGGCGAAGTCCCGGTCGGCGCTTTCGGCGACGAGGGAGAGCAGGCCGTTGGTCCGCTCCTCGATCACCAGCAGCCGTCGCGGCTTGCGCTGTTCGGGGAGTTCGGGCTTGCCCGGACGGTTGCCCGGACCCTTCGCCGCTCGGTACGGGGCCCCAGGCGGGAGCGCCGGGACGGCTTCGGAGGAGGAGGCGTCCTCGTAGTCCGCACGGCTGACCGGCAGGTAGAGGGTGAAGGTGCTGCCCTGGCCGGGGGTGCTCTCCGCGGTGACGGCGCCACCGAGGAGCTGGGCGATCTCGCGGCTGATGGACAGCCCGAGACCGGTGCCGCCGTACTTGCGGCTGGTGGTGCCGTCGGCCTGCTGGAAGGCTCCGAAGACGGACTCCAGCTGCTGTTCGGGGATGCCGATGCCCGTGTCGCGCACCCGGAAGGCCAGCATCGGACCGCGCCGGGAGAGCCCGGCGGGCAGCTCGGGGGCCGCGGCCGGTTCGATGCGGAGCTCGACGCCGCCGCGCTCGGTGAACTTCACGGCGTTCGACAGGAGGTTGCGCAGGATCTAGCGCAGCCGGGAGTCGTCGGTGAGCAGGTCGTCGGGGGCGCCGGGGGCGGTGGTGACGGTGAAGTCAAGGCTCTTCTGCGTGGTCATCGGCCGGAAGGTGGCGTCGACGTACTCCAGGAGCTGGGGCAGGTGCACCCGCTCGGGGTGGATGTCCATCTTCCCGGCCTCGACCTTCGACAGGTCGAGGATGTCGTTGATCAGCTGGAGGAGGTCCGAACCGGCCGAGTGGATGATGCCGGCGTACTCGACCTGCTTGGGGGTGAGGTTGCGGGCGGGGTTCTGGGCGAGCAACTGGGCCAGGATCAGCAGACTGTTGAGCGGGGTGCGCAGCTCGTGGCTCATGTTGGCCAGGAACTCGGACTTGTACGTGGAGGCCAGCGACAGCTGCTGCGCGCGGGTCTCCAGCTCCTGCCGGGCCTGCTCGATCTCCAGGTTCTTGGCCTCGATGTCGCTGTTCTGGCTGGCGAGGAGCGCGGCCTTCTCCTCCAGTTCGGCGTTGGAGCGCTGGAGTTCCTCCTGCTGGACCTGGAGTTCCTCGGAGCGGGCCTGGAGTTCACCGGTCAGCCGCTGGGACTCGCCGAGGAGCTCGTCGGTGCGGGCGTTGGCGACGATCGTGTTGACGTTGGCGCCGATCGCCTCCATCAGCTGGGCCAGGAAGTCGCGGTGGACCGGATTGAAGGCGGAGAAGGAGGCGAGCTCGATCACTCCGAGGATCTGGTCGTCCACCACGATCGGCAGGATGATCAGGCTGCCCGGGGTGGTGTGGCCCAGCCCGGAGGAGATCACGTAGCCGGCGGGAACCTGGTCGGTGGCGATGATCCGGCGGCTGCGGGCCGCCTGTCCGACGAGGGACTCCCCGAGGGCGAAGGCGGCGCCCTCCTGGGCGGCGGCGGAGCGCCCGTAGGAGCCGACGAGGGTGAGCACGGTGGCGCCGGGGCGGTCCTCGGCGAGGTAGAAGGCGCCGTACTGGGCGGCGACCAGCGGGGTCAGTTCGTCCATGACGAGCTCGGCCACGGCGGCCAGGTCCCGGTGGCCCTGCATCAGGCCGGAGATGCGGGCCAGGTTCGACTTGAGCCAGTCCTGCTCCTGGTTGGCCCGGGTGCTTTCGCGGAGCGAGCCGACCATGGAGTTGATGTTGTCCTTGAGTTCGGCGACCTCGCCCGAGGCGTCGACCGTGATCGAGCGGGTCAGGTCGCCCTCCGCGACCGCACTGGCGACCTCGGCGATGGCCCGGACCTGTCGGGTCAGGTTGCCGGCCAGCTCGTTGACGTTCTCGGTCAGCCGCTTCCAGGTGCCGGAGACCCCTTCGACCTCGGCCTGGCCGCCGAGCCGGCCCTCGCTGCCCACCTCGCGGGCGACGCGGGTGACTTCGGCGGCGAAGGCGGACAGCTGGTCGACCATCGTGTTGATGGTGGTCTTCAGCTCCAGGATCTCCCCGCGGGCGTCCACGTCGATCTTCTTGGACAGGTCGCCGTTGGCGACGGCCGTGGTGACGAGGGCGATGTTGCGGACCTGGCCGGTGAGGTTGTTGGCCATGGAGTTGACGTTGTCGGTGAGGTCCTTCCAGGTGCCCGCCACATTGGGCACCTGTGCCTGGCCGCCGAGCCGGCCCTCGGTGCCCACCTCGCGGGCCACGCGCGTCACTTCGTCGGCGAAGGCGGACAGGGTGTCGACCATCGTGTTGATGACCCCGGCCAGCGCGGCGACCTCGCCCTTCGCCTCCACCATGATCTTCTGCGAGAGGTCGCCGCGGGCCACGGCGGTGGCCACCTGGGCGATGGAGCGCACCTGGCCGGTGAGGTTGGAGGCCATGACGTTGACGTTGTCGGTGAGGTCCTTCCAGGTGCCGGAGACTCCCCGGACCGTGGCCTGACCGCCCAGGTTGCCCTCGGTGCCGACCTCGCGGGCCACCCGGGTGACCTCGTCGGCGAAGGCGGACAGCTGGTCGACCATCGTGTTGATGGTCTCCTTCAGCTCCAGGATCTCCCCGCGCGCGTCCACCCGGATCTTCTGGGTCAGGTCGCCCTGGGCCACGGCGGTGGTGACCTCGGCGATGGAACGCACCTGGGCGGTCAGGTTGTCGGCCATGACGTTGACCGACTCCGTCAGGTCCTTCCACGTACCGGAGACGCCCTTGACGTCCGCCTGGCCGCCGAGCCGGCCCTCGGTGCCGACCTCGCGGGCCACGCGGGTGACCTCGCCGGCGAATCCGGAGAGCTGGTCGACCATCGTGTTGATGGTCTCCTTCAGCTCCAGGATCTCCCCGCGCGCGGTGACGGTGATCTTCTGCGACAGGTCGCCCTTGGCCACGGCGGTCGCGACCTGGGCGATGGAGCGCACCTGGGCGGTCAGGTTTCCCGCCATGAAGTTGACGGAATCCGTGAGGTCCAGCCAGGCGCCGCCGACGCCGGGCACGTCTGCCTGACCGCCCAGCGTCCCCTCGGTGCCGACCTCGCGGGCCACCCTCGTCACCTCGGAGGTGAACAGCGACAGCTGGTTGACCATCCCGTTGAAGACGGTGGCGATCTCCCCGAGCAGCCCGTCCGCCGCATCGGGCAGCCGCGTACGGAAGTCCCCGTCACGTACCGCGGTCAGCCCGGCCAGCAGCCTGCGCAGCTCCGCCTCACCGATCCCGCCCTCACCGGGGAACGGGGGCACCCCGCCCGCTGAACCCGTGCCCGCCCGCTCGGCCATCCGCCCCACACCTCACACTCGTAACCGACACTCCGACGAACGGGACAAGAAGGCCCCCGGTTCCGGGGCGCACGGATGCGCCCGACTCCACGGGGATCCCTCTTCGCCGCACCACCGGTCCGGTGAAGGCTAGCGCCGCCGAAGGGACGATAAGGCACGGTCGATCACACCGGGGACGGCGCATCCCGCCTGCGGGAACACCAAGTGGGCCGGAGCCATTCCGCAAGCCCTCCGCGGCCGGGCCGAACTCCCCTGGGAACAAGAGCTTCCGCACGCTCCTGGGTGACCCTGCGGGTTCCGGGTAGACGAACCGGCGGAACGCACACACCACGGAGGAAACGGGGGTGAAGGGGATGGCGGTCAAGGCAGTGGGCTGGGCCCGGTCGTTTCCCGTCGCGGAGGGTGTCCGGGCGGCGCGGGAGTGGACGGCGGACCACCTGGCGTCGCTGCCGTGGGGCGAGTCGGCGGACGACCCGGTGTACTCCGTGCTGATCTGTGTCTCCGAACTCGTCACCAACGCGCACCTGCACGCGGCCGGCACCGCACACCTGGTACTGACCTGGGACGGCTGCTGCCTGCACGTCAGCGTGGCGGACTCCGATCCCCGGCTGCCCCGGCACCGGGACCCCGACGCGGACGCGAGCGCCACCTCGGGGCGCGGGCTGGGGATCGTCACCGCACTGGCCGATTCCCTGGACGTCCACGCCTGCCACGGCGGGAAGGCGATCACCGCGTGCTTCCGGCCCGGCGGCGGGCCGGACCCGCACGCGCTCACGCCGCGCCTCTAGGGGGTGTCTTGTCGATCAGGCCGGGCTCGCGGGGCCTGGCACCGCGCCTCGCCGCGTTGTCGTCACTCGCCGACTTCCCCAAGCTCTCGGCTCCGCTCGAGCAGGGG